>JBEHXI010000007.1:0-70964 GCA_048498775.1 Actinomycetota bacterium | reverse complement strand
AGGCCAACATGTACGTCGAGGTGACGGTCGAGCTTCTCGACCGGGCGCCGTGCGACGCCGGCGACCACTTCGACCACGTCGACCACGTCGACCACGTCGTCGAGGCGAGCATCGAGGTGTCCTCTGGCCGCATCGCAATCCTGGGCTGCACCGACTATCTACCGGACGCCGCGCGCTTCGAGGTTCCCAAGGGTTTTGTGCGCGTCCGCGCCTCGCGCGCGAACCTGGCCAATGTCCGTCAACCGGGTGAAGAGAGCCACGATGCGCCGGAAGCCGTCGAGCAGGTTCACCTCCAGATCTGGGCTGCTCCCTACAGCTTGCCGGTCGTGATCAAGCGATGGACACCCGCTGACTGACCCGTGAGGTGGGTTGCAGTTCGGGTTGCATTCAGCCCTGTTCAGGAGTGCCCAAGCGTTCCCTCATGCCTCTCAACTGCCTGCGCAGCTTGTTCTGGTTGCCCTTCGCGACCAGCTACTGAACGATGTCCACCCCTGCCCGGAACTCGTTGACGAGTTCCTGAACCTGCATGCTCGCTCAATCAGGCACTTCTTGACGGAGACGATCTCTCCATTGGCCGTGATCTCCTTGAGCACGGCAGCGTACTGTTGGGGATCACGAGCGGACACGGCCCTTGGCTCACCGTCCTGGAACACCCAAAGACGATGCTCCGCTGGGAGATGACAACTTGCATGGCCGGGTCCGAGCTTCTCGAGAAGGACATAGCGAAGACCGAGTAGATCCAGGAGTTCTCGGTCGTACTGCCATGAGTCACCAGCCCAACGATTGATCACCCAGAAGGTGGGATCACGATGGGTGCGATGGACCGCAGAGCCGATGTCCATACCTTGGCCTTTCCAGCACAGTGCTTCCCGAACAACACTTGGGTACCCCGATTCAGGAACAGCGGCGCCCAGGACCATGGGAAGGAAACTCGTCAGCCGCGCCGAGAATCCGGATCCGACGGTTGGCATGCTCGATCACCGCGAACACATACAGCCGCGCCCCGGACAGGGTGACCGTTTCCGGGAAGTCACAGGCCAGCAGGGCGTCGGCCTGAGATCGAAGCAAGTCCGCCCACGTGCTGGAGGCCCGCTCCGGCGCAGGGTCGATCCCGGCATCCTTCAGCATCTCCCAGACGGTGGACGCCGCCACCTCGCCCCCCAGAACAAGGAGCTCACCGTGGATGGGCCGATACCCCCAGCTGGGATTCTCCCGGCCGATCCGCAACACCAGGAGCCGGATGGAGCGCAGGGTCCGCGGTCTTCCCGAGCGCTTCGGCCGACAGGCGGCGACATGGCGGCGCGCGACCAGATCCCGGTGCCAAGCCCAGCAGTGAGTGCGACTGTTGGTGGCCAATTCCAGTTCCCCACACGCGGCCACGTGACGGGGAGTCAAGTGGCCGTGAACGACTACACAAGGTCACCAAGTCGGTGTTTCAAACCCAGATCGCGACTGTGGGCTTGCCCACAAGGACGGACAGCACAGGGGCCTCCGTCGCAGGGCCGATCGTGGTGCCGCTCGTCGCTTCTCCGCACCCGGGGTGGGGAGCAGTCGGAGAGGCCCCGGGGAGACGTTGGGCGGCGACTGTACGCAGCCTGGCAGCTTCCCGCGAAGTCTTCCCTTGGGCGGGCCGAGCCGGTGTACGGCATGATGGGCCGGTGGATTTCGAGCCGTACCGGGGTGAGCTGCTGGCGTACTGCTACCGGATGCTGGGCTCGTTCCACGAGGCCGAAGATGTGGTTCAGGAGACGTTGCTGCGTGCCTGGAAGGCCCGGGAGCGGTATGACCCCGGGCGCGCGTCAGTGCGCACCTGGCTGTACCGGATCGCAACCAACGCATGCCTGACCGCGCTGGAAGGGCGCGCCCGGCGCCCTCTGCCGTCCGGGCTGGGCGCGCCGAGCAACGATCCTGAGGCTCCGGTGGTGCCAGCGCTCGATGTCCCCTGGCTGGAGCCGTTTCCTGACGCGCGGTTGGACGTCCAGGCGCGGGCCGATCTGCGCCTGGCGTGGGTGGCGGCGGTGCAGGTGCTTCCGGCGCGGCAGCGCGCGGTCTTGGTGTTGCGGGAGGTATTGGGGTTCACTGCGGCCGAGGTCGCCGGGCAGTTGGGGACCACGGTGGCGGCGGTCAACAGCGCTCTGCAGCGCGCCCGTGCCGCCCTCGTGGGCGCGGGCGGTCCCGATGCGGTACGCGAGCCGGACGATCCCCAGGTGCGGGCTGTGGTGCAGCGGTACGCGCGGGCGTTCGAGGCCGCCGACGTGCCCGCACTGGTGCAGTTGCTGGCCGAGGATGCGGTCCTGGAAATGCCGCCGGTTCCGCTGTGGTTCCGGGGCAGCAGCGACTACGGCCTGTTCATGGAGCGCGTCTTCCGGACGCGCGGCACCGGCTGGGCCGTGCGGGAGCTCACGGCGAACGGGCAGCCGGCGCTGGCAGCGTACGCGCCGCAGTCCGGCCAAGGGCACCGACTGCACACCCTCCAGGTACTCACTGTCACCGGCGGCCTGGTGGCGCACAACGTCGTCTTCGCCGATCCGGGCGTCTTCGACGCCTTCGGGCTGCCGAGGCACATTCCTGCCGGGGACTTCGCGCCGGAGCGATGAGCCGGGCGGGGGCCGCCGGTATGTACCGGTGAGCACTCCACCTGAGCGAGAGGACTATCGCTGTGAGCATCATCGTGATCGGGTTCGTCACCTTGGACGGGATCATGTCCGACCCCACCGGTTCGGAGGGGACGCCGCTGGGCGGCTGGGCGCTGCGGCACGGCCGTGAAGCCATCGACGGGGACAAGTTCCGGCTCGGCCGCACCCTGGACGACGGCGTGCTGCTGTTCGGGCGTACAACCTGGCAGATCTTCTCTCGACTGTGGCCCGGACGCGACGGCCAGTTCGCCGCGCGCATGAACGCCGTCCCGAAACTGGTCGCCTCCCGCACGCTGAGCGGCAGGGAGACCGAGGCGTGGGCGAACTCACGGATCCTGGAAGGCGACGTCATCGACGCCGTCAAGCACGAAACACGCGATGTGGTCGTCATCGGCAGCCTCAGCCTCGTGCATCGGCTCATGGCCGAGGACCTGATCGACGAGTACCGGCTGCTGACCTTCCCCGTCGTCCTCGGCACCGGCGACCGGCTCTTCCCCGCGGGCGGTCCGCACGCGGAGCTGGAGTGCTTGTCGGCGGAACAGGTCGGCCCCGCCATCCTCACCCGCCACCGCAGGGCCGCCGCATGACCGCCCGCTTCATCGCCCTATACGAGACGCCGGCTGACCCCGCAGCGTTCGATCGGCACTACCGCGACGTCCACATCCCGCTCGCACGCCAGCTCCCAGGGCTACGCCGCTACACGCTCGGCCGCGACGTGTTCGCCGTCCGCGGCGACGGACCGTACTACCTGATCGCCGAATTGGAATGGGACACGATGGAGGAACTACGCGCAGCCTTCGCCTCCCCCGAGGGGCGCGCCACCGCGGCCGATGCCGCCCACCTCCAAGACCTCACCCCAGTCCGCAGCATGATCTACAAGGTCGACGAGAGCATGCTGTAGGCGCGCGAACGCACAACTGAGGAACTCAGTTCCCTGGATCGCCCGCTCCTGACCCTTCGAGGACGTCTGCTCGCCCGAGCGCCGCAAGACAACGACCGGCTACCGACCTCGGGCGAGCGACAGCAGACCGTCAGCGGGGGCGGACCGCCGCCGAAGCGTGGTACTCGCAGTTCATCGCTCCCCCGACAGCATCCGCTCCCGACTCCATCGCGACTTTGCGTGAAGCGGCAACTGGCGGTCCACGGGCAATTCCAACTGGCCACGCCAGCCACTACGCCGACACCAACTACCTCGTGCTGGGCCTGCTGGTGGAACGGATCACCAGGCACCGGCTCGCCGACGAGATCGACCATCGACTGCTGCGTCCGCTGGGACTGGAGGGCACCGGCTTCCCCGTCCACGACCCGCTGATCGAAGGACGGCACCTGCACGGCTATCTGCCACTCGACAACAGCGACGGCCCGTATCAGGACGTGGCCCATCTGGCAGACTTCACTGTGGAGTTCGTCGACCAGACCGGTGCCGCGGGTGCGATCGTCTCCACCACCGGCGACCTGCTGCGCTTCACCCGGGCGCTGCTGGGCGGCCGACTGCTGCCCGCCGATCTGACCGCCGCGCTGTCGGCACCGCCTGCCCCGCTCGGCGACAGCGGGACGGTGCCCGGTTACGTCGGAGAAGGGTTGGGCGTCCAGGTCTTCGACATCGACGGCAGGCGGATGTACGGGCGCACCGGACTGATCCGGGGATACACCACCGTCCTGCTCTCCAGCACCGACTGCCGGTGGCAACTGGCGCTGGCCGCCGGCATCGATCCTCCCCCACCGGCCGTTCTCGCCGCCATCCTGGCCCTGGTCAAGGGCGTTCTGTCTCCGGGGTGAGCGACTGTCCGGGTGATCGGACCCGCCGCCGGGCCCGGCCGGACCACAGCCGGGTCTGCACCGCCGGTTCGCCCAACCTCCCGCGCCGAGGGGTGATCCGGCAGAGCGGTGGACTGCTCCGCCGCGTCCAGGGCGCATCTGAGCGCGGCCACGTCCGCCGCCGGCCGCTCCGGCGAGGGAGTCCCCGTCATGCGGCCCAGCTCGCCGAGCTCCGCCGCTGGTCTCGACCAGTCGCTGGGCCCAGGCCGCCACGACGGACGCCTCGCCGCCCGGCCTCACACCACCGACCCCGATAGGCCCCGGCCAGCGCGCTGACCTGGTGTCGTAACGGCCGTTGACATGATCAGATCGTGGTGAGGTTGAACTGTTCCGGGTTTGGTGGAGAGCTGCGGTGTCACGCGTTGACGGGTTCGTTGGCGCGAGTGTGCTGGTGATGGTAGGCGGTTTCGGAAGATCACGAGGCAGATGCACGGCCAGTGCCGGGTCCCCCCGGCCCCGCCAGCGAATCCTGCTCCATTAATCGCTGCAGGCCACCACCACCGATTACATGACAGGACCAAACGTTTTACATTCCCATGACCGGCGACAGTGTGACCGAGGCCGAGTTGGTCAACGCCGCTGGGCCGGAGCCGGCGAGGGTGAGTGGACGACCAACTCATCGACGAGTCGCCCGGCCGCACCCAGGCCGAGGGTCTGCAACAGACCGGCGAGGGCGGGCTGCTCCAGCAGCCGACCAAGCGGCTCCTGGAGTCCGGGCCTGGACCTCACAGGTCGTCAGCCCCTTCGCGAACAGCGAGATCACCATCTCTTCCACGCCGGACAGGCGCTTCTGCCGCCCCTTGACACGCAGGCACTTTCTTCCATTTGAGTCGTTTTAATCGCGGAAACAGAATGAAACCTGCAAAGCCGCCAAAAACAGGTGACTTACGTCACTTGACGTATCCTGCCGCACTCGGCTTCACTTTCCGTGGCGACAAAGCGGAAATCCGATTCTCTTCGGATGATATTTCCTTCGCACTCCGCCATGCTCATTCACAGGGTCACGCCCGTTCGTCGCGAAACGGAGGCACCACCGTGAAGTTCGTTCGTCTCATCAAGAGGGTCATGCCGGAGAAGAGCCTGAAGGCCTACGCGTGGTACGGCTGGATCTGACCGGGTAGCCCCAACTACCAGGCCCGCGTCCGGCCGGACGAGTTCGCCGGACGCGGGCCGCCGACCGCTGGAGCCCGGCTATGTCCACGCACTCCTCAGGCCCGAAGACGCGGGTCACCGTCTTCGCGCCGCGAATCGACGAACTTCTCCGCAGGTACCGTGGCACGGCACTCTTCCGCCTGGAGCGCGACACCATCGGGGTCGCCGGCGCGGGCCTGATGGACGACCTGCTCCGCAGTCGGCCCGCGGGCGCCTCCGAGCGGCCGACGTTCAAACCCGTCCTGGGCAGGCCGGTGGAGCGGGCGCACGCCTCCGCCCTCATGCAGGCCGTCTCCTCCGACGTCCGGGCCGCGCTGAAGAAGCCCCTGGACGACGCGGTCGACCTCTCCGGGCCCTGGCCGCACACGGCCCATGTCCACCTTCGCGACCTCGTCTTCGGCCGTGAGCGCCTCCGGTTCCGTGTCCTGGTGGACCGCAGGCTGGAGTTGACGCCGAAACTGACCTGGTCGGCCGTGGCGGCGGGCGCGGCGCTGTTCGGCCGGCCCGGACCGGACGTGCCGCTGTCCCACCTGGCGGCCCTGGTGTTCGACACGAAGACCTACGGCGACCGGCGATACGCCATGTACCTCTACCGGCGGGTGGCGGCACCGGTGTGCTTCACCGTGGCCGCGCTCGTCACCAACGCGCTCTGGCTGGGGTCGCCCTTCGACGACGACACACCGAACCAGAACATCCTCTGGGAGACCCTCCGGTTGCTGCCACCCTCATGGAACCTGTTGCGGCTGGCATCACCGGAGTTCCCCGCGGTGGACGACCGGATCGGCGAGAACGACGACGTCCTGATGTTCCCGCTGCTCAGCCACCGGGACCCGACGCTGTGGGACGACCCGGACGACTTCCGCCCCGAGCGATGGAACGACCTCGACCCCGACACCCACCCGGGATACCTCCCGTTCGGCCACGCCGGCGAACGCTGCTGGGGACGCCACATGGTCATGCCACTGGCCGAACGGCTCCTCGACATCGTTCGGCGAGACGGCCTGGCGGTGAGCCCGGACCAGTCCGCCGGGAAGGTCGAACTCGACGGACTACTGGAGGTCGCCGGAGTCCGGGTGGTCCGGCGCTGATGCCGTCTCCCGGCCACCGACCCCTGCCAGCCCCGACGGTCAGAAGCTGCCGTAGGGGCGGAATGGCGTACTCGGCTGCCGAAAGCCTTGAGCCGCGATTCCGGAACGGACCTCTCCGGAGGATACGGAGGCCAGGAGCCCGTGCACGTCGTGTCGAAGTCCTCCCAGCGTGCGCCGCGGGACTCGTTCACCATGGCAGTCCAGGCCCGGCTGCCGGACGAGGTGGACCAGCCCTCACAGCACGCCGCCGATGTCGGTGCCGCCCCAGGAGATCAGCCGGCTCGTAGTACTTCAACATGGCTTCAGCGGATGTGAGCCAAGGCTTTGTCTGAGTGGTCAGCCGGCTTGGCGGTACCCGCAGATAAGGCCGCCCAGAACTCGTCAGCGGTCTGCTCGGGCTACGGAAAGGCGGAGGACGTACGGTCGTCGCTCGGGGCGCGCTGATCCCAGCCCCTGGCAGGTCGATGGCTGACCCCCATCAGCCTTCCGGACCTGCTAGGCGATCAACGATCAACAACCACAGTTGCCGTGCTGAACCCTTCGCCGGGGTCAGCAGTCGCAGGTGGACGGCGAGAACGACAAGAGTTCTCCCAAGAGCATCCGGCGGAACAAGCGAGCCTGCAACAGCGCCAATCGTCGCCGAGAGCGCATGGTGCTCTCCGGGCTAACGAGCTCGTGCACGGCAGGCGGTGAGACGTCGAGCTCCGTATCGTCGATCATGGTCGTGTGGTGGGTACGTGCGGCGATCACCGAGGTGCCTGCACCGGGCGGGTCACTCCCCACGATCACCCATCGAGTTGGTGCGGAGTTGGTGCGTGATAGTCACTCTGGCCCGCATGAACAGCTCGCCCGCACATGGCCCTGATCTCCGCTCATGCCAAGGATTTCCTGCGCCGGATTCCTGTCTTCCCGCAGGGAACCTTTCGCCCCAAGGGGCCGCACCCGTGAACGCCCGTCCGGCCAGCCCGAAGACGACCAGGTACAGTGCGCGAGACGGCAGCCCGGCCAGGGAGGGGAAGCGTGACCGCCACCAGCGACACCCGGTCCGCCGACGGTGAAGCGCAAGCGCCGCGGCAGAGCCGACTGCACCGCCTGATGCGCTACATCCCCCTGATCGCCCCTCTCCTGCTGTGGGCCGTGCCCTGCTGGGTGCTCCTGTACACCGGGCAGCACTGGCCGCTGCCCGTCACGCTGCTCGGCACCGCCCTGTTCGCCCTCGGCCTCATATGCATGCCGCTCGCGATGGCGCGCGGCCATGGGCGGCGTCAGCAGGACTGGGCGGCAATCGTCGGTGACACCCTGCTGGGCACCAGCTGGGTTCTGTTCACCTGGTCCCTTCTGATCGGCGTCTTCTTGCGGCTCGCCCTGACCGTGACCGGCGTCGGCGAGAGCCAGGACCGGGCACGCATCGTCACTTGGACCGTCCTCAGCATGACCGCCGTGCTGCTCACCTGGGGGTACGCCGAGGCCCGCCGCGTGCCACGCGTGCGCCGACTCGACGTGCAACTCCCACGGCTGGGTGCCGGGTTGGACGGCATACGCGTCGTCCTCATCACCGACACCCACTACGGCCCGCTCGATCGCGCCCGCTGGTCGGCACAGGTGTGCGAGACGGTGAACGCCCTGGAAGCCGACCTGGTCTGCCACACCGGCGACATCGCGGACGGCACGGCCGAACGCCGCCGCGCCCAGGCCGTCCCCCTCGGTACCGTGCGGGCCACCCGGGCCCGTGTGTACGTCACCGGCAACCACGAGTACTACAGCGAGGCCCAGGGCTGGGTCGACCTGATGGACGAGCTGGGCTGGGAGCCGCTGCGCAACCGCCATCTGCTGCTCGAACGCGGAGGCGACACCCTCGTGGTCGCCGGCGTGGATGACGTCACCGCCGAGTCCTCCGGCCTGGCAGGCCACCGCGCCCACCTCGCCGGAGCCCTGAACGGCGCCGATCCCGACCTGCCCGTCCTGCTCCTGGCACACCAGCCCAAATTCGTCGACCGTGCGGCAGCCGCCGGCATCGACCTCCAACTCTCCGGCCACACCCACGGCGGTCAGATATGGCCCTTCCACCACCTGGTCCGCATCGACCAGCCCGTCCTCGCCGGCCTCAGCCGCCACGGCACCCGCACCCTCCTCTACACCAGCCGCGGCACCGGCTTCTGGGGCCCGCCGTTCCGCGTCTTCGCCCCCAGCGAGATCACCCTGCTCGTGCTCCGCTCCCCACACCTGCCCGCCTCGCTGTAGACGGGGCGGCCCAACACATCCGCTTGGAGCCATCCACGAGCCGAGCGTGCGGCGTCGCCAGACAACCAGGCTCATCACACCGAGTACAAGATCCGGATCATTCCCGGAACGCTCCAGTGTCGCCCGATCGGCTTTGAGGTGGATCAGTTCCCAACGGCAGCCGTGGTTCTCGATCAGCACCTTGCCATCATCGCGGGCGACACGACTCCAGAAGCTGTAATCCACCACCACATCGCGCCCGGCCGGCATCAGTTCGACCAGTTCCTGCCGCTGCTCGCGGCGGACTTCTTCCTTGAGCTGGTCGAACGCCTCCGCCTTCAGCACCAGGCCGGCGTCGCGCTGCCCGAGTCGTTGCCGGACCACCTCGTCAATCGAGAGCCGACGTAACCGCGTCGCACCGCCCGCAACGCCCCAGCCCTGGCCTCTCGACCCGCCGCCCAACCAGGGGCTCTACGGAGCGCTGCCGGAAGCAGTGCGCCCGGTTCGCCGCCGAACCCGCCCCACGGGTGGCCCGTCCGAGGTGCTGTCATCGCGCATGTCTCCCTGTCGCGGTGGGCGGATCGGCAAGCACGAACGTGCGGCAAGAGGCGTTCTGGCCATGAGGCGCCGTCCGCTGGGCTCCGGGGCCCACGTCCACCGTTTCGCCTGCTGCTGCTCGCCGAGCCAGCACGGCCGGGACTCCCTGCGGCGAGGGCATCAGGTTGGCGGCGCAAGCTGTCGAGGCCGCCATCGCCGCCGGCTCCGGACAGACGAACAGACGAGTGGGGGAGGCTCATGGATATATCCGCTGTGGCCGTTGGACTGATCACCGCTGGAGGAACTCTGGGTGGGGTGATGTTCAACGAGTTGCGGCGGTGCGCCGCCGAGGTCACACCCCTTGGGTCCCGGGCCTCACGAACAGGTAGGAAGCGGCACCGGTGACCAGCAGGGAGAGGGCGGCGGTGAGCAACGTCCAGCGCATTCCCTGGATGAATCCCGCAGAGCTGACGACGAGGGCTCCGAAGATCGCCACGCCCATGGCGCTGCCGACCTGGCGGGCGCTGTTGAGGAAACCGGAGGCGAGTCCGGCCCGCTCGGGAGCGACGGCCTCCAGGAGGGCGGTCATCATGGGCGGCGAGGCGGTGCCCGCCCCCACCCCGATCGGCACCAGCGCCGCCAGCTGTGCCGCAAGCGGGGCGTGCGGGCCGACCAGCAGCACGCTGAGAAAGCCGGCGCCCTCCAGCAACTGCCCGGCCGTCATGGGCAGCCGGGAACCGAAGCGGCTGGTCATCCGTCCTGCGACAAGGTTGCTTCCCATGATCAGTACGGTCATGGGGACGAACATCAGCCCGGCGGCCAACGCCGAGTAGCCCTGCTCACGCTGGTAGAACAGCGACAGCACGAAGACGACACCGAAGTAGGCGAAGTTGAGCGCGAAGCCGGCCGCCGTACAGGTGACGACCGTCGCGGAGCGGAAGAGGCTCAACGGCACGGACGGATGCAACACGCGCGCCTGGACGACAAGGAATGCCACGAGCGACACGGCAAAGACCACGGCCGCGAGGAAGATAAGGGGCGAGGTGACCCCGGTGCGTCCGCCTTCGATCACCGCGAAGGTCAGGGCGGTCAGGGCGACCACGGCCATGGCCTGGCCGGCCGGGTCGAAGGGCGCGGGGCGTGGCCGGGACCGCGGCACCCGGGACAGGGCGGCCAAGGCGGCGAGACCGACGGGCAGGTTGACGAAGAAGATGGCGCGCCAGCCGAGCAGGCTGGTCAGCACTCCGCCGACGACAGGCCCGGCAGCCACGGCGGCGCCGCCACCGGCCGCCCACATGGCCACTCCCCTGGCACGGGCGACGGAGTCGGTGAGCGTCTGGCGGACGAGAGCGAGCGAGGCCGGCAGCATCGCCGCCGCACCGACGCCCTGGGTTACGCGGGCAGCCAGCAGCGCCGCCAGGGTGGGTGCCACCCCACAGACTGCGGAGGCGGCGGTGAAGACGACGAGGCCGACGGTGAAGGCCCGACTGGCACCCGAGCGGTCGGACAGTGCTCCGGCGGAGAGCATCAGTCCGGCAAACGCCAGGGTGTAGGCATCCACCACCCACTGCAAGGAGGAAACACCGCCGTGCAGCTGCCGGCTGATGTCGGGCAGCGCCAGGTTGACCACCGTGGCGTCCAGGGTGATGAGGAAGAACCCGGTGCACGCCACCCCCACGGTCTGGCGGACGAGCGGATGCGGCGGCCCCGGCGCATCGGGGCCGGGGCCGGGGCCGGGGCCGGGGCCGGCACAATCCGCGGAACGAGCGGAAACAGGATCGATTGCACGGTTGTTCATGCGGTTTCCCCTCCCAGAGCAAACCGGACAGTCATCGCGGAAGGGCCCTCATTTCGGTGCGAGCGCGGGTCCGTCGCGGACCGGCCGGCAATGAGCAGACGAGATCTTCCGGGTCTTGTTTCCGGCGAGCTGAACGCGGGTTCCATTGAAATCACCGTAGAAGCTGGACCGGACTCCAGGTCAATCCCGCGCCTCAGCCCCGCGGCGGGAGTCCGCACCGACACCACAGTCCCGGACAGATGGCCGGCGCTGTCGCTGCACCGGAACGCGGTGAGCGGAACGATGGCCCCGGGCAGCACAGCGGCGAAGCCGCTGGTGGGCCCGATGGGCGTATTGGTACGCGTTGCTGCTCGCGAGACAGAGGGCGAAGCCCCAGGCGCTGGCGGATCCGCCGCAACGCAGCCGCATCTGCCCGCCGTCATTCGATCGAGGCGTTCGACAGCGATTCCAGTCGTTCAGGCTTCCTTGTCAGCGAACCGGGCCGCTCTTCGTCCCGACGCCTTTGATCCTGGTCGGAGTTCCGTCCGGAGCGAACGAGTGGTGGAAGGTGAAGGCGTGCGGTGCGGAGCCGCGGTCGTGGAGGTGTTCCAGCCTGGAAACCCCGTTCTGCCAGGTGGGTATCACGCCGTCGGAGACCCACCAGAATACGTAACTCGGGTGTCCTGTCCTCTCGAACCAGTCGTAACGCCTGTTCAGCGCCGCACGGTGCAGACCGGTGTAGACGGCGTCGAAGGCGGGGCGCAGGTCGGTCCAGAGTGAGAGGGTCGCGGCCAGGGCGGTGGTTTCCACAGTGCGGCCCTTGCCATACCAGGTCGGTACGGCGAACTCTCCCCATTCACCCCAGTCCGCCTCGAAGAGTGCGCCCCGGTCGCCGTCTGCCGCTTCAGCACGAGCGAGGTACCCCGGGTACTGGCTGATCTCCCGGTAGACGGCCTCGCCGCTGTCGTAGAACTCATTCGTCAGAGGTGCGGGATCGACGAGAGGTGACTTCAGGACGCCGAATGTGTAGAGCGCAACATGGGGCATGCGTTCTCCCTGGTTGGGGGTGCCTGGTGCGGACCCGGCTCGGTGGCTTACGCATGGGACGAGGATTCCTGGGGCGTGACCAACTCATCCCTCCGCAGGTGGCTCAGCCCCGAAGGAATCCTGTTCGCCCGTGGACGATCGCCGAAGACCAGGTGAAGGTAGCCGCCTCCGCGGGCCATGTCGAAGTTGCATTTTTCCTGTCCAAGTGGCCTCGCACACCGGTCACCCAGCTCGCGCCAGGCCCGCCGCCACCGCTCCGCGGAGCGTTCGCTCACCCGTAGCGCGGCCGCGACTTCCGTGTTCTTCTGTCCGGCCTCGAAGCGTTCCATGGCTTGGATCCGTAACCGCTTCCGCGCGGCTCTCCCGGCGTCGGTCAGCCCGCCACCGTGCGCGTACCTCATACGTCCAGGGCTACCGATGCCGTGCGCCGACTGCCAGACGAACAGCGCCGACATCACCCGATCAAGTTCAGTAGCCAGGTCGCCGGGCGGCGTCGGCCGACATATCCCCTGCCGGCGCGCACACAGGACTCCGGACCGAGATCGCCAAAAGCCAGGCTCATCTCATTCTGGAACGCTCAGCACGCCCGGCGACCGCCCGCCCTCAGGGCAGGTCAGGCGGCCGTATCTGCGTCCGGATCCGGCGGCGCCAAGCGCTCCCGTTCCAGGCCCTCGTACTTCTCGATCTTGTAGTCGAGCAGGACGAGGCAGGACCGCAGTTCCTCGATCCGCTCGGCCACCGCCGCGCGCCGCTCGACCAGGATCTCCTTCAGCGGCGTGACCCCCGCCGCGCCCAGGCGCCGCAGCCGCACATACTCCCGCATCACGTCCAGCGGCATGCCCGTGGCCCGCAACCGCGTGAGGAACTGCAGCCACGCAATGTCCGTGTCGGTGTAGCTCCGACGGCCGCCGGAATCACGGGCCGGCGGCTCGACCAAGCCGATGCGCTCGTAGTAGCGCAACGTGTCGATGGACAGTCCCGTTCGCTCCGCGGCATAAGCGATCGAATACGTCACGGTTCCGACGTTAGGACCCGGAGTGCACTCCAGGTCAACCCCGGCCTGCCCGAGCCACGTCACACAACCCCTTCAGCCCCCATCCACCCACGAGCCGGCCCAGTTCGGACCGGAGGCCTCCGACCCGACCATCTCCCGGCTGATCGACACCATCGCCGCGACCGGCACGCGATCCCTGACAGCAATCCGGGCCGCGCGAGCCGCAGTCCGCCAGCGGGTCTGGTCACTGGCGGGCAAGGATGCCCCGGACGCCGACGGCCAAATCACGGTCGACCTCGACGGCGTCCTGGTGATCGCGCACTGCGACAAGCAGGTCGCGGCCGCGACCTGGAAGAACATCCGGACCCTCGACGGAAATACGCCGAAGCCGTGTCAGTGCTTCGGGCCTGACGGCCACGCGGCGGAGGTGATTGCGTACGCGCGCTCGATTTCCCTGAACCACTGGTGGCCTGCGCTATCGGGGGTTGACGTCGGAGTGCAACTCCCGCACCAGCGAGCTCTTCCACTCCAGGTCTGTCATGGACCGCGTCCGCCGCGACCCATCCGATGGCGACGTCCGCGGCGCGACGCACCCCCGGGTGTGGACACCGCAAGCTCTCGTGGCGTGAATGTCTGTTGACCACTACGTGAAGCAAGCGCCAGGATGCGTTGCGGCCGGCGCGGCCGGCCGGAAGACATGGGGGAAGTGAACCGATTGGACGGCCCTATCGCACTGCGGCTCCGTGCCGCAGGCGCTGCGGGAGTTCTGCTGACCGCACTGTTAAGCGGCTGCACATCGCAGTCTCACGCTTCATCGACGCAGTCCACCTCAGCAGGCGCTATGGGCTCGGCAGGCAGTTCCACCGCCTCTCCTGCCAATACCTCGCCCGAATCCGCACCATCGCCGTCGCTTGCAGACCGAGCGGACAGGGCGAAGTTCGCGGAGAGTATCCAGGCAACCCTCGGTACCCGGTTGACCGCAGACGAGGATCAGTACGGCTCCGGAACCCACTCGCCGTGCTCCACCGCTCACGCGACCGCACTGTCGCAGGCTTGCGGAGCGGTCGCGGTCGTCGCCGGGAAGGATGCCGATACAGCGCTGACGGACACCGCCGGCTACACCCACGCCCCCACACTGCGCGCCGTGGCTTCACGTGTTCAAGCGGCTGCGGAGGATTACCGGGAGCGCGACTGCGCCTCAGCGCCGGTTGCGCAGGTGGCTCGCCAAGCGTGTTTGAAGTCCGCGGCGACCATCGGGCAAGCGTTCCCGGACCTGCGGGACGGCATCAACCTCGCGCTGGCGGGCCGCTGAGTCCGTCCGGTTCGGTGAGCCGATGACAGCTTCCGGCTCGGATCGGCGCCCGCCGCCCGCCCGCCACGGTCGCGCGGTGTCCGCCGCCGCGTCGGCCGCGTGCGGCGCCGCCCCTCAGCCTCGGTGCGCTGGTCGCCGCCCGCTTCGTCCAAAGCTCGGCGGCCGCGGTTGTGATGCCGGCCTCGCTCACCCCGATGCGCGCCCCGGGCGTGGGCGGTGACGTTGCCGAGGACGTACCGGATCAGCGCCGCGAGTTCAGCCTGAGTAAGGTGGCTTTCTTCCGCGCACGTCCGCCCTCAGGTGGCTCATGCGCGAACGGATACCGCATACGAACATCCGGGATCGCCTGCGCCGCTCCCGGGTTGGGGGGAGAAACCGGTGCACGCGGTAACGGCCCATCACGCGACATGGCCACCTCGCACCCGGCTCGTACGTTCGGCCACGGCGTTGCTGGCGGTCGTCCTTGGCGCGGCCCTGGCCGGCTGCGGAGGCGGTCAGCACCCGGCCACCAGCGGCGGTACCGCGAGATCAAGCGCCTCGGCACCACCGCCGATGCCCGGCCCGCACACCGTCGGCACCCCGGTCACCCTCAGCCGGACCTGCGCCAACGGGCGAGCCGGCAATGCCGAGGTGACGCAGGCGGTGGACACCACCCGCGGGTCCGTCTACGAAGCCTGGATCAGCTGCGACGGCGCCGCCGCGTTCGCTCGTTCCGTCGACGGAGGGCGCCATTTCACCGCGCCCATCACCCTGCCCGGGTCGACGCCCCACGGGACCGTCGGCCTCAGCGACGGCCCGGCGATCGCCGTCGCGCCGAACGGCGCGGTCTACGTCACGTTCGCCATGATCGACGGACGTCTTCCCAACCCGAACCGCATGTACCCGGTAGTCGACGTCTCCTTCGACCAAGGCCGCAGCTTCCCCCGGCAACAACAGCTCACCCCGCCCGGATACCACAATTTCGCCGACCGGCCCTACATCACGGTCGACACGCACGGCGCCGCCTACGTCACGTGGGACTACTCGCCGCACGCCGACAGCCTCGGGCTCGCCGCCGACGAAGGCGGCAGCGGCTACTTCAAGGCCGGCGACCTCAACCTCGTGGTGCAGAAGTCGACCGACCAGGGCCGAAGCTGGGGCCCGATCCGCTACGTGGCGAAGGGCGCGGACGTCGGAAAGATCATCGCCGAGCCGGACGGGCGCATCGACATCCTCTACGAGGGCCATCACCTGAGCACCGACGGCCGCTACCAGCTCAGCCCCGGACAGGAATACTTCACCTCCTCGACCGACGGCGGCCTCGACTGGTCCCCACCGGTGGAGGTGGGCCCCCACGCGGGGAGCATCGCGCTCAACGCGTGGTGGATAGACAGCGCGCTGAGCGTCGACTCGGCCGGGAACCTCTACGCCAGCTGGGACACGCAGGTGGCCGGACGCGACGAGTCCTGGCTGGCGCATTCGACGGACGGGGGGACGCACTGGTCCGACCCCGTGCGGGTCACCGAAGACTCCCCGAAGCGCGCCCACATCCTCGACCTGGCCGGCGGCTGGCCCGGAGTGGCCTACGTCGCGTGGCTGACCGGCGGCTACGGCCAGCCGTACGCCGAGTACCTTCGGCCGTACTCCCTCGCACACGGCTGGCTGTCCGCGCCGATCCAGGTGTCCCGGGTGGACGGCACGCCGTCGGCCTGGCCGGGCGACACCATCGGTGTCTCCGTGCTGCCCGGGCGCACCGCGGGGGCTGACGCCTCAACCGGTCAGCAGGTCGCGCTCAGCTGGGGCAGCGCGCCGCGGACCACCACCGGTTCGACCTCGCGGATCTACTTCTCCACCGTGTCCTTCGCGAAGGCCGGTGCCGAGTAGGCATCAGCCGGGAGCGGACGGTGCGACACCATCGGTGCGATGCGGTGCCCCCCATGCTCGAACCTTCGACAGCGGCAAGGCCTCCCGTTGCGGTACCCCGGTACCGCAACGGGCCATGGCGTGGATGCCGGTCGTCACGCGGCCCGGTGCCGGGAGGGGACCTGACAAGACTTCCGTACCCGTAGCAAGCTCGCTCAGTCGGCACAGGTGCTTCAGGAGCGCCGATCGCTCGATGCGGAGGCCCATGAGGCGCCGAAGGCGACGGTCCCAGTGCCGGGAGCGGAAGAAGCCCAAGGACCTCGGATGAGTACACCGAAAGCCGACAAAGCCAAGGTGGGCAATCTCCGCCTTCTCGCCTGCCGCTCTCCGGGGACCCGACGGACACCTCCATGCGGCTGAGGCACGCCCTGACGCGGATGAGGCGAGCCGAAGGGAGGACGGTGTTCACGCTGGTGGGAGGTCGTCTCGGCGATCCGGGGCCAGGGCTGCGAACAACGCGTCGAGGGCTGCTGGATAGGCCCGTTCCGAGGGGGCAGCGAAGCCGATCAGCAGGCCCTGGGGACGGTCGGCAGGGTCGTGACGAAGTTCGGTAAGACCGCGCAAGGCGAC
This sequence comes from Actinomycetota bacterium, assembly GCA_048498775.1. Lineage (GTDB taxonomy): Bacteria > Actinomycetota > Actinomycetes > Streptomycetales > Streptomycetaceae > JBEHXI01. The sequence goes on along the minus strand of JBEHXI010000007.1, from coordinate 53,911 downwards.
GCCGTGCTGGGCACACCTGCCCAGGAGTTCCTCTTCGGTGGGGCCGCCGGAAGGAAGAGTGATCAGGGTGTGCAGGCCGGCGGGAACTCCGACAGCGGTAAGACCGCGATGGGCGGCTACCCGGCCGAGGAGGAGTTCACGGCGGCGCCGATAGCGCAAGCGGGCGGCGCGGATATGACGGTCGTAGGCGTGTGTGCTGATCAGGTCGGCGAGGACCAGTTGGCCCAGGGTCTCGGTGTACAGGTCGGTTTGCTGTTTGGCCCGCATCACCGGTGGCACCAGGTGAAGCGGTAGGACCAGCCAGGCGAGGCGCAGGGCGGGGCCGAGGGTCTTGGACGCGGTACCGCAGTAGACGACCTGGTCGGGGGCGATCCCTTGGAGGGCACCGATGGGCTTGCGGTCATAGCGGTACTCGCCGTCGTAATCGTCCTCGACGATCAGCCCGCCCGTGGAGCGCGCCCATGTGCGCAGTGCCCGGCGGCGGCCGGGACGCAGCGGAACGCCGGTCGGGTACTGGTGCGAGGGGGTGAGGAACACCGCTCCGGCGCGCCGTGTCAGCGCCTCGACCCGGGCGCCGTGGGCGTCGACGGGCAGGGCGAGGGTGGTGAGCCCGCCGCGCTGGATGACTCCGCGAAAGACGTTGTGGCCAGGGTCCTCCACGGCCGCGGTGCGGGTGCCGCCTGCGGCCAGCACACCACTGAGCAGGCCCAGGCCCTGGTAGTAGCCGGAGGTGATCACGATGCGGTCCGGGGTTGTGATCACGCCGCGGGTGCGGCCCAGGTAGTCGGCGAGCGCGCTGCGCAGTTCGACCCGGCCCTGCGGGTCTCCGGCGCCGAAGACCTCGGGGCGGGCGCGGGCGAGCACCCGGCGAGTGGCGGCGAGCCAGGCTCGGGTGGGGAAGGCGCTGACGTCGGGGAGTCCGGGGCGAAGGTCGTGACGGGGAGTCGCCTGCGCGGGCACGGGGCTCGCAGAGGCCTGAGCGCGTTGCGACGCCTCGGCCACATGGGTGCCCGATCCCGGGCGCGCGGTCAGGTACCCCTCCTCGACCAGTTGGCCGTAGGCGGCGCTGACGGTGCCCCGCGAGAGTCCGAGTTCCTGCGCCAGCCCGCGAGTGGACGGCAGAAGGGTTCCTGCGGGCAGGCGTCCCTGCCGAATCGCCGCCCGCAGCGCGGACTCCAGGCCGGTGCGCCGCCCACCTGCGGCATCGAGGGAGATGTACAGGTCGAGCCCGGAACCGGACCAGGATTTCGGCATGGAACTGGATCTTATGCATGGTCCGGTGGCCCCTCTACGTTCAAGGCCGAAAGCCCGAACAGAAGGGGCACGAGCGTGAAACGGATTGCTGTCATCGGGATCGGCGCGATGGGTGCGCCGATCGCCCGCCGGTTGCTGGGGTACGGCTGCGAGGTCACCGTCTGGAATCGCTCACCGCGGCGGGTAGTGGCGTTGCGGGAGGCGGGCGCCGCGGTCGGGACGAGTGCGGCGGATGCGGTACGCGGGGCTGAGGCGGTGATCGTGATGGTCACGGACCCGCAGGCGCTGCTGGCGGTGACCGAGGGCGAGTGCGGGATAGCCGCCGGGATCGAACCCGGAGCAGTGGTTGTCCAGATGTCGACGGTGTCACCCTCGTCGGTGACCCGTCTCGCACATGTGTTGCCCGCGGGTACGGAACTGCTGGACGCGCCGGTGCTCGGCAGTGTGGCCGAGGCGGCGTCAGGACGTCTGCGGATCCTGGTGGGCGGCCCGCAAGCGCTGGTCGAACGGTGCTTGCCCCTGCTGGAGAGGCTGGGTTCTCCGTTGCACGTCGGGGAATTGGGGGACGGCACAGCAGCGAAACTCGTCGCCAACAACGCGCTCTTCGGTGTGCTCGGCATCCTCGGCGAATCCCTCTCGCTGGGCACAGCATTGGGGCTGTCGTGGGAGGCCCTGCATGAGGTGCTGAGCGTGACGCCGTTGGCGGAGCAGGCCGCGCGTCGACGTCCTGTCCTCGAAGCCGACGACTACCCGGCGCGCTTCGCGCTTGCCCTGGCCCGCAAGGACGCCGACCTCGTCGCCGACACGGTCAGGGACCGCGGGCTCGGCCTCGGCCTGACCGCCGAGGCCCGGAACTGGCTCGCCGACGCCGAGCGCGCGGGGCGCGCAGGCCAGGACTACTCGGCCGTCCTCCCCCACATTCTGCTCACCGCGGCGAAGGGACCCCGGAAATGATCGTGCTCGCTCACCTGAGCGACACCCACGTCGACGGCGGGCAGCGCAGCATCGAACGCACCCGGGCTGTCATGGACTACCTCGAAGACCTCCCCTACGACCTGGGTGCCGTTGTGGTCACCGGTGACATCACCGACCACGCCCTGCCCGCCGAGTACGAGCAGGCCCGCCGACTACTGGCCTCCCGGCACCCGGTTGTGGTCTGCCCCGGCAACCACGACAAGCGCACCGTGTTCCGGCAGTATCTGCTCGGGCAGCCGGCATCAGCGGCACCGATCAACCAGGCTTACCACGCGGCCGACTTCGTCGTCGCGCTGTGCGACTCCTCCGTGCCAGGCAAGGACGAGGGCTTTCTTGCGGACGAGAGCCTGGCGTGGCTGGAGGACGTCCTGGCCCAGGCCCCGGCCGAGGTGCCGGTACTGGTCGGCTTCCACCACCCGCCGGTCCCACTGCACGTCCCCTTCGTCGACGGCATCCGCCAGTTCGGAGCAGAGCGACTTGCCGCGATCGCGGACCGCCACCCCAACCTCGCGGCCTTCCTGTGCGGGCACGCACACACCCCGGCGGCGACCGCCTTCGCCGGACGGCCGCTGCTGGTGGCGCCAGGAGTCGTCTCCACTCTCCGGCTCCCCTGGGAGCACCGGGCCCATCCAGAGGACCACGTCCACCTCGACCAGCCGCCCTCGCTCGCCTTCCACATCCTCGACGCCGAGGGACGGCTGACCACCCACTACCGTTGCATCATCGAATGAATCCATGGCAACAGGGCGGGTGCGGGTAAGTCATTCACCCTGTTCACACGGCAGAGTGCGCTCGGCACACAACGCGGCACAGTCGGTCGTGGTGCAGATATCGAGACGGGTGAACGAGTCCAGGGGGTGCGGTCCCGTGTCCCCTTCCGGCGAAGCGTGCCACCGGGGTTCGAGCGGGCGCGGGCATCAGTCGGACAACGTGAGAACCACTTCGTCAATCTCCTCGCCGCGAGCGTTCGCGAAGCCTCGCTCGTTGCGGGTCACCACGAATCCGCACTTCTCCAGGACACGAATGGAGCCGCCGTTGTCCGCGGCCGCACGGGCATGCAGCGGGCGCTCCGGTAGGACGCCGAGCAGCTCTCGCAACGCGGCGGTCGCTGCTCCACAGCCCCAGTACTCACGCCCGATCCAGAACGTGGCCTCGCGCTCCTCGGGCGGGCCGAACACCCCGACATGGCCGACGACCTCCCCTGTCTCGCCAACGACAGTGCGCGCGATGACCCCCGGATCGTGGCGAATCCGCGCCCAGTGCGCATCGAACCAGACACGGTCCGACGGGTCCTCGGCAGTGAACGCTGCCATCCGCATCCCCTCGGGATCGTTCATCTGAGCGAAGAAGATCGCCAGGTCGCCGTCTTGTACTTCTCGCAGTGTGACGTCCATCAGGACCCCCAGGTAGTGATCTGCAGAGACCGCGCCAAGGCGCTCGTTGAGCACCGCAAGCCGCCATCACCGCGAACAGCGTTTTGCCATCACCGGCCGATGCCGACAGACCACGTCGAATGGGCTCCCGGTCGCATCAGAACGTCATTCGGCCGTAGACGGTGAGCCACCAGGTGCAGTCGCTGCCGGTGACCACACGGAACACCTGCATCCCTGATGTGCCTTCACCTTCATACACGCCGCTGCCGGAAGGAGCCGTCCCCGAGACGACGGCCTGACCACCCAACGCGTCATCGTCGACTTCGAAGGATGACGTGGTGCCGCACTGGTACCACCACTGCAGGTGCCAGGGAACGGCCAGGGCGGCCGTGGCGACCTGCCTGTCGCCGGTTCCCGAGTAATGGAACAGCGGATGCCCCAGACTCGGATCCGGTGCCGGGCCGGACGTCGGTGCCGGACCGGCGGGCCCGCTCGCGCGCCGGTGACCCGGGGACGCGGGGCAGTCGGTGACCAGGCAGCGAGGTACCACCGGAGTCAAGGTCACGCGACGTGACGGTGAGCCGGCCGGGGAGGAGACCAGGAGCGATACCGTGCCCCCCGTCAACGGGCCGTGCGCGATGACGAGGTCGCCGTTGTGGAGTCCGGCGGCGGCCGCGGGGCCACCCGGTACCAGCCAGTCGATCTCGTCGGCAGTGGTGTTGTCGGAGAGTTCGACCGGCCGGACCTGCACACCGAGAGAAGGGGTGGTGGCGGTGTGCTCCATGCCCGGCAGAAAGAACCCGAGCAGGATCGCCACCACGGCTGCCACCGTCAGGACCGCCTTGCGGTACCGGCGGCCGACCGCCTGCAGCGCCCTCCACACCACTTCGTCCTCGGGCTGCTCCGGCGCACCCTCCCCCGCGCGGTGCTGGGCTGTCAGTTCTCCCACCCGCGGCAGGTCGATGCCGTGGAAGGCGTGCGCGGCCAGCCGTTCAAGCCACTGCTGCCGTGGCGCGGAACCGAAGCCCAGCCGCTGGTAGGCGTTCGAATCCGTCGCGTGGAGGAGTCCGTAGACGGCGTGTTGGGGAAGCAGGGTCTCGTCCCACAGATCACTGCGGAGCAGTTCGGCGAAGTCCAGGACCACCGCGACGGGCACGGTGACCTCCACCCAGGTGTCGTCGGGAAGGACGACGTCGACCGTGGCCTCCTCGTCCTCCGTCGTGCTGCCGGGGCGGGCCGGCTCGGGGGCGAAGAAGTCGTCCCATCGGCCGACCGGGTCGGTTGCCGCGAGGGAAGCGGCCAGCCCCCAGGTGTCGACGACACCGCCCCGGTCCCGGGCTTGCTCGGCGGCGTGCCGCAGAGCAGTGCGGAGGGCTTCGGAGAGGGCGGCCGGCCGCACTTCGTGCCCGGTGCGCGGCCGGGCCGTCGCCGGCGCGTCGTCCTCGTCGACGGGGACGCCGCTGCGGTCCCACACCGGGGAGTAGGTGTCGGGGACGGATGCCACGGGAGGCTGGAGGGTCCAGAAGGCCACCCCCGGTCCCGCGGCGGGGAGCGCAGCCTCCCCATACGCGTTGCGCAGCATCGGGCGCAGCCGGGCGGTCAGGCCGGCCCACAGATCCTGGCCGCCCAGGACGTCGCCGACCGCTCCGCCGAACAACTGCGAGGCGGTCGCATCATGCAGCGGGCCGGTGGCGCCGAGAATGGTCCGCGCTCCCCTGAGGAAGCAGGACAGAGGGAAACTGACGGGATCGTGGCCGAAGGCGGTGTCCAGCCGGCCGACCCAGCAGGTTGCCAGGGCGACGAGGGGCGGCCAGCGCAGGCCGAGGGCGGTGACGGCGGACAAGGTGGTGCCGTCTGCCAACCGGGGCAACCGTTCGACCGTTGCCCCCTCGCCGCTGCCGACCGCCACGGACTCGCCATGCGCGGCGATGAGCACGACATCCGGGGTCGGCTCGCCGCTCAGAGCCCTCAGGAGGCTGTCGCGGTCGGCCGTCTCCTGCAACCGGGCGGGCCCGTACTCGCGGAGCCGTGCCTCCGTTTCGTAGCTGTGCAGGCCCTCGGCGTCCAGGTGGAGAACGGCGCGCCGTGCACCGGCCCGGCTGGTGCCCGGCGGCCGCAGCACGGACAGCGACGGGGTGAGCGTCACGAGCGCGCGCTCCCCCAGCAGGTGCTCCTCGGTCAGCGGCAGCCCCACCAGCGGCAGCGCGGCCACCGGGCCGTCGGGGACGACGATGAGGACCGGCGGACGGCCGGGATCCGAGGACGATGCCGTCAGGACCTGGTCGAGTCCGGGCGGCAGCACCGCGGCGGCGATGTCCTTCCAGGCGAGCAGGTCGCATTCCACCGTGCGGGTCAGATGGCGGATGACCTCTCGGTCACCGCGATCCAACGCATCCAGCGTGAGCGCGGCGTCGTGTGCGATGGCCGACGGCTCCCCGACCGTGGCGTGCGGCCCGGCGGGCGCACGCAACACCGAGCGGTGCAGAGCCGGCCCGGTGCGCGCCGACGCCAGCACGGTATCGATCGTCCAGGCATCAGCGCGCCGACGGGTGTGGAACATCAGCAGCACGCCGTCACCGATCCGGCTCAGCAGAGGGGACACGTCAGCCGACTCAGGCGTGGGCAGCACCGCGTGAAGGGCGTCGATCCACGACCTGACCTCCTCCTTCTTTCCGGCAAGCCCCGCGGATCCCAGCGTCCTCTGCCACTGCGTGATCCAGTCGGCATCCGGCTGCGGCAGCCCCACCCGCTCACCGGCCTCCCGTTGCTCCAGTTCATCCCAGAGCCGGGCGAAGTCGACGCCGGACGGGACCCGCGGGTCGCACAGCACATGATCGCGTGTGGCACGCCGACGCGATTCGAGCAGCCACAGCGCCAGTTCAGCCCGTTTCGCCATCGGGCACCGCGTCTCATCGGCCAGCAGGTCGAGGACGGTGTCGTGCAGCGGCTCGTCCTGACGGGCCACCGCGCTGCGTCGCACGGGCTCACGCAACGCCACCCGGCACTCCTCGACCAGACCGAGAGCCACTCTCAGCAGGTCCAGGGCGTGCTCGGCCTCAGCCGTGCGGGTACGGGGATGGGCGAGAAGACTCAGGCTCGTCCAGGCGAGCGCCTGCCCGGCAGCCCGCCGGTCTTTCACCTGGAGGAACGTCTCGAAGGCGGTGAAGTAGGCGTCGGCGGCCGCCACCCGCTCGCCGGCTGCGGCACGGGCCTCGCCGACAGACCGCAGTGCCGACGCACGGGCCCGGGTCGCCTCGGCGTACGCGGTCACACCACCGGCCAGGGACTCCGCCGCGACCGCTTCGGCGATCCTCTCCAGCCGCTCGGCCGCGACATCCACCATCGCGTCAGGCCAGTCATGCCGCAGCCGAGCCGCGAGTTCCAGCACCAGGAGGTGCCCGGAACGCCACCAGGCCAGCCGGGCGAGCCACCACACCGACGAGCGGATGCCGCCCGTCGCATCGTGCACACCGGGCTCGGCGTACACCCGGACCGCGAGCGGCGCACGCCTCGGGGCATCCAGCGCCTCCCGCCACTCGGCCGCCGCCGCATCCCGGGCACCGATGCCGTCCAGCAACCGCGCCTCAGCCGCACGGCACGCCTTGACCGCCCCTGCCCCGGGAACGTCGCCCGCCCGCCGCAGCAGGTCCTCCGCCGTGTCCATGTCGCCCAGATGGACACACGTCTCGACCGCCCAGGCGGTGAACCACCCCAGCGACGGTGCTCCGCCCACCGCCCGGAAGACCTCCGCGCGGGCGAACAGCCACTCCCGGCGGGCCACTCGCTCGCCCACCTTCTCGGGGTCGCTTTCCTGCGGCCGGCCGTCCACCACCACCTGGATGTGCCACCACCCGGCCCCCGCCTGCATCAGCGTCTGCTGCGTCGCGACATCCCGCACCGCCCGCCGTCCCCGCGACGACAGCAGCATCCGGGCCGGCACCCGGTACCCGGTCAGCGTCTGCGGGCGGCGCAGCCGGCGCTCCTCGAACCGGCCGAGCAGCACCGCGCCGCCCACACCGACGATCAGCGGAACATAGCGCGCCGTCCACGCCCCATAGCCGCCCCACAACAGGTAGACGGCCAGCGCGATCGCTCCTGCCGGGACCAGCAGCAACTGCTTGGCGGCCTTGGCCCAGTCGCGAGGCGTCGGAACCGCATAGTCGAACAGCCACGGCTCGCTCGCCACGTAATGCGCCAGGCGACCCCTCAGCACCAGGTGCACCACCAACGCCACCAGCACCGGGAACCAGGCCGCGGCATGCGAAGCGTTGATCCACCGATCGATGAACGCAGTCGCCACCTGCGGCTCCAGCCAGTGCGGACCGCCGTTCGACGGCTGAGCGAGCACGACCCACGAGTGGTCCGGCCCCTCGGCCCACCCCGGCGGCAGCGGACGCATGTCGCCCCTGCGCCACTCCCACACCAGGCCAACGACGATGAGCGGAACCGCGACCGCCACATCCAGCACACGCCTGCGAAGCCGCCTGATCCACCGATAGGTTTCCACCCGCCAGAACAGTCCACGCAATAGCGGGAGTTCGGGCGTTCCGTCCGCAACCGTCTGATGTTCCATGGAGCCCCCCTCGGCGGGAGGCTACCGGCACAGCGTGCGCCCCCGGGAGGTAAACCGATATGGCGGCACATAACGAATTCGACGCGGCGTCAGCAACCGAGAGGACGCTCCATCCGGTCGCCTTCCCCCTCGCTCCGCCGCCGACCGGCACGGTACTGGTGCTGCTGCTCCCGGAGAACAGGCCGTTGTCCGATGCCGAGCGCGCCGAACTGCGCGTGGCCCGGGCGTCGTTCGCGGCCTCGGGCATACCGGAACGCGGCGCTCCCGACCTGCTCACCGTCGCGGAGACCACGACCGTCTCCACGATCACCACCTGGCTGCTGACCACCGGCGGCAGTGCGCTGCGCACCCTGTTCGACCACCTGCGCGGCCACAAGCCGCCGGAGTGGGACTTCGAGCGAGCCTGGTCGAAAGTGCGCACCTCCGCCGCGGCGGTGGCTCCACATGGCTCCCCGCCACCCGCCCTGCTCTCTGCGATGGAGGATCCCGCGACCCACGAGTGGCGCATCGCGTGCACGGTGGCAGGCGAACGCTACATCGCCCGAACCGACCAGTCCTCCCCCATCGTCCTGTGGGACCGCAGCCCGGCCACCGGGGCAAACCCGTCCCCGTGAGCACCGGCGCCCTCAACATCCGGGCACTCGCAAGGAGGAACCGGCGGCGGCGAAGGCCACGGTTGTCAACTACCACCACTGCCTGCCACTGACCCCGGCGTTCGGAGGCGGCACACCGTCCTCCTCGGACGGACAGAGATTGCCGGTCAAAGGGAAGGTCAACGACCGCGCGGGCGATGAAGAAGTACTTCGCCGTTCAAGGCCTGTCGAGCTACACCCACACCCCGGACCAGCACAGAGGTTCGACACGAAGGTGATCGTGGTGACCCGCCGGGAGGCGCACATGCAACTCTCGCCGCGCATCCGGGACCGGGAAGATCGCCCTGTACCGGATGGACCCGCAGCGGGACATCAACACCTCTCGCCGGCGGCCGGGCTCCTGCTCACTCACGAGATCAACATCGGGCTGATCGAGGACAACTGGGACGATCTACCGCGTCTGGCCGAGTCGATCGAGTTCGGGCACACCACTGCCTCCGCATCCAGCTGGGGCTCTGGTTCATGCCGCTCGGACGACGGTGAGCTCGTGCGTGAGCCACCGCGGTCCACTCGCGGATTGACGCATGACCACTGCGCTCGCGTGCCTGCAGCCGGATTCCTGATGTGCTGCCAGGTGACTGGAAGGCATCGATTTTCGTTGCACAGCTTCGTTGCACAGCGATGACATCCGGCGAACACGACGGCGACGCACGACTGAAAGGCTGTGAACCATCGCTCACCACGGCGGCGGCTGCAAACGGCGGGCACACAGCCCCGCCAAGGGGGTGCCGACGCGACCGGGGGGCGATGCAGACCACTGGCCAGACCAGCCGTTTACCTGGGGGATTTCGACATGCACACGAGCATCGCCTCTCGCATCACAGCGTCCGCGGCCGCCGCAGCCATGGCATTGGGGGCGGCCGCCGCGCTGGCGCCCGCCGCCCAGGCAGCCTCTCCGGCCGCCCGGACCGTGCATACCTCGCCGTGGCTGGCCGGCGGCGAGCTGCCGCTCGCGTCCATGTTCCGCTGGAAGGCGGAGCCGAAGACCCGTCAGACCAGCACCGGGCCCTGGCAGGCGCTGTACTCCTGTGAGTTCAGCTCCCCGGATCAGCTGCACGTCACCTCGGTCACGGGGATGCAGTTCGGTGGCGTGAACCGGCACGTGCAGGCAAGCCAGGCGCTCTTCCGCTTCAAGGACAGCGCCACCGCGCGCAAGGCGCTGGGCGCCATCGAGCATGACTACGCCGGGTGCGCCAAGCACCTCAACAGCGGCCATCCGATCGACATCGACTCCCACAAGCCGGACCACTGGACGCTGACCCGGACCGCGGCCCGAGCCGACGGCGCCGCCTACCGCCTGGTCGGCCGCGACTCGGCCGGCAAGCCCGCCTCCGCTCCCAGCCTGCCCCCGGACAGCCAAGAGCTCTTCGTCCAGCACGGCGCCACCATTTCCATGATCGGCCTCTACGGCCTGAACGGGAAGATCGACAACGCCTCTGGAGCCGCGTCGACACTGCGTACCATGTCCTACCGGCTCAGTCACGCCTGACATCGGAACGGCTCTTCTGTGTCCGGTGCCGCACGGCACCGGACACGGCGCACCCGCGGTGTGACCGCCATCGGCGGGCACACCGCAAAGGCCTGCGTGCCCTGCCTGCCGAGCAGCGCGCTGGACGTCTACGACCGGCTTTCCGTCCAGCTCGCGGCTCCGGACAACGCCGCCCCGCCGAGGTATCCGGTCCCCGGCGTCCCCAGCGTGCCGCACTCGGCAACAGGCGCTCCCGGACGCCTACGTGGCCGGCATGCACGGGGACCCGGGCCCCGTCTGGGACTGAACGCACTACATGGCGCTTCGCGGTGCCCCGGTCGGGGCAACACGGTCGGCGCGCCGCTCCAGGCCGGTGAACCGTGCGCATCGCACCGCCGTTCACCACGTCCAACGAGCCGGCAGGGACGGCGCCTCGGCACAGCCCGCGGGCGTCGTCCCGCAGCTCCTGACGCTGAAACTGCACCCGCTGCTCAACGATGACCGGCAAGCCGCGACATTCGCGGAGTGGTACCTGGACCGGCTCACCCACGAGGAGTCGCTGACGACGCCCGAACAGCGCCGTGCCGCTTTCCGGAACTGGCATGCGGGCGTAGGCAGGCCCATCTGGCGACTTCATCCACATGACACGAAAGCGGGACGCTGACCGGGGATTCCGACTCGCCCAGGCCCGGATCTGCACGCTGCGATGCCGACGAAGTACCGGGCCGGCACCGCAGGGTCACGCCCGTCATGCCCAACCCCGGCGCCGAGCGCGAGCGCCTTCTGTCACGTCGAACCTGATCGGCCGTCAGCAACTTCCGGAAGGCACCTGCCCTGCGAGGGACCCCGTCCGCCCGGGTTCGCTGGGCTGGGCGGCCCTCAGGGGCCGGGACCATCGGGCCGGGAGCGGGGCCCTTGCGGCCACTGACCTTCCCCGGCGGGTCGCAGAAAGATCGTTCGAGAGAACGACTCATCCCTGCGCAAGGAGTACGCCATGCCCCGACCCCAACGAGGCGCGAAGGAGACGCCGCCGGCGCCGGCCCTCGGTCTCCCTGCCGCCTCCGCCCTCGTGATCGGCAGCATCATCGGCACCGGAGTCTTCGCGCTGCCCTCCGCGCTCGCCGCCTACGGGCCGATCTCCCTCGTCGCGTTCGTCGTCGTGACGCTCGGCGCGCTCGCGCTGGCGCTGACGTTCGGGGCGCTGTCCAAGCGGATTCCGGCGAGCGGCGGCCCGTACGTCTACGCCCGTGAGGCGTTCGGCGAGTTCGCCGGGTTCCTCAACGCCTGGTCGTACTGGATCACGGCGTGGGCCGGCAACGCCGCGATCGTGGTGGCCTGGGTCGGCTATGTCGAGGTGTTCGTCAACACCGGGCACCGCACGTGGATCTCCGTGCTTCTCGCGCTGGTCGGCCTGTGGATCCCCGCCGCGATCAACCTGACCGGTGTGCGCTCCACCGGCGCGTTCCAGGTGATCACCACGGTGCTGAAATTCGTGCCGCTGGTCTTCATGGCCACCGTCGGGCTGCTGTTCATCGATGCCCGCAACTTCGGCCCGTTCAACGCGAGCGGCCAGTCGGCGCTGGGCGCGATATCGGCCGCGGGGGCCATCGCCCTGTTCAGCTACCTCGGCCTGGAGGCCGCCTCGGTGGTCGCCGGGCGGGTCCGGGAGCCCGGACGCAACGTGCCGCGCGCCACGGTCTACGGCACCCTCCTGTGCGCCGTGATCTACATCCTGGGCACGCTCGCCGTCTTCGGCACCGTGGCCCACGGCAGGCTGGGCGCTTCGACGGCGCCCTTCACGGACGCCGCGAACACCATCTTCGGCGGCACCTGGGCCGGTGACATCGTCGCCGTCGCCGCGATCATCTCCGGCATCGGCGCCCTCAACGGCTGGACCATGCTGTGCGCCGAAATGCCGTACGCCGCCGCCCGGGACGGGCTCTTCCCCCGCGCCTTCGCCCGGCTGCGCGGCAGGAACGACGTCCCCGCCTTCGGCATCATCGCCTCCACCGTCCTGGCCTCGCTGATCACCGTCTTCAGCTACACCCGCTTCCAGGACGTCTTCACCAAGATCGTGCTGCTGAGCGTGCTGACCGCGGTGATCCCCTACCTGTTCTCCGCCGCCGCCCAGCTGTACTGGCTGCTCGTGCGCGACGGGGGCAAGCCGAACCCCCGGCGGCTCGCCCGCGACGTCACCATCGCCGCACTCGCCCTCGCCTTCTCGTACTGGTCGATCCAGGGCAGCGGCTACCAGACCGTCTACTACGGCCTGTTCGTCCTGCTGCTCGGCGTGCCGGTGTACATCTGGCTCAAGCGGGGCCAGGCCGCCGACGCCCCGGCGGCCGACGCCGGAACCGCGGCGATCCCCGCCCAGCAGGAACGGGCGCCCGAGACGCCTCCGCCGGCCCCGCTCCCCCGTGCCCCGCGCACCGGCCGCATCGGCGGACCGCGCAGGCCGCGCGGCCTCCACCACCACGACTGACCACCACCGATGGGCAAAGGAACGTCCGCGATGAGCACCTTCCACGTCGACTCCGAAGTCGGCCCGCTGCGCCAGGTGATCCTGCACCGCCCCGGCCTCGAACTCTCCCGCCTCACGCCCCGCAACGTCGACGCCCTCCTCTTCGACGACATCCTGTGGGCCAAACGCGCCCGCGAGGAGCACGACGCCTTCGCCCAGGTCCTGCGCGACCACGGCGCCCGCGTCCACTACTTCGCCGACCTGCTCGCCCAGACCCTCGACGTCCCCGAAGCCCGTGACTGGCTCCTGGACCAGGTCGTCACCCCGGCCACCGTCGGCCCCGCCCTCATCGACCCGGTGCGCGCCCTGTGCGCCGAACTGGACGGAGAAACACTCGCGGGCTACCTCATCGGCGGGCTGCTCAAGAGCGACCTGCCGCTGGCCCACCCGCACAGCCTGGTGTGGAACGCTCTCGACGCCGACGACTTCGCACTCACCCCGCTGCCCAACCACCTCTTCCCGCGCGACAACTCGTGCTGGATATACGACCGGCTGTCGGTGAACCCGATGGCCAAGACAGCCCGGCGCCGCGAGAGCCTCCACGCCGAGGCGATCTACCGCTTCCACCCGATGTTCGCCGCAGCCGCGCCCCAGCCGCTGCTGGACGGCGCCGTCGGGACACTGGAGGGCGGCGACGTACACGTCCTCGGCAACGGCGCCGTCATGGTCGGCATGGGCGAACGCACCACGGCCCAGGCCGTGGAGAACCTCGCCGGCCGGCTGTTCACCAGCGGCTCGGCCGGGCGGCTGATCGCGGTCCAACTGCCCGCCACCCGCGCCTACATGCACCTCGACACGGTGCTCACCATGCTCGACCGCGACGCCTTCGCCATCTACCCGGGCCTGGCCGACTCCCTGCGCTCCTGGACCCTGCGCCCCAGCGACGCCCGCCCCACCGGGTTCGACGTCACCGAGAACTCCGACCTGGCCACCGCGCTCGCCGAGGCGCTCGACCTGGACAAGGTCCGCATGCTCTCCGCGCCGCAGGACATCCGCGGCGCCGAGCGCGAGCAGTGGGACGACGGCAGCAACTTCCTCGCCGTGGCCCCCGGAGTCGTCGTCGGCTACGAGCGCAACGTCACCACCAACACCTACCTGCGCAAACAGGGCATCGAGGTCGTCACCATCGCCGGCGCCGAACTCGGCCGCGGCCGCGGCGGCCCCCGCTGCATGAGCTGCCCCATCGAACGCGACCCGGCCGTCTGACCCCCAGAAGGAACACCACCATGACGCTCGACCTGCGAGGCCGCTCCTACCTGAGCGAACTCGACTTCACGGCCGCGGAGATCCACCACCTCCTCGACCTCGCCGCCGAACTCAAGGCGGCCCGCCACGCCGGCACCGAACGCCCCCGGCTCACCGGCAAGCACATCGCCCTGCTCTTCGAGAAGAGCTCCACCCGCACCCGCTGCGCCTTCGAGGTGGCCGCCGCCGACCAGGGCGCCGCCACCACCTACCTCGGCCCCGGCGACACCCACCTCGGGCACAAGGAGTCCGTCGCCGACACCGCCCGCGTCCTCGGCCGCATGTTCGACGCCATCGAGTACCGCGGCTCCGCCCACTCGATCGTCACCGAACTCGCCGACCGATCCGGCGTCCCCGTCTACAACGGGCTGACCGACACCTGCCACCCCACCCAGAGCCTGTGCGACATGCTCACCATGCGCGAACACAGCGCCAAACCACTCACCGACATCAGCTACTGCTACCTGGGCGACGCCCGCAACAACATGGGCAACTCCCTCCTGTCGATGGGCGCGCTGCTGGGCATGGACGTCCGCATCGCCGCTCCCCGAGCACTGTGGCCGGACAGCACGCTGGTCACCACCTGCCGAGTCCTCGCCGGGCGAAGCGGAGCCCGCATCACCCTCACCGAGGACGTCGAGACCGCCGTACGCGGCGCCGACTTCCTCCACACCGACGTGTGGGTCTCCATGGGCGAGCCCGCCGACACCTGGCGCGAGCGGATCGACCTCCTCCTGCCCTACCAGGTCAACGGCAAGACACTGGCGGCCACCCACAATCCGGACGTCCGGTTCATGCACTGCCTGCCATCCCTGCACGACGAAGGGACGGAACTCGGCCGGGAACTGCTCGCCACCCATGGTCTGAACGGGCTGGAAGTCACCGACGAGGTCTTCTCCTCCCCCGCCTCGATCGTCTTCGACCAGGCCGAGAACCGCCTGCACACCATCAAGGCCGTCCTGGTCGCCACCCTGGAGGACTGAACCATGCGCATCGTCGTCGCCCTCGGCGGCAACGCCCTGCTCCACCGCGGCGAACGCCCCGACGCGGCCGTCCAGCAGGCCAACATCGACCGCGTCGCCACGGCCCTCGCCGCCCTCGCCACGGAACACGAACTGGTCATCACCCACGGCAACGGCCCGCAGATCGGGCTGCTCGCCCTGGAAAGCGAGGCCGACCCCGCACTCAGCGCCCCGTACCCGCTCGACCTGCTCGGAGCGCAGACCCAGGGCATGATCGGCTCCCTGCTGGCGCGCACCCTCCACCACACCCTGCCCGGGCACCGGATCGCCGCACTCATCACGCACACCCTCGTACGGGCCGACGATCCCGCCTTCGCCCGGCCCACCAAGTTCGTCGGCCAGGTCTACCCCCGCACCGCGGCCGAGAAGCTCGTCCGCACCCGCGGCTGGCACATCGCCCAGGACACCACCGGCTGGCGCCGTGTCGTCCCCTCCCCATCACCCGAACGGATCCTGGAGACCGACACCATCCACGACCTGCTCGGCCTCGGCACCCTCGTGATCTGCGCCGGCGGGGGCGGCGTCCCCGTCGCCGCCGACCACGACACCGGAGCCCTGAGCGGCGTCGAAGCCGTCATCGACAAGGACCTCACCGCCGCCCTGCTCGCCGAGGACCTCAAGGCCGACTTCCTTCTCATCCTCACCGACGTGCCCTGCGTCTACGAACGCTACGGCACCCCCGACCAGCGGCCCCTCACCGACGCCACACCCGCCTCCCTGCGCCACGGAGGCTTCCCGAACGGCTCCATGGGACCCAAGGCGGAGGCCGCCGCCCGATTCGTGGAACACACCGGAGGACTGGCCGCGATCGGCGCGCTGGACGCCGCATACGAGATCGTCCACGGCCGCTCCGGCACCCTGGTCCGCCCGGACCTCACGGCCGGCTGAACCGCACCGCCCGCACGTCGGCAGCGCGCGCCCACCGGACAGCGTCGTCCCGCCGGACAGCCGCGGAGCACGCAGGACGGCTCCGCGGCGGCACTGGCGGCCGACCCGCGCATCGGCCCCACGCCGAGAATGCTTTCGCCGGCGAACGTGCGACGCTCACAGCGGTGGACCACGGCCCCGCTCACCGACGCGCTCCGGGCGACGGCGCAGGGACCGCTACCCGAGTCCGCGTCGGACTGCCGAGGCCCAGGTGGGACACGGCGTGGTCGATGCCCGGTGGCCAACCGGCACCGGACCTTGACCTGGCCCTCCGACCTGGCCGGGGTCAGGCGAGACGTCACAGGTCGGGCGTTTGCCCCGCCGCCCGAAGGCATCGCTGCCCGCAACAGCGGGTTCGAGCCTCTTGGCCCGCCCGGCATGGCCCGATCGATGTCCACGTCACCCGCTTGGCCGGGTCCTCCCCCGCGGAAGAGAGTGGCCAGAGGGCCTGTGGTTCAGGCTACGAGCAGGCGCAGGCCCAGCTCTGCGGCGTCGAGGGCGACGAGGTCGCGGTTGCGCTCGGCCCAGCGGCCCGAGGAGAGGTCGTCGCGGAGGCTGTTCACCGCCCGCTGCTCGGCCTGCGGCCCGACTCGGGTCCATACCGATACCGCGCGGCGCACGTGCTCGTCCAGGTAGGCCTCGGGCCGACGCCAGTGGGCCTCGAAGAA
Source organism: Actinomycetota bacterium (assembly GCA_048498775.1). Lineage (GTDB taxonomy): Bacteria > Actinomycetota > Actinomycetes > Streptomycetales > Streptomycetaceae > JBEHXI01. The sequence goes on along the minus strand of JBEHXI010000007.1, from coordinate 37,232 downwards.
GCCGTCGGCGCAGTCCCACGGGATGAGCACCGGCTCCGCGCGGCCCCCGATCGCGTGGGTCATGTCGGCCAGTGAAGGCCAGCCGACGAGAAGGTCGGCGAATTCAGGCAGGTAGTCGCGGGTGAGCCAGAACCGCTGAAGCCAGCCGGGCGTACTGGCGTCGTAGGTGAACACCACCACGCGGCGGGCCACCCGCCGCATCTCGCGCAGCCCGGCGATCGGGTCCGGCCAGTGGTGGACGGTGCTGACCGCCATCGCGGCGTCGAAGGACTGGTCGGCGAACGGCAGGCGCTCCGCGCTGGCGGCCACGCACGGCGCCGCGCCCGCGGGGCGCTGCGCCCGCATCACCGCGGAGGGTTCCACCGCCGTGACCTCGCGGTCCGGGGGCTCGTAGGAGCCGGTGCCGGCCCCGACGTTCAGTACCGTCCGTGCGTCCCCCAGCGCGTCCCAGATCCTCGCGGCGATGCGCGGCTCGGTGCGCCGCGTCGCCGGGTAAGCGGACCCGATGGCTTCGTACAGCTGCGCGCCGAACACCTTCAGTTGCTCCTCCGGTGTCGTCCTGATCCCCATGGCCCGTGCCTCCAGTTCTTCGTCGATGGCCTTCACCATGGCGGCGGCGCGGTCGCTCTGCTCTTGCAGCAGGCCGCGCAGCCGGCGCAGGTGCGCGACCGCGTCAGTGGCCGGGTCGTCCACCAGATCCGCGATCGCGCGCAATCCGAAGCCCAGCCGCCGGTAGCCGAGCACCTCCCGCAGCCGCTCCACGTCGCCGGCCGAATAGACCCGGTACCCGGCCCCGGTCCGCGCGGACGGCTGCACGAGGCCGATCTCGTCATAGTGATGCAGCGTGCGGACGCTCACTCCGGCCAGCTCGGCCACACGTCCCACGGTCAGGTGCTCTTCCACGCCCTCGACCATGCGGCATGACGCCACGTGAGGGTCAACCGTTTCGCTCCTGGTGCCACGTGTGGCTGATCCCGGCTTCGGTGGTCGGCCGCTCCGCTTCCCGCTGCGGGGCTTCTACCGGGAAGTGGATCGGACTGAGCAGGTACTGCGCCCGTTCGGGGCTCGGCGAGTTGGCCAGCCTCGGCACGATGGCCGCGCGCAGCTCGCTGATCAGCTCCGTCAGTTCCGCCGGGCTGAGCCAGAGGGCATGCTGCCGGTAGCCCACCTGGTCGGCCACGGGGTCTGCCTCCTCGCGGTCGAGATAGGCGTTGAACTCGGCCAGCAGGGCGGTCATCGCCGTGGCGAATGCCTGCCGGTGGTCATCGGGGCTGAGCGCGCGGACCGCCTCCGCCCCGATGACGGCCCGGTCCTGGCGCAGCCGGTAGTGCCGTTCCACCGCCCCACGCACCCTGTGCTCCTCGGCCACCTCCAGGACCCCGCCGCTCACCAGCAGATCAATGTGCCGGTAGACGGTGGCCTTGGACGCTTCCGGGACGCGTGCGCACAGCTGAGCGGTGGTCAGCAGCCTTCCGCCGCCCATCGCGTGCACGATCCGCAGCCGGATGGGGTGAGCGAGCAGTTTCAGGGAGTCCACAACCAAACCTTCTCACAACTGCTACCGTTCTCAATTATGCGAATGGGTGGGAGTGGGGTACTGGAGGTGGCGCGCGGCTTCGCCGCGCTGCTGCGGGAAGAGCGCTTCGACCGGGCCGCGGAGCTCTTCGCTCCCCCGCTGCGGGCCGCGGTCTCCACCGAGGCGCTGCAACTGGCCTGGGCGGCCCAGGCCGCCGGCCACGGCGGGGTCCAGGCGGTCCAGGAGCCGGAGATCGAGACCGGCGAAGCCGATCTGATCCGCGTACGCATCGCGATCACCTGCGCCGGCGGAAGCTTCACCGTGGTCACGTCGGTCGGTGGCGACGGCCTGCTGCACGGGCTGCGACTCGATCCGAGCGGGGGCGGCGTGTGGCAGCCGCCGCACTACGCGCGGGAGAACCGGTTCACCGAGCGGGAAGTCCTCCTTGGAACGGGGCCGCTCGCCGTACCCGGCACACTCACCCTGCCTGACGGCCGCGGGCCGTGGCCCGCCGCGGTCCTGCTCGCCGGCGGCGGGCCGTTCGACCGGGACGAGACCAGCGGCCCCAACAAGCCGCTCAAGGACCTCGCCTGGGGGCTCGCCTCCCGTCAGGTGGCCGTGCTCCGCTTCGACAAGCCGACCTTTGCGCACCCGGACCGCCTGCCCTCCGACTTCACCATGGCCGACGAGTATCTGCCGCCCGCGCTCGCCGCCGTCCGGCTGCTTCGGCAGCAACCCGAGGTGGACCCGGACCGGATCAATGTGCTCGGCCACAGCATGGGCGGCAAGGCGGCGCCTCGGATCGCCGCCGCCGACCCGTCGGTCGCGGGCCTGGTGCTGCTTGCCGCGGACGCGCAGCCGATGCATCAGGCGGCCGTCCGGGTGGCCCGCCATCTCGCGGCTCTCGTCCCGGGCCCGAGGGCCGACGAGGCGGTGGCCACGCTCGCCCGGAAGGCCGAACTGGCAGCAGGCCCGGAACTCACGCCCGACACGCCTCCGGACCTTCTGCCCCTGGGGTTCTCCGCCGCCTACTGGCTTGACCTGCGCGCCTACGACCCCGTGGCCACGGCGGCCGGGCTGGCCTGCCCGATGCTGATCCTGCAGGGCGGGCGGGACTACCAGGTGACCGTCGCCGACGACCTGGCACTCTGGCAGCGCGCCCTGGCACATCGTCCCGGTGTGACGATCCGGATCCACCAGGACGTCAACCATCTCTTCTTCCCCGGCAGTGGCCACCCCACCCCGGCCGAGTACTCCCGCCCGGGACATGTGGCCCCGGCCGTGGTCGACGAGATCGCGAGCTGGCTGACACAGCAGTAGGGGAAGGCAGGATGCACCCAGCGTCATGCCGTCGAGTCCCCAGCGGTCACCGCCGGTGACAACCGTAACCGGCCCACGCGGCCATCGACAGTGTCCTCAAGGCCGTGACAGGCACCGTCCACCCGACAGAGACCAAGACATCCGCCGCGGCCGGGATTGATCGGACGCAGCCTGCGTGCCCAACACTGACCCGCGACCAGGGAAGGCCTCATGCAGATCGCCATTGTGCTTTTCGAACGTTTTACCGCCCTCGACGCCGTCGGGCCATATGACGTGCTCAGCCATCTGCCCGGTGCCGAGATGGTGTTCGTCGCCGAGCGGCCGGGCCCTGTGGTGAACGAGATGGGCAGCCTGCGCCTGGTGGCCGAGGCCGGGCTCAGCGATGTTCCGCGACCGGACCTCGTCGTGGTGCCAGGCGGTCCAGGGCAGAACGCACACATGGCCGGCGGTCCGGTGCTGGACTGGCTGCGCGATGTCGACGCGCATACCGCCTGGACCACCTCGGTCTGCACCGGTTCGCTGTTGCTCGCGGCGGCCGGACTGTTGGCCGGCCACCGCGCCACAACCCACTGGCTGGCGCTCGATCAGCTGGCCCCGTTCGGCGCCTCGCCGATCGCGGACCAACGGGTCGTCGTCGATGGCAAGTACATCACCGCCGCCGGTGTGTCAGCAGGGCTGGACATGGCGCTTGACCTGGCCGGCCGCATCGCAGGGGACCTGGTAGCCCAGGCGATACAGCTGGGGCTTGAGTACGACCCGCGGCCTCCCTATCAGGCAGGCTCGCCCGGCACAGCACCGAGCGCGATCGTCGAATCACTGCGGTCGCGCCGCCAGGCAATCCTCGGTTGAAGGAGCCGGGTCGCCCGCGGCCTGGCACAACGGGGCTGCTCCGGCGGGCCCCTGAACGAGATGGGGCTGCCCCACCTCGGGTCTTCCACCGCACGCGGTGAAGGCCCGTAGTTCCCCGCGGGGCGAACGCGCGGGCACCCAGAGCGGAATGAACCGTTTCTTGACCCTCCATCCCCTATGCGCCAGTTCGCTCACCTGTCAGGGTTTTCGTGCGTACCACTGAAGTACGGGGAGAGGGGACTCTCGGTGGACTTAAAGGTGAAATCGGCACTGGCGGCCGGCGTGCTGGCTGCCGCGGCAGTGGCGGGAACAGCGGGCACCGCCCAAGCGAACACCTACCAGTACAACGTGATGCTCCAGGACTACGCCACCGGCTACTGCCTGGACTCCAACGGCGGCGACGTGTACGTCAATCCGTGCCAGCCCGGTAATCCGTGGCAGCGGTGGAACGTCGTGTCCTACGACGGCAACGTCGGTGGCTACTACGACCGGGTGCAGATCGTCCATCGCAAGGAGGGGAACTGCCTGCGAGTCCAGTGGTCGCATTCCGTCTCGACTCCCAGTGGCTGGTTCGCGACCCGTGCGGGCGGGTGCACTTCGAGCGACTACCACGACCAGTGGAACATGACCTGGGTCGGCAACAGCTCCGGCAACCCTCGCAACAGCTGGCAGTTCGCCAACTACCAGGCGGACTCCAATCTCAACGAGGTGCTCTGCCTTGACCGCGGGCAGAACGGACACTGGAACCAACTGCTGTGGGACCAGGGCCACCCGCAGGGCGCCCCGGTCGCCAGGACCACCTGCTACAACCACACCAACCGGTACCAGATGTGGAACATGGTCCATTAGCCTCGGGCTTCCACTCTCGACCTGCCGGCCTGGATGCCCATGCTCGCTCTGACGGGCACGGCCCGGCTCCGGGAACCCCGCCTGCTGCGGTTCCGCCTGTTCTCCGCGGCCGCCCGACTCGTCACCACCGGTCGGCGCAGGATCCTCCGCCGCACCCCCTGGACGGGCGAGATCCCAGGCGCCCTCGAACGACTCGCCTTCCTGCCCGGCCCCGGGCTGACCAGCACCTTCCCGTCCCGACGACAGCACCACCGCCCCCGGACAGGGGAACCCGGCGCCCACCCGGCGCGACAGTCACTCCACCGGCCTGCCCACCACCAGCCCTGGAAAGCGAAAAGGCCCGCCAACACCGCCGGCAGACCCTCGCCTCGCCCCTGGCCCGGCAGCCGGAGCCGCCGCGGGTTCCCCTGCCTGCGCGGGCGGGCGCGCTGGAGCCGGAGGATCGATCTCAGGAGCACATCGTGGTGTTGCTGCCGGCGCTGCCGGACGTCTCCAGGCCCCGGTTGCGGTGCTTCTCGACGGTGGCCGGGCGTCCCACGCGCGATGGGCGCTCACGGCGTGGCCGCATCCGCACCGCTCTTCGAACACTCGCCCGTTCCCCCGGGCTTGATCCCGCTTTGCCGGCGGCTCACGGTGATCACGTCTGGGGGCCGAGTCGGGCAGGAAGAAGTCGCGGACGGCGTCCATCACGGGATGGTGGCGGCTGCCGGACTGTGGCCCTGCCGGGCCGCGCGGATCGGCCCCGGATGCGCCGTCCGGATCGCCCGGGGCCGCCCGTGCCGGGTCCCTCGGGGCCCTGGTGAGGGCAAGTTGGCCGCCTTTGCGGTGCGGTTCGCCGGCCTGTGCCGTGGAGGAGTCCGCGGCCACCGGCTGCCGTGCGGCCTGCTCGGCTTCCGGGTCCGCCATCTGCCTCCCGGTGCGCGGCGGCTTCAGCCATCCGGCGATCTCGGGTGATCGCAGGGCCGTCGCCGTCTCCCCCACCAGTTCGGCGATATACGCATCGGCGAGCTGGTGGGAGGTCAGGTCATCGGGCAGCAGTTCGAAAGCGGCAAGCACCCGTGGGACCACCTCATCGCGCCACTGGGCGGTGCGCCGCGGCCCGGGACAGCTTCGGGTGCTCGGGGTCCACGGCCCCGGTGAACCGAACAGCACATGGTGTCCGATCCCCGGGTCGACGGGGGAACGGCAGATGCGCCGTCCGATCGAGGGGTGGGTCCGTAGCAGCCACACATGCAGCTTCGTCAACGCCGCCAGTTGTGCTTGCGTCCATGCTTGTGACCCGTAGCCCTCCGTGGTGACCGACACCGCGCCGGTGCCGTCCGGCCGCCGGTTGGCGAGGTAGACGGCATCGGCCTGCTCCGCGGTGTCGATCCACTGCACGATCCGGCCATCGCGCGCGATCCCGAAGTGGCTCTGCCCGGCTGCCCGGCCGCGTGCGTCCTCGCGCCGGAAGATCCTGTCGGTCGCGGCCAGCGTGGACTCCATGGTGTGGCTGACGATCTGGGTGGGGCGGATCGCCGGCCGGGTCCCGGACCGGGGCAGCAGTGCGACTGTGGCGATGGGGCAGAGGGCCACGTCAGCTCTCCCGTGCGGCCTGGTCCGGAGGGATCAGCGAGGTGAACACCTGCCGCAGGTCCTCGACGGTGTTCTCGCCCATCACCCAGGCGAGCGGGGCGTAGTGGACCTGGATGCCGGCCGGTTGCCGGAGCAGCGGGTCGCCCGCCGCGTCCTGCGGCCACTCCACGGTACCGGTGACGGTGCGCGCAGGGATGATCCAGTAGTCACCGGAGCGGTATTCGCCACCGGGCTTGAACCACACCTGCAGGCCGTCCTCCAGGTCGACCCAGCGGCCCTCGGTGATCTGCAGTGCCCCGCCGGCGATCTGCGGCGCGCCGTGCCCCGTGGTGGCGTTGTGGTCCCAGCGGCGCAGGAAGGGGTGGAGTTTCGGCTGCCGTCCGACGCCCGGCACCGGTTCTCCGGACAGCCGTACCCGCCGCCCGGGCAGGTCGATCTCCTCGACCTGCAGCAGGGGGGCGACCTCGCCGCGGCTGACGTAGGCGGTGTCGCCGAACTCGACCCAGTCGCCGACGTCCAGGGACAGCTTGTCGTCGTTGCCCAGCGTCGTCAGGTCGACCCAGGTGCCCTCGACGGCGGCCACCGGGAAGACCACGCTGCCGTTCTCCCGCGACCACTTGAAGGTGGCACCCTCCGATGCCGGCCCCCCGTGGTGGATCTCCACCCGGTACAGCTGGTTCTCCGGTCCCCGGTACTCGGACGCGGGCCGCACCAGGCACGGTTCCTCGTCCGCGCGATCCGGGCGCTCGGTGCGGGCCGCCAGCGCGCTCGACGGCGCGGTGTGCGCCGCCACCCACTTGCGGAAGGTGTCCCGGATCGTCCCCACGCCGCCGTCGGGCGGGTTCAGGTCGGTGCCGGACATCAGCAGTACCTGCCAGACCGTCTTGAGGCGGGCCGCGGTGTCGGGCATCGCGGTGCCCAGGGCCACCTCGCGGATCGACGGGTCCTCGACGGCGGAGACACTGCGCTCGAAGACCTTGAGGTAGACCAGGTACGGGAAGCCGGGCAGCCGGTCGGACTGGCGCTCCGGGTCCCGGTAGGCGTCCGGCTGCTCCCAGTAGGTCCAGTACGGAAGGGTGGTGTCCGCACCGGCCTGCGCGTGCGCGGTGCCGTCCGGGGAGACCACCAGAGCGGGCTGCGGCCGGTCGGCGTCGCACAGGATGCCGTCCACGTAGTACCGGCCGCCGTTGATCTTCAGGTCGGCCTCATGGTCGCCCATCACATGTTCGATCATGAAGCCGTCGGCCGGGCCGCCGTGTCGGCCGATCAGGTCCCGGGTGAGCGTGCGGATGCGGTGCAGCTCGATGGCCGCCTGCTCGTTGCTGTCGGCGTCCAGTTGAACCCGGCCCTGCTGCGCCAGCACCGCGGAGTAGTGCTTGGCGGGCTGGAAGGTCACGCGCGAGAAGTCCGCGTGCATGGATTCCCCTTCATTCTTGTGATGCTCACGTCGGTGTGGTCAGGAGACGAAGAAGATTCCGGCGTCCGTGCCGGCCGGGGAGTACTCGGCCAGCCGTGCCCGCAGGTTGTCCTCGCGCTGGGGCTGGAACAGGTCGTGGAACGCGCCGAGTTCGGAACGGGACTCGGCGCCTCGGGTGATCTCGGGGGCGCAGCCGGCGGCGAACTGCCCATAGGAGGGCGTGCCGTACCGGACGCTGGTGAACCGCGGCCGCACCCGCCGGGTCTCGGCCTCGATCGCGCCGGCGACCTCGGCGGGGGCCGGTTCGCCGCGCTCCGCGCGTTCTTGGACGGCCGCGCGCACCAGGTCGGGCTGGCACTCGTAGCGGCGCGGGGTGCGCGAGCCGGGGGTGACATAGCTGAACCGCAGGCAGCCGATGGCGCGGCGCGCCACGTTCAGGTGCCCGGTGAAGACGCAGTCCTCGGCGAGCCGCACGGCGTGGGTGTGCACCTCGCCGATCACCGTGGTCCGGCGCGCGTCGAGCACGGCGTGGGCGTGCCGGCAGTCGGGGGCGGACAGCGCCTCCAGGCCGGGGTCGGTGGCGTCCAGGATGCTGTCGGCGATGTGGATCCTCAGCGGATCGGTGCCGACCTCGTCATCGATCACCTGGATCGTGCCCAGGATGCTGCGCTCGATCTGGACGCAGGCGGAGGTGTGGTCCAGGACGAGGCTGGGCTCATGGGGCGAGTGCGGTGCGCAGTGGTGCTCCAGGGACCAGCCGGGGACCAGGGTGCAGTGCCGGACGACCAGGGTGCCGACCGGCCCGGTGACGTTGACCCCGCGGCCGGTGATGAGCAGTCCGTCCAGGACCAGCCGGGCGCGAGGTCCCTCGCCGGGGTGGGCGCGCACGTTCAGCGCGTCGGGCCGGTTGCTGTACCAGTCCAGCAGGCGGATCACCGGCCGGGTGCCCTCGGCGGCCCGCAGTTCCAGGCGGTCGCCGGGGTCGAGGTCGAAGTCGAGCTGCTCCTGGTAGGCGCCGCTGTGGGTGATCTCGATGATCGCCGAACCACCTGCCGTACCGGCCTGTTTGTCGGCGCGCCACTGCTCGTAGGCCTGGTTGATCCGGTCGTGGGCGCGGCCGGGGCCGACCCGGTAGACGGTTGCGTCACGCGGTGTGGCGCGGTCGCGCGGGTACTGCCCGCCGCCCATGTCGTCGCTGAAGGCGTAGTGGTGGGTGACCCATAGGCCCTTGCGCGGCGCCGAGCGGGATCCGAAGGCGATCCGGCCGAGCTCGGGGTCGACGGCGACCTGCCCGCGCTTGGGGCGGTAGGTCCAGTCGGTCAGGTCGGCCACCACGATGTCGGCGAGCGGAACGGGCTGGAAGTCGTCGTCGCGCCAGATCTCGAAGGACTTGCCGGGCCCGTAGTAGTCGGCGAGCCGGTCGGCGAGTTGGCGGCGCCGAATGTACGCGGGGACGTTGTCGATGGTCGCGATGTGGGTTGCCGACGGCTCGGGTTCCGGCCTGGTCACCAGCGGGCTGTCGTTGCCGAGGATGGAGAAGGTGTAGAGGTTGCGGGCCCGGTCGATGCAGTAGGCGGGGCCCCGGGAGATCGCGTAGGGCTTGAGCCGCCAGACGAACAGGCCGACTCCGGCGGGTGTGTAGCCACCCTGCCGGCGCCGTGAGGCGGACCGGCGCACGTCGGCGCTGTGGGCCATCTCGTCGAACGGGCCGCCGAGCAGGTCGAGGGCGGCTCCGTTCCGCAGGTCGGCCAGGCGTCCGCGGCTCAGCCTCCCCCTGCCCCGCGAGGGGACCCCCCGCCGGTCGGCCGACTCCTCCTCCCCGCCGAAGAGCCTGACCGGCTGGCCGGCGGCGACCAACCGGGAGAACTCCACCGCGCGGGCGGGCCAGCCGGCGACGCCGGCGCTCAACTCCTCCAGCAGGGCGAGGGTGCCCTTGCGGCGGCGGTTGGCGACGGTGTCGGCGACATCGCGGCGCGGGGCGAGGCGGGATGCCAGCCGCCGGTCGGTGCTGAGGGACTCCTCGTAACCGGGCAGGATCCGGTAGCCGACCAGGTCGCCGAGGTAGGGAACGACCCAGTCGGCGGCGGTTTCGATGAACCAGTCGTCGTACTGCTGCTCGATTCCGGCGCGTACCCGGTCGACCTGCTCGGCGATGACGGCCAGCAGCGCCCGAAGGGGCTCGCCGGCCTCGGCGTCGCGCAGCCGGTGCCATTGCGGGAGCAGCTCGTACAGTGCGTCGGGGTCCCTGCTCCCCGACCCGCTGCCGTCTGCCGCGCTCGCGCGGCGTGCCGCCGCGGATGTCGCGGCTGCGTGCTGCCCGGCGCCCGCGCCTGCGTCGCTCATCGGGTGGCCTCCTTGAGGATCAACGTGTCGGGCAGCTCCGGGGAGAGCACCGCCAGCTGGGCGGGGCGGATGCCGCGGAAGACGATGACGCTGCGGCCCCGTTCCAAGGGCCGGGGGTCGGTGATGTCGGGGTTGAGGCGCAGCAGTTCGGCAACGGTGATGCCGTACTCGGCGGCGACCTCGGTGAGGGTCTCGCCGCCCTCGCGCTCCACCCGGTGGCGTTCCTCACTGAAGCGGGCGAGACGGGCGGGCACGACGGGCTGCGGGGTGGACAGCTGGTCGGTGAGGCGTTGCAGCCCGGCCGGGGTCAGGTCGCCGGGCACGCCGGTGAAGGCGGTGACGTCGATGGAGTCGACGCCGGGCACGGCCTGCGCGGCGGCCAGGACCTCCGACAGGTGGGCGGGTTGGCCGAGTTCACGTCCCGGATAGCCGAGCCGGGCCAGCAGTGCGGTGCGCAGCCGCGGCTCGACGAGGTCCCAGGAGTAGTCGGGGCTGACCCGCACGTCCGCGGCCACGACCAGCAACACCCGTGTCCGTACCGCGACGTCGACCGGCAGCCGCAGGTCGCCGTATTCGGCCAGCGAGGCCCGCAGGTCGCGCAGCAGGTCGGAGTCGGCGGCCGGCTCGATGTCGTCGACGCCCGCGACGGTGACATGGACGACCCGGCGGGCACCGTCGTAGAGCTCGGCGGCGGCGGCCCGGCCGATACCGGCGCGGGAGCAGGTGAAGTCCGCGTAGTCGGGCACCGAGACCAGGCGGTCCAACGCCGATACGGCCAGCGGCACGTTGCGCCGGGCGAGGCCGGGTCCGTCGGGGTCCGTGCCGCCGCCGGCGGGCAGCGGGTTGGTCACCGCGGAGACGCCGAGCGGCCGGGTGATGAGCTGGGTGATGCGGCCGGCCGTGACATTGCCGGGCTTGCCGATCCCCACCCGGTATCGGGCGCGGACGTTCTCCTGGCCGGTGGGCAGCCTCGATCCGTGGATGCCGTCGCCGAAGGTCACGGTGGTCCGGCCGTCGTCGGCGGTACTGGTGGTGTAGACCCGCTCCCGGGGGCCGCGTCCGGCGAGCGAGTCGACCTCGTGCCAGAGCACGCCGTCCACCCGGATCTCCAGGGTGCTTGCGGCGCCCCGCGGAGCGTCGGACGGGAGCCAGGTCAGCGGTGCCTGCCAGAGGGTGAAGCGCTGGTTCGGCTGCCCGGCGTCGCCGCTGCCGATCGGCTCGTCACGGGTGGCGCCGTGGGTCGCGTGCACCACGTTGCCGTAGATCTTGACGGTCTCGCGGCGGTAGCGGTGGGCGAGGGCGGAGGTGAGCTTGAGGATGGTGTGCACGGCGTCGCCGGGCCGCGCCGGGTCCACGCTCTGGTCGACGGCCGCGATCATGGCGAGTTCGCTGCCGGTCACGTGGGTGGTGACGGGGATGTCGGTGCGTTCGCCGGAGACGATGATCCAGCGGCCGGGGGTGAGGCCGTCGTAGAGCTCGGCGAGTTCGATCTCCTCCCCGCCGACGTCCTCGGTGACCGGTTCGTCGGTGAGTTCCAGCGGTTCGCCGCGCAGGTGGACGCTGGTGTCACGGATGTGCGAGAGCAGGGTGTCCTGGTCGTCGAGCCAGGGGTCGGCGAGGGTGAGTTCGGTGGCCTTCCCGGTGATGCCGAAGTCGGCTCGGGAGAGCACCCGTACGCCGGTGACCTGGGTGATGACGCGGGAGAGTGCGGGGTCGCCGGGGCGCTGTCCGGCGACGCCCTTGCCCGGCCGGTCGATGGCGACCCAACTGCCGGGTGCCACACCTTCGTAGACCGCGTCGAGGGTGATGACGTTGCGGGAGGTGAGCGGGGGCTGGGAGGTGAAGGCCACCTCGATCGAGGGGGCCTCGGTCTGCGCGGCGCGCCGCACGGTGACCGTGTAGTCCCCCTGGGACGCGCTCTGTTGTTCGCCCGGGGCCAGGTGGTAGTCGAGGGCGGGTTCGCCGCCGCCGACGGAGACATGGATCCGGTCGTCCTCGCCGGGGCGGGAGACGAAGACCGTACGCACCGGCAGGTCGGCCAGCAGATGGGCGAGCACGCCGAATTCGCCGGTCGGGGACAGCGTGCGGCGCTGGTGGCCGGAGTCGATGGTGGTCAGCTCGACCTGGCCGGGACCGAAGTCGTGCGTGCCGTCGTCGCCGGACAGGGAGAACGACTTGCTCACCGAGCCGCCGCCCTCGACGTGGCTGAACTCCGCACGCCTGGCTTCGATGCCCTGGTCGTCGTAGTCGACGCGCAAGGTGACCAGCTTGGTGCCGGTCAGCGGCCAGTCGTCGTACCGGTCGACCCTGCCGGTCGCGTCATAGACCGGCTTCAGAGGCGCGGTCGCGCCGAACGGTGTGGCGGTGACCCGCATCGCCTGTACCTCGCGCAGCGCCAGCGGCACGGTGAGGTCGGCATTGCGCCAGGCTCTGTAGAGGCCGCCGCGGACCCGCGGGTCGAGCGCGGCCAGCAGTTGACCGCCGAGGTCGGAGCCTGGGGCGTAGATGCTCCGCGGATCGCGGTCCAGATGGCGGGCGCCTGCCGGCGGGCGGGGCGGGGTGGTGCGCAGGGCCGCCAGCAGCGGGCCAAGTCCGCTGATGGCGGGGTTGGCGGGATCGGCGATCTCGCCGGTGTCGGCCCCCGCGCCGCCTTCCGCACCGGGGACCCGGGCGACGCCGGGCTTCCCGGTCAGCGGCTGCCCGGCGGCCGCCGCCTGCGGCTGGGGCGGCTCCAGCTTCAACGCTTCGGTCAGCAGTTCGCTCAGCCCGGCGTCCAGGGCCTCGAACCATTCGGCGACATCGGGGTAGTCGCGGGCGAACTCCTTCGCCTCCCGGAGCCGCTCGATGGTCAGGTCCAGGCGGTCGGCGAGCTTGGACGGTGAGGGGACCAGGCCCAGGCCGTCGCGGAGCGGGCCGAGGACCTCGGTGTCGAACTCGGTGGCGATACGGCTGCCGGCCGGCCAGGGGTACGGGTTGGGGTGCTGCCCGTCGCCCGGGGTGATCCACTCACGGAGCCGGTCGAGGAGTTCCTGCAAGGTGGCCGGCGCGGGCCCCGGCAGTCCGATCGCGGTCGTGCCGCTGTCCCGGTCGATCGTGACATGGGGGACGGTCAGCAGCACGCGCCGGCTGGGATCGGCGGTCTGGTCCGCGCTGAAGACGAAGAGCAGCTTGTCGCCGGGCCTGACGTTGGTCGCCGTTCCGGCCGCGAACACCGCGCCCCGCCGTGAGAGCTGATGTGACGTCAGTTGATAGGGGCGGCGCCGGAGCACATGGAGCTCGTTCCACGCCCAACGGGCCGCGAGCGCCTCCGCGGTCTCGTAGGTCTGCGGCTCCTGGCCGGGGTGCGCCGGGACGCCGGCGGCAGCCGACCCGCGCGGGATCACCACCGTCGGCTGCTCAGCCGAGCGCATGTCCTGGTCGAGGGCATAGGCGAGGAAGGTGTCGGCCGCGAGGCCCGGCCGGGGCCGGTACCCGACCAGCCGGCCCAGCAGTTCGAGGGAACGCTCATCGGTGGCGGTCCGCAGATAGCCCTCGTCCGCGATCCGCTCCGAGTGGAAGGTGAGCAGATCGCCGAGGACAGCCCAGGCGTCCAGCAGGGCGATCGCCGGGTCGTCGGTGGTCCGGGCCGTCAGGTTCCTCAGCGCCGGGTAGGCCGGGCTCGCCAGCCGGGCGAGCATGGCGGCCCGGATACCGCCGTAGGTCCCGACCCGGTAGTCGAGGGCCTTGCGGCCCGGTGGATTGAACACCTCTTCGTGCTTGAGCGCATCGGTGCCGCCGCAGCCGCAACCGCACTGGCCGGTCATCGGCCACCTCCGAGTACGAGCGTGAGCAGGCCGTTCTCCGGCCGGTCGGGGTCGTTGTCGCATTGGGCGATCTCCAGCGGGCCGAGCCGCAGCAGCCCGGCCGCCAGCTCCCCGTCATCACGCCCGAACAGCCGGCGCAGCCGGGTCACCCGGGCGCTGAGCACCCCGGGGACGGCCGCCGCGACGGCGACCAGGCGGCTGACCCGTACGGGCTCGCCGAAGGTCAGCGCATCCGGGTGGAAGAAGCCCCGCGCCCCGTCGGGCAGGCGGCGGTTGCCCAGCACCCGGCGCAGTTCGGCCAGGACATGGCCGCGCTGGTAGCCGGGGGCGACGCACACCTCCACCCTGATGTCGAGCGGGACCAGGGCGGCGGGCCGCACGACCAGATCGTGGCCGATCCTGCGGTAGCCCTCCAGGCGGTGCGCCACGGCGTCCAGCAGCGTCTCGCCGGGTTCCTCGGTGCCGAGGGCGTCGACGGCGACGTGCATCTCCTGCACGCTGCCGGTCCAGCGCGGTTCGGCGGCGGCGCGCTGCACCCCGGGGACCGCGGCGGCGAGATCGGCGTAGTCCTGCGGGGTGACGGCGCGCAGCCGGGTCCGCTCAAGGGCGAGCGGTGCCGACTGCCGAACCTCGTCGAGGGCCTCGGGCTCGGTGCCGCCCGTCGCGGGCAGAGGATTACGGACGGCGGTGACGGCGGTGACGGCGGTGAGGGCCTGTCCCTCCTCGCCCTCGGTGGCCCGGCAGACGACCAGGTGGGTGATGGCCTCCGCGGGGAGGTTGCCCGCGGTGCCGTTGCCCACCCGGTAGGCCACCCGAAGGGTCGAGGCCGGGGCGGGGGCGGCACCGTGCCGACCGTCGCCGAAGCGCAGGGCGAGACGGCCGTCGGACCGGACCTCGCCGACCAGATGGCGGTCGCGGGGGCCGCTGGTGAGCAGATCCCGGCGCGGGGTCCACTCCATGCTCCCGACGGACGCCCGTACGGCAGGCAGTGCGGCGCGCGGGTCGCCGGCGAGGGCGGCGGCCGGGCCGGCGAGCACCGGATCGTCGGGGTCCAGTCCGACGGCGTAGCGCTCGCCCCAGCTGTGGGTGATCTCCCAGGTGATGAAGCGGTCCAGTACGGTGCCGGCGCGGGCGCGGGCGGTGAGGACCTCCAGCCGCCGAAGCTTGGCATCGAGCAACCGCGCGCGGCGGGCCAGCAACTCGCGCATCGCGTGGACGGGCCGGCCCGCGAGGTCGAAACGCTCGACCACCCGGGCGCCGAACACCACGGTCAGCTCGTCGATTTCCGTGCCGCTGAGCCCGTCGCAGTCCACGGCGGAGCGCCACAGCTCCTCCAGCCGCTCCCGCACGCGGCCGGGAATGGCGGCGAGCAGCAGGGCCTGGGCGGCGGACACCTGCCGCGGGTCGGGATAGGGGGCGGCCTGGGTGACGGGTGCGTGGCTCAGGACGGGCCGCAGGGGCGGGCGCACTCGTGGGTAGGTGACCTGCGCGAGCAGTGTTTCAAGAGTGGCGGCCTGCGCGTCGGCGGTGGCCGGCAGCACCCTTTCCACATCGATGGTGCCGGGGGCCAGGTGGATCTCAAGACGGGCCCGGGTCACCGCCTCCTCGCCGAGCACGGAGTGCAGTTCGCGTACCTCGGCGGGGCCGAGACGGCGGCCGGAGCGAGCCCGCTCCAGCAGGTCGTACAGCAGTTGCGCGGCGGGGCTGTCCTCACCACGGTCTCCGCAGCCGAAGCCGGGCGGGCGGCAGGACGCGGCGACCACCGGCTCCGGGGGCACTGCGAAACGCTCGGGCTCGCCGCCGCAGAAGGCCAGCGCCCGGCCGTGGTCGGCGGGCACGACGTTGCCGCGAACCACCGTCACGTCAAAGATGGGCTCGCAGTCGATGCCGCCTCGGACCGACAGGCAGGCGGAGAAACCGAGGGCATCGGCCTCGGCCCAGGTCACCTCGAGGAGTGGCTGGTCGTAGAGCTCGTCCACGAGCGGGGTGACGGAGGTCAGGCGTACGGCCTGCCGGTGGGTGGGGTCCGCGTCGGCGGGCGCGCCGGAGCGGGCACCGAGGATCTCCTCCACGATGAGGACATCACCGGGACGCAGCCGCAGGGCGCGCTCGCGAGGCGCCTCGTCCTCGCGAGCGTCCTCCCGGCCTGCGGCCCACTCGTCCCGCAGGGTCGCCCGGGTCGAGCCCTTGGGCAGGACGCACTCCTCGTCGCCCCAGGTCCACAAGCGGATGGTGTTGTGCTCGGGGCGCAGCACCAGGTCTTCCGAGCCCAGCGGCTCGAAGACCTCCAGCGCGGCGCCCGCCGGCAGCCGGTCGAGGTCCTCGTCGAGGACGACGGTCCCCAGGTCCGGCCGCTCCTGCGGGCCGAGCCTGGTGACGTCGATGGCGGCGAAACGGTAGTCGTCACGCTCCAGGGTGACCTGTTCCTCGGTGGTCAGGGCGATGAACGTGCGGGCGTTGCTGCCGTCGTGCATCGCGTAGTCGATGAGCCGGGCGTGGCGGCGTACGGACTCGCGCAGCCGCGCGGTGTCGAGGTAGGCCTCGGTGGCCACCGCGTCCTGCTGGTAGCTCAACTGGTCGGCGGTGTAGGCGAGCAGCTCGACGAGGGTCATGCCGAGGTCGGGGGCGTGCCGCTCGCTCCAGGCCGGGGCGATGAGGCCCATGCGGTCCAGGACCAGGCTGCGCAGGCTCTCGAAGTCGCGTGCCCTGTAGTCGATGACTGGGGCGTCGATGACCGGGGCCGGGAGGATCCGCGGCGGGCACGGTTCGTCGTCCCGGCAGTCCAGCGGGGTCGGGCGGCCGACCGCGAAGGAGAACTCCGCGGTGTCGTAGCGCGGGTCGAATCCCGGGTACGGCGTGGTGCCGGGCCGTCCGTAGGCGTCACTGCGGACGATCGACAACCGGTAGGCGGAGGTGTCCCCGGTCCGGTCGACCGTGATGTGCATCCGGTCGTCGAGCTCGGGATCGTCCTCTCTGTCGACGCTCACCTCCAGGGCACGGATCCCGGTGATCCGGCGCCCGCCCTCGATCCGGATGTTCTCCGGTCCGACGCCTTCGGGTGCCTTGCCGAGAAAGGTGACGGTGAGCGTCCGCCCGTCGTCGGCGACCTCCACCCCGTCGACCCCGTTGAGCCGGGCCGCGCGGACGTCGCCCCTGCGCCGCTCGGTGCGGCATTCCGTGCTCATGCCCCTACCCCTTCGATGGCCCGTCCGCGGCAGCGGCTCGTGTCACGGCCGTCCGCGCGGCCCACAGGTGCGCACGTCGTGCTCCCCTGCGGCCCGGCGACCCGCCCGTCTCCCTCCCCCATGGCCGTGAACGGCGTGGGAGGTAACCCCTCGGTCCTCGAACGACCGAGCTGCCCGCAGGCAGCACTGATCCGTGCGCCGCTCATCGGCTTCCCCTGCCCTCGAAGACCTCGCTGCGACGCTCACCCGTGCGGAGCACGCCGTACACCAGGTACACCCGCACCACGCTCTCCTCGCTGACGACGTCGACGGACTCGACGTCGATCACATCTCCCAGCCAGCGCGTGAGCGCCGCGTGCACCGACAGTTCGATCGCGGACGCCAACTCCGGGCTGTTCGGTGCGAAGACCAGGTCGAGCAGCCCGCATCCGAACTCGGGCCGCATGACCCGCTCACCCGGGCTGGTGAAGAGCAACTGCTCGATCATGTCCCGGACGTGGTCGTCGTATCCGGCGACGGCGGTTCTGCCGAGCTGGTCGACACGGAACGGAAAGGCCATGTCGGTACGTGACGCCCTCATCGGCAGACCACCCCCTGTTGTAGGGCTGCCACATGCGGCTTGCCCTGCGGTATCAGATCGTGCGTGAAGCACTCCGCCGCAGCGCCCTCGGACAGCGCGGCTGCTCCGTCGATCAGCACGCCGGCCGCGTCCGAGCGCCAGCGGACGCTGGTGCACGGCTGCGGCCTGCCGCCGACCGTGTACTGGCAGCCACTCACCGAAAAGGTGGTGGCTGTGGTGAGTACCGGCTGTCCGTCGAGCAGCACACCGGTCAGCCCGGCGGCAGCGACGGCCCTGCCGCCATGCGGACAGGTGAGCGTGACACCGGTGTTGAGCAGGTTCCCAGACACGATTCCCTCCCCCGTACTTCCTACTTGCCGGGCACGATCAGACGTCCCTGGTTGATGTCGACGACATCGTTGACGAGGGAAATCGAGGCGCCATGGCCGTTGTTGATGTGCACCCCGGTCTCGTCGATCCGTACGTAGGCGCCCCCCGGGGCCTCCAGCAGGATCCCCCTGCCGCCCGGAGCGTCCGACATCACCAGCCTGTGCCCCTTGGGCGTCTCCACCACGACGGGCGGATATCCGTCCGGGGCCTTCAGCGCGTCCGCGGGCACCTCCCGCTTGTCGCCGTACCAGCAGCCGGACCAGATCGGGAAGCTCGGATCGCCCTGCTCGAACTCCACCCAGACGCCCGCCCCTTCGGACGGGATCACATACTGGCCCGCGCCGGGGCCGGTGAAGGGAAAGCAGGGCATCGCCCAGGTGGACGGGGTGTCTCCCAGCACATCCGGCACCTGGACCTTGAGCCGGCCGACCTGCAGGGGATCGTTGTTGGCCACCACCCGTCCACGGAATTTCCCGAGGAAGCGATTGTTCGACGTTGCGGCCATGCGGGGCGCTCCTGAGGTCTCTACGGGCTGCGGAATACGGGCTGCGGGTGCGGACGGTACGGGCTAGGGGCGGACGATGGGCGTGCGGGCGATGAGGCCCTCGCGCGCGATCGTGAAGTTCTGCTGGTACGAGCCGATCCTGAGGTTGTGGGTGACGCTCTTGACGTAGTAGTCGCCGTCGAAGGTCAGGCCGGCGCCACGCACTCCGACCAGTTCGCGCGGTCGCAGCACATACCCGCGCCGGTTCACATCCAGTGACCCGGAGCCGGTGATCGCGTCCGAGGAGGCCACGGCGCGGGCCAGTGCCTCCGCCTGGGCCTGCCCGCCGTCCTTCTTCGCGGTGTCGCTCAGCATTCTGCGTTTCAGGGCGGGCGCGGCTCGGAGCCCGAGCGGCGGCCGCAGCGGGCTGATGTCCGGAGGGCCGATCAGCTGTGACTGCCGGGTGCGCTGGTTCTGAACGCGCGCCAGCGGGATTTCGCGCGCGGCGCCGTCGAAGGCGAAGGTCAGCTGGTCGACCGTGGAGTTGGCGTCCATGTTGACGTTGAGGGCGCGCTGCCGCTGGCCGAGGCGCACTTCGGGACCCCAGTACGCGGTGGATCGTCCGGGGATCAGACCTGGGACGAGGTAGAAGGTGTAACCGTTGTCCCTCGCGAGGTCGTTGAGGTACTGCAGGTCGCTGCCGGTCTGGTAGGCGATCCGGTGGTTCTGGTGGGGGGTCTGCCGCACATGCTCGCGGATGATCTTCGGGGTGATGCCGTAGTCCGCGTACGTGTCGAGGATCCGGCCGACCCGTTGCGAGGGTGACAGGTTGGGATACGGCGTACCCGAGCGGTCCTCCAGGTCCATGAGGATGCTCAGGTCCTCACCGGTGACCGTGAGCGTGCTGTGACCGGGCTGGTTGCTGGCGCCGACCTCCTGCCGGATCAGTACACCGTCCAGCAGGACCTCGGGGGTGCCCTTGATCGTCGTCATGATGATCACCCGGGTCTTCGGGTCGAAGAATCCCTCGGGGAGGAGGCTGCGATTGATCAGCCCGGTCTTGGACAGGTCGAAGGCAAGCTGGAAACCGCTGCGTTCACCGGCGGTGGAGGTGATCTGGGCGTACAGCAGCGCCTCCATCACCTCGGCCGGCACGGGCTGGGTGAGCTTGGGCCCCATGTACAGGCTCAGGTGGATGGAGCCGCTGCCGATCGGTTCGTCGTCCATCTCAGCTCGCGCCCCCGGGGAAGCCGCCGGGCAACGGAACGCCGATCACCCGGCCCGGCTCCGCGGTCAGCTCCCGCGGGTCGAGTACGGGGTTGGCATCCGCGATCCGCCACCACTGCCCGGGGTCGCCGAGGTAGCGCTGGCCCAGGGTGTCCGGGCGCTCACCACTGCTGACGACATGCGGCACCGTCGCACCGGCCGCGCTCAGCGGCGGCAGCAACCGTCGCCTGGTGTACCGGATCTCGGTACCGTCCGGCATGGTGTGCAGGCCGATCTCCGCCTGGTGGTAGCGACTCGTCCGCGGATACGGGTTCGATCCCAGGACCGCGTCCAGCGCGCTCTCGTACACCTCGGCCATCTCCGACTACCTCCCCAGCCCGATGTCGCTGTCCCTCAGCCCGAGCATCGCGAGGGTCGTCCCTTGTACCGCCCTCCTGGCCAGCTGCTCCTTCTGGGCGAGGTGCGCGAGGTACAGCTCGGCCCCGCGGTGCCCGGCCGGCAGGTCGCTCACCGTCAGCACCTTCATCCCGATGCTGAGCGACGCCCGCATCGGGTTGAGGTTCACATCGAACGCCGACTCGTTGATCGACAACTCGGTGAGCCGCACGGGCATGACGCGCTTGCTGCCCCAGGTGAACAGGGTCAGCGGCATCTCGATCGGGGTGATCTCGATCGTGCCCGCCTTGGTGAGGGCGGTGGCCGCCCGCAGCTGAGCGGTCGTCGGCTGCACCAGCATTTCCAGCACCGCCAGTTGCGGGTGAATCCCGTCGGCCGCGGCGACGTCGAGCTGGTCGGTCGAGTCGATCTCCGCGGTGAACTTCCACGTCTCCTGCGCCGGCCCCTTGAGGCGCAGCGCTTCGTTCCGGTCCCCGTTTCCACTCCCGCCACCGCCGGAGTCCCCGCCGGTGCCCGCCTGTTGGGGCGAGAGGCTGCGTTCCAGGGTGTCGGGGTTGAACTGCAGCACGATGATGCGCTCCGGCGTGCCGCGCTCGGGGTCGACGATGACGATGCCGGACCGGATGGGTTTGGGGATGTCTCGGTAGCCGGTCACAGTCGGGCCTCCAGGCGCTCACGCACATCCCCGTAATCGTGATGCGGGAACAGTTCGGGGAACCGCGCCAACGCGCGCCTTATTTGACCGACCTCGGTGTGGAATTCGCGGTGCGTGAGGTCAACGTCCGTGAAGAGGTACTGCCAGCCCGGAATCCCCTTCATCACCAGGATGTGCTCCATGTATGACTGATAGTCGAGGTCCAACAATTCCAGCCTGTGATGATTCGCATCGTAGAACCACATATCTCGGCTCTGTCCTTCCACGGGGATCCTCAGCGCCACGAGACGACCCGACCCGGGAGCCTCCTCGAACATCTTCAGGCCGTCCATCGCCTGCCGACGGTCAGGTGGAAGACTCGAGTCCACGTAAGGGAGGTAGTTCCCTGACAGGCACGCACGCACATCCTTCAAGAAGAATTCCCCTTCCAGCGAATAGTCGTCCATGTGCCAGGCCACGTGAACATGCTCGACCCCAAGCAGATGGCTTTCGACACCCTCCAGGGCCGCCTCCCCCATGACGGCCCGAATCGTGTCGGCATCCTCAGCCGTCCACTCCCAGGCGGCACCTGCCTCGACGCGACAGGAGTCCACGACGATGTCGTCAGCGGACTCGAGTTCGTTGACGACCTCGCGCACACGGGCGTGAAAACTAGTGCTCATAGCTGCGTTCCTCGTTACCTACGCCAGTCGATCTTGCCGGCCCGATCAAGCTCTTTGAGTTTTTCGATTACCCGGTATATCTTCGGCATCGCGCCCTTCTGCATACCCCTTCTCCGCTCCTCCAAAAACCGCCTGACATCCGATACCGCATAGTACCTGGGGTGGCCGTTCTCCACTTCTTTTCCGTATCTCATGGTGGTTCTGGTCAGGCCGTCGGCATCCAAACCGGCGATGTACCGAGCGATCTGCCGCGAACCTCCGGTGGGACCCTCTTTTCCACCGAGGTACTGCCAGATGGTATCCGCACCGGCCGAGTTGATGAGCAGCATTTTGTGCTCGCCCGGGGTGGGGGGAGGGATGTCGCGGATAGGGTAGGACTTCTTCGTTCCCGTACGCCTCCAGTCGCCTCTTTTCTCTCCGGTCCCATCGATCTTGTCGTATCCTCCATAGCTTGAGGTGACGTGCTTCGGGAATCCCCTGATAATGGTCCCGTTGCTGTCCTTCTGTATCGGGTGGAACACCACCTCGCACTTGTACCAGATCATCGGTTCCGGATCCGGTATGGCATCGTAGGCAGGCCGTTCCAGGTTTTTGGCCATAGGGATGTTCACCGAAGGCCCGCGGGCCGGGATCAAGTTGCTGTTCGAAGGCATTCCACCCAGCGCCGCGGGAAGAAGGTGCATGCGCACCCAAGCGCTTTCCGCAGAAAGACCGTTGGCCGTCACATAGCCCCAGCCTGGTGGATTGCTGAAGCTACCCGGCGGCGCCCCTGTGTCCTTCACACTCCGACTCAGATAGCCCGCTTCAAGGGAGTGCGGTGGACCGCTGTTGAACGAGGGGAATTTCGGCTTGGGAAGCCCGTCCTCCTTCAAATCCTTCAACTCGATCTTGGGAAGTCTCAGATGCGGATCGCGCACACGCTTCGCCTTGATGGGTACCGATGACGGGTTCAGCGTTGCGACAACACTCACTTCCGGATTTCCGACCTCGCGAAGACTGGTGAGGCGGTACCAGGCCCTCATGAGATCCAGCAGCGGCCGGAAGTCCGCGTCCCACATGCCGCGTTCGAGTTTCGGAACGAGTCTCGCGTGAATGCGAGCCGTGATGATGGCCAGCTTCTCCTTCTTCGACTCCTCCTCGTTCTTCCGCTTCTTCTTGTCCTCCTTGCTCTTGGGCCTGCCGGGTCCGGATTTCTCCGGCTTGTCCCTGGGCCGACGAGGATCGTGCTCGCCGGGCTCTCCCGGCTTGTGCGGCTTGTCGTCCTCGCCGTGCTTCGGTTTCCTGGGGTCCTCTTCGCCGCCCTTGGGCTTCTTGGGGTCCTCGTCCTTGCCGCCCGGCTTCCTGGGCTCGTCGGTGTTCTTGCCCGGCTTGGGCTCACCCGGCTTGGGCCTGCCGGGTGCCTCGTCCTTGGGTTTCGTACCCGGAGTCTCTTCGGGGTCCTTCGGCCGCTGGGGGGCCTCTTCCTTCGGTTTGTCCGGGGTGGAGTCCTTGGGGTCCTTCGGCTTGTCCGGGGTCCTGTCGTCAGGGGTCTTCCGCTCCGGCTCGGGCTCCGGCTTGGGCCTGGGTTCCGGCTTCGGCTCGGGCTTCGCGGACGGGGTGGGACGAGTGTCGGACTTGCCGGCGCCCGGCTCCTTCGGCTTGCCGTTCTTGTCGTTGCCCGTGGGCTTCTTGCCGTCGGCCGGCTCCTTGGGCTTGCCGGGGCCGGCTTCCTGGCCGGGGGCGTGCGTCGCGGGCTTGTTGGGGTCGGACTCCGTGCCGGGCTTCTTCGGGGCTTGATCCTTGGGTTTCCCGGCGCCGCCCCTGTCGCCCTCGCCGCTCGTGCCGCCCTTGTCTTCCGAGCCCCTGGCGTGGCCGCCCTCGCCCTCCTTGCCCTTGCGCTTGAAGAGCTTGGCGGCGACGCCCTTGAGGCGCTGGCCCACCTTCGCGACGTACTTGCGGACGCTGTTCAGCAGCCACTGGTACAGGGTTTCGAGGAGCGCGACGACGCCCGAGGCGACCGCCTTGGCGAAGAGGACGCCCGCGCCGCCGAGGCGGACGGCCTTGAGCCAGTCCAGGACCGCGGTCAGTGCGCGCAGGATGGCGCTCAGCGCGCCCCAGGCCGTCTGGAGGAAGTCGATGACGGCCAGCACCCATCCCGCGCCCGGAATCAGCTTGGCCACGATCTTGGTCATGACCATCTGGCCGATGATGATGGGGAGTTGGGGTTCTACGGCGTCCCATGCCTCCTTGACGATCCCGTCCAGAGTGAAGCCACCGTTGAGCAGTTGGTCGAAGATGGCCTTGGGAAGGCCGATGATCTCCTGGATCTTGTCCTTGAACCACTGCTTGACCGACGAGGAGACCTCGGCGAACAGGTGGTTCTTCGCGCCGTCCACCGCCGAGTTCTTCAGGCCGCTCAGCCAGCCGCCCGGGTCGGACAGGAAGTCGACCGCGATCACCATCCACTCGCCGAGCGCGCTCAGCAGCTTGGAGGCGTAGTCCAGGACCGCCTTGATCCCGTCCACGACTTGCTTGAGCGCGTCCTTCAGCATCTTCCAGAGGACGTTGAGGATGTCGCTCAGCAGCTTGCCGAGGGCGTTCAGCAGATCGGTGACGATCTGCTTCAGCATGGCAGCGAGCTTGTTGACGAGGGCGATCGCGTCCTCGATCAGTGAGGTGATCAGCTTCCGGATGCGGTCGGCCAGGTCGATGATGGCCTGCACCATGTCCTTGGCGAACTGGATCAGATCATTGATCAGGTTCTTGATCGTGTCGACGATGAATGTGCGGGCGTCGTTGATCCAGCCCTCGACCGTGTCCTTGAAGTTCTTGATGAACCCGATGACCGCATCACGGGCCGCCCTGATGACGCCGACGATCGCGTTCTTGATCTCGATGACCTTGTTCTTGATCCAGTCGAAGGCCTTGGTGACCCAGTTGCCGGACTCCTTGACGCTGTCGTTCTTCTTCTTCTCTGCGTCCTGCTCGGCCTGGGCGTTCTTGTCCTGGATCTGCTTGTCGTGATCATCCTTCTGCTTGGCTACGTCCTTGTCAGTCTGTTCTTCCTTGTCCTTGACGTCCTTTCGGACCTTCTCGTGCCGCTCGGTCTTCTTGTCCCCGAGTTTCTTGAGCTCCCCGTCCTGCTCCTTGCGCCAGTCGGCACGGTGGTCGGTGACCTCGCCCAGGGCCTTCTCACGCTCGTCGGACTGGCTCTTGGTGTTGGTCTCGATCTCCTTGGCGACCTGCTGTTTGTGCTTGTCCTGGGAGTCTCGGAAGTCCCTGTCCTTGGTCTGCCGCCCGTCGGACATGCCCTTCTGGCCCTGGGTGAACGCGGCCTGGAACTGCGGCCCGCGCTCGTGTTCCGCCACCGCGGAGGCGGCATCGGGGGGTACCGCCCCGGTCCCGGCGCCGGTTGCGGGCGCACCACTCTGGCCGCCTTGCGGGCCGGGCACCTTCGCCGTCAGCTGTTCCTTGGGGACATCGGGGTAGACCTGGTCCTCGCCCATCGGGCGGGCGGCGTCGTCGCGGCCCGTAGCGACGGTCTCCTGGCCCTTGGTGTCGACGCTGGCACCCTGTTCACCGGCGGTCTGCTCGGCGACGCCCTGCATCTGCACGCCCGGGGCGTCGCCCACCTGGGCCTGCTTGAGCGCTTCGTCCTTGGTCGGCAGCCCGGCGAACTTGGCGGCCAGCTCGGATGCGTCCACCTTGAAGCCGAAGAAGCTCGCGACCTTGCCGAGGCCGAAGCCCAGGGCCATCTTGAAGGTCTGCCAGCCGCTCGGCGGTTCCGCCTTTTCGGCCTCGATCGGGCCGTCGGGCTTCTTGTCGCCCGTGACCTCGGCCTTCTGCTGCTCGGGGGCCTCGGACTTCTGCGCCGGATCCTTCGAGTACTGGGCCGGCGCATCGGCTTTCGGCTTTCCCTCAAGGGTCTGCGGTGCGCCCGCCGGACGCTGCATCGAGGGCGGCGCGGCGGCGAGCGCCTTGTTCTCGTCGCCGACGGTGCGATCCACCGAGCCGCTGACACCGGACATGGCCTGAAGTGCCAGGTGGGGCTTGAGCTGTGACGCAGTGGCGAGGCCCGCTTCCGGGGACACCTGTGAGAGGTTCGGGGCAGGTGCGGAGTCCTTCTTGGCCGGTGCCGGTGCAACGGCCTTGCTGCCGCCACCGCCACCCCCACCACTGGGTGCCCTCGGGGCGGGAGCCGCCTGGGGCGCCGCCGCCTTGGGGGCCGGTGCCTGCTCCGGGGCGGGCGCGGCGGCCGGCGCCTGGGGGGCCTGCGCGGGCTGCGCGGCGGCGGGGACGGGCTCCTTCGCCGCCGGGGCCTGCGCGGGAGCACCCGTCCGGCTCTTCGCCGGGCTCTGGCGCGACGACTGGCTCTGCGCCCCGCTTGCCGCACTGTTGCTCGCGCCGCCGGGCGTATCCGCGTTGGACCCGCCGGTGATCTGCGTGTCCCGCGCAGGCGAGGGGGACCTGGAGTCCGCGGTCGGCTCGCTCCGGCCTTCCGGGGCCGCGTCCGTCATCCTCTGTTCCTGCCGGACCCCGGTATCCGGCGCTGTTGCCTGACCGCCCGCGGCCTGGGGAGACGCCTTCTCCTGGGCCGTCGGCGAGGTCTCACCCGCGGCAGGAGTGCCGCGCTCTTCCTTGGCGGCCTGCTCCTGGATGTCACCGCCGCCTGCGGACCTGCTCGACGCTTCCTGCACCGCCACCTGTGCGGCGACCGGCCCGGCCTTGGGGTCGGCCCCGCTCTCCGGGTTCCCGGACGTGGTGCTCGATACGACCGGCGCAGCGGCAGCCTGCTCCAGGGCGAGGCCACCGGGCTGCTCGCCTCCCGGCACACCGGCATCCGCCGTTGCCGACGGCTCCGTACCGGCGGTCGCGTCGGCGCCGCCCTGTTCGGCCTCGGCCTGCGCCGCCGCGTCCTCGGCGTCCTCCGCATCCCGCTGGGCCTGCACTTGATCGGCCTTGGTCACCGGAGGAGCGGGGAACGAGGGGAACGCCGCAGCGGCGGACGAGGACGGGTCCGGGGTGTCCGCGGTCGGGACGGCGGACACATCGGGGTCCTGCGCGGGGAGGAAGTCCTCCGGCTGGAGCTTGATGTCCCAGGCGCTCTTCTCCTCGCCCCCGACGTCGACCTCCGACTCGCTGCCGGAACCGAACGGGTCTTCCTCGGCCTTCTCTTCGGGACCGCCCAGATCCTGGTTGCGTACGCCCTCCAGCGTGCTCAACGCGCCGGGCGCCTGGATGTCCTGGCCGGAGGCCGTGGGCGAACCCGTGGGTGTCCGCGACCCTCGCTTGTCCTGCGGCTTCAGCTGCTGGCCCGCCACGAGCGCGTCGACCGCGCCGGGACGGTTCCTGGCCGCGGACTCCTCCTTGCTCGCGACGGGGGTGCCCTGCAGGTTGTCCGCCTCGTTGCCCGCCTGGGAGTCCGCGGTCTGCTCCTCGCCGCCCTGCTGTCCGCCTTCGGACGTCCCGTCCGGGGAAGCGTTTTCGGCCGGGGAGGCGCTCTCGGCTGAGGGCTGACCGGCCTCGGGCGAGGACGACTGCTGCTCGGGCTCGGCGGCGGCCGGTTCCGCCGGAGCGGCCGCCGCCGGGCCCCCGCTCCGGCTCCCGGCGTTGACGCCCGGTTGCTGCCCCCGCACGCCGTGGTGCGGGGCGCCGCCGGCCTTCGGGACGCCTCCGCCCTGCGGAGTCCTCCGGTTCTCGCGCGTACCGCCGTTCTGCGGGGTGCTGCCGGTGGCGCCCTGCGCTTCGGGCTGGTCCTTCTCCGGACCCGGTGCGGTGTCCGGCTTCTCCTTCTGTTCCCGCTGCTCCTCGGCCGATTGCCGCTCGGTCTCGCGCTCGTGTTTCAGCTCCTCGCCCGCGTCGGGCTCGATGGCCGGGGCCTCGTGCGAGAGCCGCTCCTGATCGTTGTCGGGATCGATCTCGTCATCGGTCTCGAACTCCTCGACGAGATCGAGCACCCGCTCGTGCTCCGAGCTGAGGAGCCTGGTCTCCAGGCGGTCGAGAACACCGTCCAGCAACTCGTCGGGCAGCCGCGCCAGCTGCTTGCGGGTGCGCTTCGACAGGTCCTGCGGGTCGCCGCGCAGGGAGCGCACGACCGAGTTCGTCAGCCGGTCCACGAGGGTCGCCGGATCGATCTGCTCCCACCGGTTGCGGTCCGCGTCCACGGTCGCGTAGCGCAGCCAGCCAGGCGTGGCCTGGCCCGGCTCCACCTCCGGGGTCTGTTCGGCGTCCCGGACGGAATCCTGGGCCCCGCTCTCCGCCTCCCGCTCGATCGCCTCCTGCGGCAGGCTGACGGCACCCAGGTCCCGGCCGGCCCGCAGGGCGCCCAGGCCGTCCGGGTTCTGCACCGTGTGCAACAGCTCGTGTGCGAGCAGCCGCCGGCCGTCGGCCGTGCCGGGCCGGTAGGTGCCCTCGCGGAAGAAGATGTCCTGGCCGACGGCGACCGCGTCCGCGCCCAGCAGCTCGGTGAGGGCGCCCGCGTTGTGGTCCGTGTGCAGCCGCACCCGGCTGAAGTCGTGGCCGAGCCGCTCCTCCAGCTCGCGCCGCACGCTCAGGTCGAGCGGCTGTCCGGCGCCGCTGACCATCTCCTTGGTCCCGGGCGTACGGGCCTTGGCGGCGCGCTCCTTGCGCTTGCGCCGCTTCGCGGCTTCCGCCGAACGGGAGTCCTGGGCCGCGCTCCGGTCGGTGCTCATCGCCGCCTCCCCTGCGCGGAGGGCTTGCCGCGCCCGGACAGCGCCGCGTGTACCGCGCGCGCCAATGCCTCGCCGAGGCGCTTCGGCGAGGTCGTGGCGGGCAGCGGCGGCAGCCCGGACAGGGCCTCCAGCGCCCGGTCGGCGCCGTCGGTCGCCAGCGGCACGCCTCGTTCCCGTACCAGCCGGGCCAGTTCCGCCTGGAAGGCGGCCGAGACCCGCTCCGGGTCGACCCGGTCGAAGCCGTCGAGGGCCAGCTCGCCGATCTCGACACGCACCGTCCGGGCGTCGTACACCCCAGCGTTCTGTGCCCGGATGCCGTGTGCCTCGTTCAGACCCATCCGTGGACCTCCGAGGGCGTCAAGGAGCGTTCCAGCTTCAGGTATTCGGTGCGCGCCGCGGCGAGCATGTGCCGCATCTGCAGCCGGTCGCCCTCGTCCGCCGCGAGGAAGGCGGCGGACAGCGCGATGTTGCGGATGGAGCCGCCTGCCACGGTCAGCTGGGCGAGCCGCTCCGGGTCGATGTCCTTCATCGGAGCTTGCGCGGGCAGCACCCGCCGCCAGATCTCGGCGCGCTCCGGGACCCCGGGGAAGGGGAAGTCGACGACAAAGCGGATACGGCGCATGAAGGCCGGATCCAGGGCCTTCTTCATGTTGGTGGTGAGGATGGCCAGGCCGCGGTAGGCCTCCATCCGCATCAGCAGATAGCTCACTTCGAGGTTGGCGTAGCGGTCGTGGCTGTCCTTGACCTCGCTGCGCTTGCCGAACAGGGCGTCGGCCTCGTCGAAGAGCAGCAGTGCGCCGCCGCGTTCGGCCGCGTCGAAGACCTTGCGCAGGTTCTTCTCCGTCTCGCCGATGTATTTGCTGACGACCTGTGAGAGGTCGATGATGAACAGGTCCAGGCCGAGTTCCTTGGCCATCACCTCGGCGGCGAGCGTCTTGCCGGTTCCGGAGCCGCCCGCGAACAGCGCGGTCACGCCGAGTCCCTTGCGCAGGACCTGCTCGAAGCCCCACTCCTGGTAGACCGTGCCCCGCTGCCGTACGTGCGCGACGACCTCCCGCAGGATCCGCAACTGCCGCTCGGGCAGCACCAGATCCCCCCAGCCGGCCCCGGGCTCGATGCGGCGGCCGAGCTCGTCCAGGCCGATCCGGGCCTCGGCCAGCCCGGCCCGCCACGCCAGCTCGGCGGCGTCCGGCGCGTCCTCCTCCGGCAGATCCCGGCGTACGGTCGCCGCGGCCGACCGGATGATGTGCGGCGGCAGCGAGAACTGCGCGACCAGCTGCCGCAGATGCCGCTCCTCCACCTCCGGTACGTCCGCGAAGGCGTCGGACCACAGGCTCAGCTGCTCGTCGGCGTCGAGCGCGGGGACCATGACGCGCTCGCCGCGGGCCTGGCCGGTCGGCCGCGGGTCCTGGCCGCCGACGACGAGCGGGACGGCGGCGGTGGCGATGAACGCCTCGGTGGCGACGGCCTGTTCCCGGTCCAGCTCACCGACCTCCAGGAGCAGGGCGGCCGGCAGCAGGATGGCCTCGCGCTGCCACAGGCGGGCCAGACGGTCGCGCTCGGTGGCGTCGGTGGGCAGGTCGTCGGCAGTCATCGTGTACAGGCCGAGCCCGGAGCGGCGCGCGGCGGCGGCGGCGATGTCCGACCGCGTGCGCTGGTCGCCGCCGATCAGCTCGACCCGCAGCGGGGCCTCCCCGCCGGGCTCCGCCCAGCCGAGGGCGAGCCGTCCGGCGGCGAGATCGTAGGACGCGGGAAGCGTGTCGGGCACCGGAACACGGCGCAGCAGGCCGTGCAATCGGCCGTCGAGGTACGGCGAGCCGGCGAGGAAGTGCAGGATGCGCTCGTCGATGCGCAGACGCGACGCGGTCAGCCGGGTCTCGTCGTCAAGTTCGACCAGCCGCCAGCGGCGCAGCGGTGCGACGGGCGTCAGCGCGCTCCAGTGCGGGTCGCCGAGGGCGGCGAGCGCGAGGGCGAAGGTGGGGTAGGTGTGGGTGGGGTCGCCGCTGGCGGCGGCGCAGCGGCTGGCGGTGGTGGGATCCAGCTCGGCGGCCGCGGTGAGCAGCAGGATCTCGCGTTCGAAGGCGCTCAGGCCGAAGCAGGCGCTGAGCGCGTCGAGTGCGGGCGGGCCGGGAGTCGGTTCGGCCGCGGCCGCGGTGGCGTGGCCGGTGGCGGGAAGGCGCGGGTCTGCTGCACCGGTCGACGGCCCGCCCTTCCCGGCACGGGTGCGGGCCTGTGTCCGCACGTCGGCGCCGGCATCGGCGTCACCCGGGCGCGTGGGGCCCTCGGTGTCGGCGGCCGAAGCCGTGCTGCCGCTCCGCCGCGCATGCGCGTCGACGCGTGCCAGGACGGCCCGTATGGCCGCGGCCAGCACGTGGCCGTCCGCATCCGTTCCCCCGTCCTGTGTCCCCATGTCCTTGCCTCCCCCCGGGTTCCGCACCGTCTCTCAGCTCTCCTTGCTCGACCCGCTGTCGGACGTCCCGCCACCGGACGTCCCGCCGGATGCCCCGCCGGATGCGGCGGTCCGGCCGCCGCGCTGTGTCCTGCCGTCCCGCGCAGGTGTCCCGGAGGACGTCTTGCGCCGGCGGGCGGGTGCCGGGCCTGCCTTGGCCGTGGCCGACGTGCCGCCGGGGTGCTCGCTCTGCTCGCCCTCTCGCTTGCCGGAGTCCGCGCGGGGTGCCGATGCCCGCGGCCGGGTGGCCTTGGGGGCTGCCCGTCCCGCGACGGCACCCGAAGGGACGGAGCCGGATGCGGCGGGGCCGGTTCCGGGCTTTTGGGCGGCCGACGTCCCGGCCGACGAGTGCGGGGTGGCGTCCGAGCCGCCGGAGCCGGTGGGGTTCCCGGGCGCGCCGGTGGGCGCCGTCGGCACCTCGGGCGGCACCGAGGGCACCGCGCGTGCCTCCACCCGCTCGACCGGCTTGCGCTCGACCGGCCTTCCGATGCCCTCCACCAGGACCAGCGACGCCTGATAGCACACCGAAAGCACATAGGGGGTCTGGTTGAGCATCCCCCACAGCTTGTACGTCTCGTCGATGTCCATCTGGGTCTGTGTGAAGCGCACCCTCTGCGGCGAGAGCGCCAGATCCGTGCCGTCCAGATAGGGGCGCTGGGCCGCCTCCTCGAGCAACCGCGTCGACAGCACCGGCATTTCGTGCAGGGTCCGCACCACACAGCCGATCAGCCGCTGCCCCACCAGCTCGGTCTCCTCGCCGTAGGCACTGATCAGGTAGTGCAGGTCGAGGGCCGCGGCCGGGCGCTTGAGCAGCGTGCCGTCCGAGGCGCGGGTCGGCAGGTCGTGGCCGCGCATGGACGCGTTCGGGGCGACGTGGTACAGGAAGACGGTGATGGTCGGTTCGGTGGGGAGCTCGGCCGGCGGCTTGCGGGTCTCGACGGACACCGCCATGTCGATCTCGGGGCGCAGGTTGCTCTCGATCTGCAGCGCCAGCGCCTGGGTGACCGTCGCTATGGCGAGGGCGTTGCTCATGACCGCTTCCCCTCTCGCGACAGGAAAGCGTCCAGGGCGAGAGCGGGCGCCCGCCGGCCGGGCGCCGCGGCGTTGCGGGAGTCCCGGCCGCCCGCAGGCGACGCGCTGACTTCCAGTCGGCCGATCTGCACGTGGACGACCCGCTCGGCGGGCTGCTGCTGCCGTCGTCCGATGCCGGACCTTGCGGCGTTGCGGGCCGCGGCGGTGTCAACGGCCCGCGGCCGAACCGCTGCGACAGCAGAGGCGGATGCGATGCCTGCGCCGACCGGGGCGGCCAGGCTCGGGGCCGCGCGCGACCGGGTCAGGTCATCGAAGGCGGGGGTGGCATGCCGCTCGGATCGCTTGGCATCCTTGCCCTCCAGTGCCTCACGCGGTCCGGGCGGCGGCTGCACGGCGGGGCGCAGCAGCGGGGACGTGGGCCTGCGGTCGGCGAAGGGCGCAGGGACCGTACGGGGCGGCTCGGGGTGCGACGGCGCCGGCTCGGCGGCCCGTAACACGGTGTGGTGGTCGGTCCGCACTTCCCGCTCGCGTACCACCTCCCGCAGTGCGCGAGGTGGGTGATGGTCGGTGGCGGGTTGTGGCGCCGGTTCGTGCAGGAACCGTGGTTCGGCCCGCACGGCCTCGATCCGCTCGAACGGCCCGGGCAGGCGCGGGCGGAGCCGTACCGTGCCGGCGTCCGGCGACGCGCCGCCGGTCTGTGCCGCCGGCACGCTCCGCGCCAGCAGGCGGTCGAAAAAGTCAGGCATCTGCGCACAGCTCCAGGTAGTAGCGGCGCCGCAGCGGGCTGAGCGCCAGGATCTCCGGCTCACTCCAGCCGTAGGCGGTGGCGAGCAGGTGGACGTCGAGCAGGGTCGCGCGGGCCCAGGCGTCCAGCTCGGCCCACAGGTAGGAGGCGATGTCGAGCTCGGCCCGGGTCGTGTGGCCGCACTCCGGGCACGAGACGTTCACGGTGATGTCGGCGTACGGGTCCGCCTCGGCCACGGCCTGGGCGATCCGCTGCTGCACCCCGGCGGGGAGCTCGTCGGCCGTGACCTCCTCGCCGTCCCGCAGAGCCCGCAGTACGGACCTGGCGAGCAGTTCGCTCCTGGCCCGGTCCGCTCCGGTCCGCTCGACGGCGATGAGGTCAGCGGTCGTCGGCAGCCGGAACTCGACATTCCAGCCATCCACCTGGACCGCCGGCGGCCTTGCCGGGGCCTCCTTGGTCGCGGTGACGGCGCCGGCGTCGAAGTCGAATTCCATCTCCTCCCCGCAGGCACCGCACCCGACCCGTACATCGAGCCGTTCCCCGAACAGGGCCCGGCGCAGGGCGAACAGGTCCGCGTCACGCGCGCCGACGGGCAGCGACAGCAGCTCGTCGGTACTCGCGTCCGGCCGGGCCACGGAGTGCAGCAGCAGCGCACGGGTCGTGCTCCCGGCTGTCAGCCCCGCCTCCCAGGCGGCGAGGAAGTCCCCCGGCCGCAGGTCTGCGGCCAGGGAGGAGTCAGCGGCCCCGTTGTACTCCACGCCTGCGCCTCGGTCTCATTCCTCTGCTCGTGCGGCACTCGCCATGCGTCACGGCCGGTCAGACCGGGTGCGTGAAGGAGGGCTCCTCCGGCTCGGGCACCTCGTAGTCCCGCTCCCAGCCCTCGCATTCGAGCTTGAGGCTCTGGATGGCGACCGCGTTGCCGTTGGCGTCCAGCTCACCGAGAACCTGGTACTCGCTCGGCCAAGCCCGGTAGAGCTTGTACGCCAGCGCGACCTGCCCGGCCTCGTTGAGCAGCTGGACCACCAGGTCCTTGCGGAAGTCGCGCAGCGAGACCTCGGAGCCGCGGCCCGCGCCGACCTGCCAGACCTTGTTGGCCCAGCGGTCGAACTCCGGGTCGTGGGTGACGCCCCGCTCCAGGGTGATCGCGTCGAACTCGCTGCGGCCCGGGGACTTGTGCGGGGTGCTCGGGTCGCCGCCGTTGCGGTGCTTGACCACTTCGGTGGTGCGCTTGAGCGGGCTGACCTTGCTGATGCCCGCGACGATGCGCCCGTCCCAGACGACGAGGAACTTGAAGTTCTTATAGGGGTCAAAACGGTATGCGTTGACGGTGAACTCGGCCATCGGATTCCTAAATCTCGGACTGTGCGGCCAGCTGCTCGATCTCGACGACCACGAATTCGGCGGGCTTCACCGGCGCGAATCCGACGACGACATTGACCACTCCGCGGTTGATGTCGGCCTGAGTGGTCGTGTGCTTGTCGCACTTGACGAAGTACGCCTCACGCGCGCTGGACCCCTGAAACGCACCCTGCCGGAACAGGTTGTGCAGGAACGACCCGACGTTCAGCCGGAGCTGTGACCACAGCTGCTCGTCGTTGGGCTCGAAGACGGCCCACTTGGTGCCGCGGATAAGGCTCTCCTCGATCATCAACGCCAGCCGCCGCACCGGGACGTACTTCCAGTCCGAACGGCGCGCGTCCGAGCCGTCGAGGGTGCGTGCGCCCCAGACGACCGGCCCGACGACCGGGAAGGTCCGCAGGCAGTTGACGCCGAGCGGGTTGAGCAGGCCGTTGTCCTGGTCGGTCATCCGGACCGTCAGCGCCCGTACCCCCGAGAGCCGCGTCGCGGTGCCGGCCGGGGCCTTCCAGACACCCCGCTCGGCGTCCGTACGGGCCATGACACCGGCGACCGCTCCGGACGGCGGGAAGTCGCGCAGCCGCCCGGTGAGCGGGTCGGTCAGCTCCAGATGGGGGAAGTACAGGCCGGCGTGGTCGCTGCGCACCGGCTCGAAGGCGCCCAGCCCGGCGCGGGCGGCACCGACGCTCGTCCAGGACTGCGGCGCGTCCACGATCAGGAACATCCGCTTGTCCTGGCAGAGCGCCTCGGCCGAGGAGATGACGGTGAGCATGTCCTCGACGTTGTCGTAGGCGCTGATCTCCGGCAGGCACAGGATGTTGACGTCCTCGACCTGGCGCAGCGACTGGATACCGCTCTTGCGGGCTTCGCTGCCGATGAGGTCGATCGGACCGGGAGCGCTGCCGTCCTGCCCCCCGCCGAGGGTGAAGACCGGTGGGTTCACCGAGGCTTCGAGGCCCAGGTTGTTCGCGGCCTCGCCGAGGAAGCGGACGGTGTCGTCCGGGTCGGTGGAGCCGGCGATGACCTGCACACGGCGGTCGAAGGCGATGACCCGGGTACCGGCGAAGGCACGCTTGGCCGGGGCGTCGGGCAGGGCCCGCAGCTTGCGCTCCAGCAGGAGGGCCAGCTCGACGACGGTCGTGGGGGCGTCCCCGTCGATGTCGGGCTCGTAGATGGTGAAGCAGCGCCGGACGTCCCCGATCTTGACCGTGATCTCGTGGGTCAGGTCGGGCATCTCTTCCGCGAACGGCTTGGACACCGTGCCGACCGGGTCCGGGCGGTCCTCGCCCAGGGCCTTCACCTCGATCACGGACGAGGCCGGGTTGACGGTCGTCTCGACGAAGCGATCGTGATCCTCGTTCATGGACAGCCCGGTGAAGGTCTCGCACACACCACCCACGCCGTCGAAGACAGTGAGGTTGAAGGTGTCGTCGGCGTCCGGGGTGTCGTAGTCGATGGTCACCCGCAGCCCGTTGCCCCAGGCTCCCGGCTCCTTCGCCGTGACGTCGAGGACGGGCGTCTCGTTGTGTTTCTGCGTGGATGACAACGTCACCGTGGCACACGTTCCGGTTCCCGCTGCGACCACGCGGACCACGACCGCTACGGAGCCGCCGTTCTGGAAGAACTGGTGCACGCCGTAGCCGACCGGGCTGTGCGTGCTGAGTCCGCCGAACTGCCGCTCGTAGTCGGAGAAACCGGTGATGGTCACGGGCCTGTTGACGGGCCCCCGACGCGTGTGTCCGACGAAGGCGGTGACCGACGTGGTCACCGTGCCGACCGTGCGAACACTGTTGTGAAGCTCTTCGATGTACACGTCGGGATACGTCGGTGTGGTCGGCAAATCTGCCTCCATTCCCTGGCACACCAAGGAGGATGAGGGAGAAAACGACACAGGTCGCCCACGAAGGCAGACCTGGACACCACACTGAATCCCCCGTAACACACCCGAGCGGCCCCTGTACCGGTCGGGCTCAAGCTGGCTGTGCCATCCCCTTGATGCTTGAGTGCCAGCAGTCTCACCGTCCGGTTGAGACACCGTCAAGGTCGAGATCACGCAACCAAGTCCGGAAATCGACGTTGCGTAGGAACCGTAAATTACCGGTGTGAAGTGTGCAGATGACGAAGGCGCCCCGGTGGTGGTCCGGGGCGCCTCGGCATGCCTTCAGCCGGCGTCGACAACACACCGGCCGGCCGTTCAGCCTCCTTCGGGCAGCTGTGAGTAGTCGACGGCCGGTGGACGACCCGCAGCCGGAGCTGCATGGACGCTGTAGGACGGCGGCCTGGCGGCCCCGAGGAACCATCCCCAACGGGCGCCGAACCGCTGCTCCAGGTAGCGGAAAGCGGCGTAGTATACCGTGCCGAACCCGGTGGTCAGGGCCGAAGTGACGGTGCCGTTGTCCAGATGCAGGCCGAGCCGGGCCGCCTGCAGCACCACGAAGGCCACGATGTACGGCACGCAGGTGCGCCACAGGGACAGGGCGAGTTGGTTCATGACAGGTCCCTCCTCTCAGTTGACGGCGAAGCCGTGCGCACGGCCCAGACGCGTCAGCGATTCGACGCCGGGGATGCCGTCCGCCATCTGCCCGGTGTAGCCGTAGCGCTTCTGCAGCTCCGAATAGGCCGTGATGGTCTTGGTGCCGAATGAGCCGTCGACCCACCGATGGTCCAGCAACCCCTCGTTGTGCAGCGCCAGTTCGACCGTGTACACCTCGTCGGGATGGGATGTCGCACCCTGCGCCGCGCCGGGATCGTGACGTGCGGAGGCGACCACGTCGGCGTGTGAGACCCGCGCCAGCGGAATCACGCCACCGAGCAGCCTGCGCAGCGAGGCCTCGCCGGGGACGCCGTCCGCGTCGGCCCCGGTGTAGCCCAGACTGCGCTGGTAGTCGGCGTAGTTGAGCGTGTCGGCGCCCGTCCAGTCGGGCCCGGGGCCCTTGGTGTAGTGCGAGCCGAAGCCATGCGCCACCAGCGCCTGTCCGACCGCCGTGATGTGCTCGCCGTGCGCCCCCTCACCATAGGTCAGGCCGCCGACGGTGCTCTGGTGGTGGGTGGGCGGCGGGGTCGGTCCGGGCTGCGGCTGGGGGCTGCCGGATCCCGCGGGCCGTGGTGCGCCGGCGCGCACCCAGGCGTAGAGCACCGGACCGGGGCAGTCGGTGGCATAGCCGTCGCGGTGGCCCTTGATCTCCTGGCCCGCCGGGCCCTGGCGCCGGCAGTACTCGATCGCGTCGCGCAATCCGTTGAGCTGGTCGGACGTGGGCCGGGTGGAACCGCTGGAGCCGACCAGCCCGCAGACCGCGTAGTGCGCCTCGTTGAGCGGGACGTCGCCGTTGGCACTGTTGCGGCGCTTGAGGCCCCGGCCTTCGAAGACGTAACCGTGCTCGCACACGACGAAGCTGTAGCCGATGTCCGACCAGCCGTCGCCGTCCATGTGTGAGGCCTGAATCTTTCGCACATAGGCGGCGCAGGTGTCATGGGCACCGAAGGAGTACTCGGTGCCCAGGTAGTGAATCTTCACACCGGCGCGCGGACCCGCGTACGGAATCGAACCGTTGGGCTCACGCCACGGCCGGGCGCCCCACTGCTCCCGGGTGACCAGCTTCAGGCCGGGCCACGGACCCGGGTGCGGGGTGGGTGTCGGTGTGGGTGTGGGCGTGGGCGTGGGCGTGGTCTTCTGGCCGGCCCAGGCACGTAACTCCTCCAGCGAGCCGTGGTAGACGTCGGTGTCCAGCGGGCTGTCGGTGTACTGGTGG
>JBEHXI010000006.1:0-72003 GCA_048498775.1 Actinomycetota bacterium | reverse complement strand
CGCGCAGCACGGGGCTGCGCGGTACGGATCGGGTTGTCGCGGATCGGTCAGGTGTGCCGGTGCGGGGCGCCCCGCAGTTCCCGGACCACGGGGTCCCATACCTCGCCGTCGATCCGGTAGGCGGCGTAGAAGGACACCCGGTCCACCAGTCCTCCGTAGCGTCGGACGATCTCGGCGGCCAGCCGGTCCGGTTCGGCCACCACCGCGAAGGCGTTCAGCACGTCGTCGTCGATGAGGCCGCCCATGGCCTGCCATTTGTCCTCGCGGGAGGACTTCGACAAGGCGTTGAGCTCGTCGCCCAGTTCGCCCCAGCCGTGCAGTTCGAGCACAGCGCGGTAGGCCGGGGTGCTGCCGTAGAAGGCGACCTGGCGCCGGGTGTGGTCGACGGCGTGGGCCATCTCCTCCTCGGTGCGTCCCGTCGCGGTCAGCAGCAGATGGCTGACGCAGAAGTCGCCCCGTTTCCTGCCGGACTTCGCGAGCCCGCGCTCGACCGCCGGCAGGGTGGTCTCGCGCAGGTACCGCTCGGTGGTGAAGGCGTGGGGCAGCATGCCGTCCGCGACTTCCCCCGCCACCGTGGCCATGGCCTCGCCGACGGCCGCGACCAGGACTTTCGGGGCCCCGGAGGCGACCGGCGGCGGTGCGAAGAAGGGGGTCATCAGGGTGTGGGTGTAGAAGTCCCCGCGGAAGTCCAGCTTCGTGCCGTCGTTCCAGGCGGACCAGATGGCACGCAGCGCCGCCACGTACTCCCGCATACGGGCCGCCGGCCTGCTCCAGGGCATCGAGAAGCGCCGTTCGATGTGGGGTTTCACCTGGCTGCCCAGCCCCAGGATGAAGCGCCCGCCGGAGTGGGCCTGCAAGTCGTGTGCGGTGTAGGCGAGTTGCATGGGGGAGCGGGCGAAGGCCACCGCGATGGCCGTACCCACCTCCAGGCGAGTGGTGTGTTCGGCTGCCAGGAGCAGCGCGAGGAACGGGTCGTGTGCGGCCTCGGAGGCCCACAGACCGTCGTAGCCCGCCTTCTCGTGGCGCGCCGCCTCAGCGGCGATCTCTCCTGCGCCCCAGGTGCCGAGCGTGCCGTCCACTTTCATGGCTGCTCCTCGCGGGTCGGCGGTCCTATGAGGCCGGTGTGCCGGCTGGGGCGGGCCGCATGGGCTTCAGGCCCGCCGTGGTCCCGCCGTCGACCGTCAGCACGGTTCCGGTGACGTGCGACGACCGGTCACCGCCCAGATAGGCGACGGCCTCCGCGATGTCCCGGGGGGTGCCCTGCCGCTTCAGCGGCTGGATGGCCGCCATCTGGGCGCGGATCCTGCGGGTGACCTCATCGGCCTGCCCGTTGCCCGCCGCCGCGGTCGCGGAGGCCAGCAGCTGCGTCGGTATGCCGCCCGGCGCTATGCAGTTGACCCGGATGTCGTGCTCGGCCAGGTCGATGGCCACGCACTTGGTGAAGTGGATGACCGCGGCCTTCGAGGCGCGATACGTCAGTACGCCGGGGCCGGCCTGGACGCCGCCGATGGAGCTGATGTTGACGATGGAGCCGCCGCCGTTCGCCGCCATGTGCCGGGCGGCCTCCCGGGTGCCGGCCATCACCCCCAGCAGGTTGACCGACAGGATGCGCTGGAAGTCGGCGAAGTCCTCCTCCAGCAGGCTGCCGCGCATGGTGCCCGAGATGCCGGCGTTGTTGACCATGAGGTGCAGTCCGCCGAACTCCTCCACCGCGAAGTCCACGAGATCCCGGACCTGCTCCTCGACCGCGACGTCGGTCTGCCGGAAACGGACGTCCGGGCCGTAGTCGGTGGCCAGCGACTCACCGATGTCCGGGTCGAGATCGGCGATGACGACCCGGGCCCCGTCCTCGACAAGCCTCTCGACGGTCGCGCGCCCCAGGCCCGCGGCCCCGCCGGTGACCACGGCGACCCTTCCCGCCAGTTCTTTGACCATCGTGTTCTGTGTCTCCTTACCAGGTGACCGGCAGCGTGTAGACCCCGTAGGCGAGCCGGTCGTGCTTGAACTCGAGCTGCTCGACCGGCGTGGCGAGGGCCAGGGTGGGGATCCGGCGGAAGAGCGTGCGGAAGACGATCTGGAGCTCCGTCCGGGCGAGTTGCTGTCCTACGCACTGGTGGATGCCGAAGCCGAACGCGTTGTGGTGGCGGGCGTTCTCGCGGCGCAGGTCCATCCGGTCGGGGTCGGGGAAGACCTCCGCGTCGCGGTTGGCGCTGAACAGCTCGATGATGATGCCCTCGCCGGCGCGGATCGTCTCGCCGCCGATCTCGATGTCCTCCTTGGCGACCCGCCGCTGGCCGCCGTGGATGATGCCCAGGTACCGCAGCAGCTCCTCCACCGCGTTCGCGATGACCTTCGGGTCGTCGGCGTCGCGCAGGATTGCCAACTGGTCGGGGTTCTCCAGCAGCGCGACCGTGCCCAGGCCGATCATGTTGGCGCTGGTCTCATGTCCCGCGATGAGCAGTCCCAGGCCCATCATGGCCGCCTCGGACGCGGTGAGGTCCCCGGCGGTGACGCGTGCCGCGATCTCGGAGAGCGCGTCGTCCGAGGGGTCGGCGGCCATCTTCTTGACGAGCCCCTCCAGGTACGCGTTGAGCGCCATGAAGGTCCGCCCGGCCTCCTCGGCGGAGACGTTGTGGGCGATCCCCAAGGCGGCGTTCCTCTGGAAGAACTCGTGGTCCTCGTAGGGCACGCCCAGCAGTTCACTGATCATCAGCGTGGGCAGGGGGAGCGCCAGCGCCTCGATGAGATCGACCGGCTTCGGCCCGGCAAGGATCTTGTCGATGAGATCGTCGGTGATCTTCTGAATGGCGGGGCGCAGCGACTCCACCCGCTTGAAGGTGAACGGGCCGGTCATGATCCGCCGGTACCGGGTGTGTTCGGGAGCGTCCGAGTTGAAGACGGAACGCGGGCGGTACGCCACCGCGGCGGCCATGCCTTCGTTCCAGTGCGGGAAGCCGGGCAGCCGCTCGTCGACGCTGACCCGGGGGTCACTGAGCAGGGCCCGCTGTGCGGCGTGGCCGGTGACGATCCAGGGCGTGCTGCCGTCCCAGATCCGCACGCGGGCCAGCGGTTTTTCGGCGGTGATCGCCCGCAGGACCGGGGGTGGATCGAACGGGCAGCCTTCCGCTCGGGGCAACGGCCACGTGGGAACCTGTGCTTCGCTGCCGGTCGCGGTGTCGGTCAGTGCGTCGGGCATGTCCATCCTTCAGGTTGTGGCGGGGGTGTCATTCCTCGATGTGGATCGCCAGCGCCGGGCAGACCGCGGCCGCGTGCCGGACGTCGTCGGCGAGTCCGGCGGAGGGGGTGTCGGTCAGCAGTACGACGACCCCGTCCTCGGCGCGCTGGTCGAACACGTCCGGCGCGGTGGCCACGCACTGGCCCGCCGAAACGCACTTGTCCTGCTCGACGGTTACCTTCACTGGCTGCTCCTCATCGCCGTGGGACAAAAGGGATGCCGCCTGACGGCCGGTCCCGTGGTCAGGGGCCGCCGACCGCGGCGGAGGAATTGAGCGGCGAGAGAGTGACCCACCGTCAAGGAGCGCGGTGCGAGACCGGAGGCCGGCTGCTGGCCGGCCACGCGTCCGCCATCACCCATGACGCCGTGACTGTCTGCCGGGTGCGCGCGATCCGCCGGAAACCGTGTCGGCTTCCGGCCCCGTCGACCGCGCCTCTGAGTGAACTCCTGCTCCGATGGTAAGTCAATCGGTTGATTCAAAATTGCTTGAGGGTGCGTCACCAACGCCCGCGCACCGAGCCGGTACCCGCCACCTCCGCCCGCCGTGGGAGCCGTCGTGGCGGGAGGGCCCCCGGTGGCCCCCTGGACGGAAATCAACGATGTGATTTAGGTTTTGAGTGCGACGGCCCACCGGACAGGCCGTCGCGAGGCGGCGCGACGTCCCGACACGGTGGTGACGATGGCAAGCGGAACACGGCGGGACGAGCAGGTCAGGGCGACGCGGAAGGCACTGCTGGACGCGGCCGAACGGCTGTTCGCCGAGTACGGGGTGTACGCCGTGTCCAAC
Organism: Actinomycetota bacterium; assembly: GCA_048498775.1. Lineage (GTDB taxonomy): Bacteria > Actinomycetota > Actinomycetes > Streptomycetales > Streptomycetaceae > JBEHXI01. The sequence goes on along the minus strand of JBEHXI010000006.1, from coordinate 67,981 downwards.
CGCCAGATCAGCGAGGCCGCCGGCCAGGGCAACAACACCGCCGTCACCTACCACTTCGGCACCAAGGTCGACCTGGTGCGGGCCCTCATCCGCAGGCACGCCGAGCAGATCGAGAGCATCCGCGTCCGCATGCTGGCCGACATCGGCGACTCCACCGAACTGCGGGACTGGGTGGACTGCTCGGTCCGACCGGTGACCCGGCACCTGGAGGAGCTGGGCTGTCCCAGTTGGTACGCGCGGTTCATCGCACAGGTCACGGCCGACCCCGCCCTCTACGCCATCGCCGAGGAGGAGTTCTACGGAGCCTCCCCGTCGCTGTCGAAGCTGGAGGAAGGCCTGACGCGCTGTGTGCCCGGTCTGCCCGCGGAGGTGCGCGCGGACCGGGCGGACATGACCCGGCACCTGATCGTCCAGGTGTCCGTCGACCGCGAACGCGCCCTCGCCGACATCGCCCCCACCGCCCGGCGGACGTGGCATGACAGCGCCACCGGCCTCGTCGACGCGATCGTCGCGTTGTGGAAGGCGCCGGTGACGCAGGCGCTGTAAGCCCGGTGACGCGGGGGGCGTAAGCCGGTCGCCGCAGGCCGCGGCGCGGGCTCAGCACGGCCGAAGGCCGGTCCGGGCACACCCACGTCAAGAAGGTAGGACGAGCATGCCTGCACAACGCAATCGGATCGTGGTGGTGGGCGCCTCCGTCGCCGGTCTCGCGGCAGCGGAGACGCTGCGCCGTGAGGGGTACGACGGCACGCTCACGCTCATCGGCGACGAACCGCACCCCCCCTACGACCGTCCGCCCCTGTCCAAGCAACTCCTCACCGGCCAGTGGCAGGCCGAGCGGCTCACCCTGCGCGCTCCGGCCGCCATCGACGCACTCCACCTCGACTTCCGCCGGAACACCCCCGCCGCCGGACTGGACCTGGCGGCCCGTCAGGTGCGCCTGGCGGACGGAACCCGGGTGCCGTACGACGGCCTGATCATCGCCACCGGGGTACGCCCCCGCCGCCTGCCCGGCGACGGTGCCCACGTCCTGCGCACCCTCGACGACGCCCTCGCACTGCGCGAAGGACTTCTGCCGGGCCGCAAGCTGGTCGTGGTCGGTGCCGGGTTCCTCGGCGCGGAGGCCGCCGCCGTCGCCCGGTCCCGCGGCTGCGAGGTGGTCCTCCTCGAACCGGCGCCGGTCCCCCTGGCGCACGCGGTGGGGGAGCAGGTCGGGACGATGCTGACCCAGGCGCACCTGGACCACGGCGTGACGCTGCGCTGCGGAGTCACCGTCACCGAAGCGAGCAGGCAGGTGGTGACGTTGGCGGACGGCGAGACGGTGGAGGGCGACCAGGTACTCGTCGCGGTCGGCTCCGTGCCCAACACCGAATGGCTGGCGGACAGCGGACTGGCCGTGGGCGACGGGGTGCTGTGCGACGAGTACTGCCGGGCCGCGCCGGAGGTGTACGCGGCCGGCGACGTCGCACGCTGGCACAACCCGCTCTTCGAGCTTCCGATGCGGATCGAGCACCGGACCAACGCCGCCGAGCAGGCCATGGCGGCCGCACACAACCTGCTCCGTCCGGAGAACGCCAGACCGTTCGCGCCGGTGCCCTACTTCTGGTCCGACCAGTACGACCTCAGGATCCAGGCATACGGCTACCTGCGCGGCCACGACGCGGTGGCCGTCGTGGACGGAAACCTGGAAGCACGCCGGTTCGTGGCCGCCTACGGCAGAGCGGACCGGCTCGTCGGCGCCCTCGCGGTCGGCATGCCGCCGAAGACCATCCACCGGTGGCGGCAGACCATCGCGGCGCGGGCGCCGTGGCGGGAGACGGTGCCCGCCGCGGGCCGGCACGACTAGAGCGTGCGGCCCCGTCCGCCGGAGCCGTTCCACTCAGCGGGAGGACGACCGCGGCTCCCGATCAGGCGAACCTACGGTTGACCGCACTTGTCGGCGCCCGGGAAAGGGCTGCCACCGAGTGTGGAGGAGACAGGTCGTTGACCGGTTGGGATCACTCGACCGACTTCCTGGTGGTGGGGAGCGGCGCCGGCGTCGTGGGCGCGGTCCGCGCACGCGCGCTCGGCAAGGACGTGCTCGTCGTGGAGAAGACCGACCGGTTCGGCGGCTCCACCTGCATGTCGGGTGGTGTGATGTGGCTTCCCCACAACCCGCTCATGCAACGGGACGGTGTCGCCGACTCGATCGACGCCGCACTGAGGTACTTCGAGACCGTCGTCGGTGACGCGGGACCCGCGTCGTCGCACGCCCGCCGGTTGGCGTACATCAACGCCGGCATCGAGATGGTCGAGTTCCTCGAGTCCGAGGGCGTCGAGTTCCGGCGGTGCGAGGGGTACAGCGACTACTACTCCGGTGTGCGGGGGTGCGAGGGCGGGTCGGCGCGGGGCAGAGCGATCGAGGCGAAGGCCTTCGACAAGAAACGGCTCGGGCCGTGGCGGGACCGGATCCGGCTCGGCTTCTCGGGCGGCCTGACCGTCTACACCGGCGAGGCGGCCCCCATGATGCTGATGAGGACGCGGACCGGGCTGGCCGTCCTGGCCCGGGTGGGGCTGCGCACGGCGCTCGGCCGGATCCGCGGACAGCGGCTGGTGACGAACGGGGCGGCACTGACCGCTCGCCTGCTCCAGGTGCTGCTGCGGCAGAACGTCGACGTATGGCTGGAGTCCGCGCTGACCGACCTGGTCGTGGAGGACGGCCGGGTCGCCGGCGCCGTCATCCGCCGGGACGGCCAGGACATCCGGGTCCGGGCACGTGACGGCGTGCTGCTCGCCGCCGGCGGCTTCGCCCGCAACCGCGAGATGCGCGAATCACACTCCGGAGGGCGGCCCACCAGCACCCGGTGGACCTCGGCCAACCCGGGCGACACCGGAGAGACGATCCGGATCGCCATGGCCCACGGAGCCGCGGCGGACATGCTGGACGAGGCGTGGTGGATGCCCTCGTGGATCATGCCGGACGGAACCCCCACCATGTGCCTGTCCGAGCGCTGCAAGCCGGGAGCGATCATCGTCGACGCGGAAGGCCGCCGGTACTTCAACGAGGCCGTCGCCTACCAGGAGGCCGGCCAGCAGATGTACGCGCGCGAGCGTGAATGCGGAGGCGCGGTTCCCTCCTGGCTGGTCGTCGACTCCCGGCACCGAAGCCACTACCCGTTCGGGATGTCTCCCCCCGGCCGGACACCGAAGGACTGGATCACCAGCGGCGCGATGAAACGCGCCGACAGCCTGGAGGAGCTCGCCCGCCTGTGCGGGATCGATCCCGACGGGCTTCTCAAGACGGTCGAGCGCTTCAACCGGTTCGCGGTGGAGGGCGCCGACGAGGACTTCCACCGAGGAGAAGGAGACCACGAGAGGTTCTACGGCGATATCACCCACAAGCCGAACCCGTGCCTGGGGCCCCTGGCGAAGGCGCCCTTCTACGCGGTCGCCCTGTACCCGGGAGACATCGGGACCAGCGGCGGAATCCTCTGCGACGAGCACGCACGCGTACTCGACACCGCGGGCAGACCGATCGACGGGCTCTACGCCACCGGCAACTGCACCGCGTCCGTGATGGGCCGCAGATACCTGGGCGCGGGAGCCAGCATCGCGGCCTCGGCGGTGTTCGGATACGTGGCTGCGGACCACGCGTCGTCGGCGCCGCGGGAGTCATAGAACGGACGTCGCTTATCCGTCCCCTCCACGCCCGCGGTCGGGGAGCAGCAGTCGGGGAGCGAGGGACGCCCCAGGTGTCCTGCCCGCTCTCAGCGGCACCCCGGTCGGCCCCCACGACGACCGCCGGCCGACCCCACCCGTGAAGCCACGCCTTCGCTCGTGAGTTCCCGGTCCACAGGCCGGACCCCCCACCACGCAGTTTCACCGTTCATTCGGAGAATCATGACATCTGCAGTGCCTGCCGAAGACTTGATCATCGGAATCACCCCGTTCGGTGAACCGGACGCCAGGCTCGCCGCGGCCGTCACCCGGGCCGGGGGACTCGGGGTGCTCGACCTGGGAACGGGCGACCGGGAGTCCCGCGACGCGCTGGCCCGGCTCCGGCACTGGGCACCCGGCCGTTACGGGGTGCGCGTCGCGGCGCAGTGCCGGACCGGCCCGGCAGAACTCATCGGGGAGGACACCTCCCGCACCGCCGACGGTCCCCACACCGTCATCCTCGGTGCCGGCTCCCCATGGCGGATCGCCGACCTCGCCACCGGGTTCCGCGTCCTCGTCGAGGTCACGGACCTGGAGCAGGCGCTCACCGCGGTCCGCGCCGGGGCGCACGGGCTGATCGCCCGCGGCGGCGAGAGCGGCGGCCGGGTCGGCGAGCTCAGCACCTTCGTCCTGCTCCAGCACCTGCTCTCGGCTCCCGGCGTGGACCTCCCGGTCTGGGCGTGCGGCGGCATCGGCCTCCACACCGCGGCGGCCGCGGTGGCGGGCGGCGCGGCCGGAGTCGTCCTGGACAGCCAGCTGGCCCTGCTGGCCGAGTCGGCGCTGCCGGAGGCGGCGATGGCGGCGCTGCGCTCCATGGACGGTTCCGAGACCACGGTCGTGGCCGGCCACCGGGTGCTGCACCGCCGCGGCCGGGACACCGCGCGGCCGGCCGCCGACGACCCGGCACGGGTCTCCGCCGCGCTCGGCGCGCGCGATCCCCGCACCCAGCTGCTGCCGGTCGGCCAGGACGGCTTCCTCGCCGCCCGCTTCGCCGAGCGCTGGGGCGACGCCGGCCGGACGGTCCGCGCGCTGACGGACGCCATCCGAGCGGCCGCACGCGACGACGCACCCGCCGCGACGCTGCGCCCCGGCTCCCCGATGAGCCGGGCGCTCGGCACCGAACTGCCCATCGCCCAGGGGCCGATGACCCGGGTGAGCGACCAGCCGCGGTTCGCCGCCGCCGTCGCCGGTGCGGGCGCCCTGCCGTTCATCGCGCTCGCCCTGGCGGACGGCGAACAGACGCGCGCCGTGCTGACCGAGACCCGCGCCACCGTCGCCGACCGGCCCTGGGGCGTCGGCGTGCTCGGCTTCGCGCCGGAGGACGTCCGCAGCGCCCAGCTGGAGGCCATCCGCGACCTGCGGCCCACTCACGCGATCATCGCCGGCGGCAGGCCCGCCCAGGCCGAAGCGTTGGAGCGGGCCGGGATCAGCACCTTCCTGCACGTGCCCTCGCCGGGACTGCTGCGGCAGTTCCTGGACGCGGGAGCCCGCCGGTTCGTCTTCGAGGGCTCGGAGTGCGGCGGCCACGTCGGGCCGCGCGGCAGCTTCCCGCTCTGGGAGGCCCAGCTCGGCGTGCTCGCCGACTTCCTGGACGGCGCCGACGAGGACACGGCGACCGCCGTCGAGGTGTTCTTCGCGGGCGGCGTCCATGACGAGCGGTCGGCGGCGATGGTCGCCGCGCTCGCTGCTCCCCTGACCGCGCGGGGCGTCCGCGTCGGCGTTCTCATGGGCACCGCCTACCTGTTCACCGAGGAGGCGGTGGGCTGCGGGGCGGTGCGGCCGCTGTTCCAGGAACAGGTCCTGCGGGCGCGGCGGACCACGCTGCTGGAGACCGCGCCCGGCCACGCCACCCGCTGTGTGCCCAGCCCGTTCAGCGACAGCTACCGGCAGTTCGAATCCGAGCTGCGTGCCCGCGGTGTGCCCGACCGCGGCATCTGGGAGGAACTGGAGCGGCTCAACGTCGGCCGGCTGCGCATCGCCAGCAAGGGAGTCGAGCGGGACGCCACCGGAGCACTGGCCGCCGTCGCGGAAGAACGCCAGCTCGCCGAGGGAATGTTCATGGCCGGCCAGGTGGCGGTGCTCCGCTCGGCCACCACGACCGTCGCGGCGCTGCACCGCTCGGTGACCGACCAGGCGGCGGACTTCCTGACCACCCGGGCACGGGCCCTCCGTGCCCACCTGGGGGCCGACCACGACGCGGCCCCCGAGGCTCCCGCGCCGCTCGACGTCGCTGTCGTCGGCATGGCCTGCATGTTCCCGGACGCTCCCGACCTCGCCACCTTCTGGGCGAACGTCCTCGGCGGCCACGACGCCGTCACCGAGGTCCCGCCCGAGCGCTGGGACGCCGACGTCCACTACTCCGACGAGGCGGGCGGTGCCACACCGTCCAAGTGGGGCGGCTTCCTGCCGCGGATCCCCTTCGACCCGCTGCGCTACGGCATCCCGCCCACCTCCCTCGGCAGCATCGAACCCGTGCAGCTGCTGGCGCTGGAGGCCGCCCGGCGCGCGCTGGAGCACGCCGGATACGGCGAGCGGGGCCGGGAGTTCGACCGCTCCCGCACGTCGGTGGTCTTCGGCGCGGAGGCGGGCAGCGACCTGTCCAACGCGGTGACCCTGCGCGCTGTCCTGCCGTCGTACTACGGGCGCGTCCCGCAGGGCCTCGACGGGCAACTGCCCCGGCTGACCGAGGACTCCTTCCCGGGCATGCTCGCCAACGTCATCTCGGGCCGGATCGCCAACCGGCTCGACCTCGGCGGCGCCAACTACACCGTCGACGCCGCCTGCGCCTCCTCGCTGGCCGCCGTCGACGTCGCCTGCAAGGAACTCACCAGCGGCACCAGCGACGTCGTCCTGTGCGGCGGCGCCGACCTCCACAACGGCATCAACGACTACGTCCTCTTCTCCTCGGTGCACGCCCTGTCCCCGACCGGCCGCTCGCGCGCCTTCGACAGTTCGGCGGACGGCATCGCGCTCGGGGAGGGCGTCGCCTGCCTCGTCCTCAAACGGCTCGCGGACGCCGAACGCGACGGCGACCGGATCTACGGCGTCATCAAAGGGCTCGGCAGTTCCAGCGACGGCCGCTCGCTCGGCCTGACCGCGCCACGCCCCGAGGGACAGCGGGCCGCACTGCACCGGGCGTACCGCAACGCGGGGATCTCCCCGGCCGAGGTGGGCCTCATCGAGGCCCACGGCACCGGGACCGTGGTCGGCGACCGCACCGAACTGACCATCCTCAGCGAGGTGTTCAGCGAGTCCGGGGCGCCCACGGGGGGCTGCGCGCTCGGCTCGGTCAAGTCGCAGATCGGACACACCAAGTGCGCCGCCGGCCTCGCGGGCCTGATCAAGACCATCCTGGCCCTGCACACCGGCGTCAGGCCGCCGACCCTGCATGTGGAGCGGCCCAACCCGGCGTGGCGGGAGGAGAACAGCCCGTTCGTCTTCCACACCGAGGCACGGCCCTGGGCGGCTCCGGCCCGGGAACGGCTCGCCGGGGTCAGCGCGTTCGGCTTCGGCGGGACCAACTTCCACGCCGTCCTGAGCGCCTACGGCGACGGCCTGCCGCCGGCCTGCGGCCTGGACGCCTGGCCGGCCGAGCTGTTCACCTTCCGCGGGAAGGACCTGGCGGCGGCCCGGCGCGCCGTCGAGGACGTCCTGCGGGCCGCCGAGGACGACGCCCGGCCGTGGCGCCTGCGCGACCTCGCCCTGAGCGCCTCCCGGCGATCCGACGCCACTGGGGCGCCGGTGCAGGTGGCGGTGGTCGCGACGGCGGAGGCGGGCCCGGACGGGCTGGCCGCCCAGCTGCGCAGGGCCCTGGCGGGCGAGCACGATCCGGCGGCGGGCGTCCACCTCGCGGAGCACCACCGGAACGACGGCCCGGGGGCCGATGCGTCCGGGCCGCGGGCGGGCGGCGTCCGGCAGGGTCACCGTGAGGACGACGCGGACGAACCGGAGGCAGCCGGGGGCAAGGTCGCCTTCCTCTTCCCCGGGCAGGGCAGCCAGCGGCCCGGGATGCTCGCGGACGTGCTGATCGCCTTCCCCGAACTGCAGGACTACCTGCACCTCGGCCGCGACCACGCCGACGTGCTCTACCCGCCCACCGCCTTCGACGCGGCCGCTCGGGAACGGCAGCGGGCCGCGCTCACCGACACCAGGGTCGCCCAGCCCGCCCTCGGCATCACCGGGCTGGCCGCCCACGCCCTGCTCACCGCGGTGGGGGTGCGGCCGGACATGGCGGCCGGGCACAGCTACGGCGAGCTGGTCGCCCTGTGCGCGGCCGGCGCGCTCGGGCCGGAGGACCTGCTGGACCTGAGTGCCGAACGCGCCTCGGCGATCCTGTCGGCCACCGGATCCGACGATCCGGGGACGATGGCCGCGGTATCGGCCGGCGCCGAGGACGTCGAGCGCGCCCTGCGGGAGAAGGGCGCCCCCGATTCGGTCGTGGTCGCCAACCACAACTCGCCGCAGCAGACCGTGATCTCAGGCCCCACGCAGGCGGTCACCGCCGCCGTGCGACTGTTGCGGGAAGCCGGTCTCGGCGCGAAGCGGATCCCCGTGGCCTGCGCGTTCCACAGCCCCCTGGTGGCCGGCGCCGCACCGCGGTTCGCCGCGGCGCTCGCCCGGCGGACCGTACGCGCCCCCGAGTTCCCCGTCTGGTCAAACCGCACCGGCGCCCCCTACGGCGACGACGCCGACACGGTCCGCGCGGAACTCGCCGCCCAGATCGGCGCACCGGTCCGCTTCGCCGCACAGATCGAGGCGATGTACGCGGCAGGGGCGAGGATCTTCGTCGAGGCCGGGCCCGGCCGCGTCCTCACCCGCCTGGTGGCCCAGATCCTCGGCGACCGCCCGCACCGCACCGTCGCCTGCGAACCCCACCCCGGCAGCGGCCTGCGCGGCTGGCTCGACGCGCTGGCCGAACTGGCCGTCGCCGGGGTTCCGGTGCGCACCGGACGGCTGTTCCAGGGGCGCGACGCCATCGACGCGGGCCGGACCCCCGCGCCCGCACGGCCCGGCTGGACGGTCGACGGACACCTGGTCCGCACCTCCACCGGGGAACTCCTCCCCGGTGCCCTCGCACCGGCCCGACGTGTTGTGGAGACGACTGTGACGACGAACCACCCGGAAGGTGCCCCCGTCCCGGCCGACCGGGACGCGCTGATCACCGAGTTCCTGCGCACCAGCAGGGAGATGGTCGCCGCACAGCGCGACGTCATGCTGACGTACTTCGGCGCCACGCCCGGGCAGTGGACGGCGCACGCGCCCGCGGCGGTGGACACCCCCATCGCCGCTCCCGCCCTCCCGCGGGCGCAGGCCGCACCGGCTGCCGGGCATCCGGCGACCCCGCAGCCGCCGGCTCCGCTAGCCCCGTCGGCGCCGTCGGCGCCGGAGCCCGAGCCCGGGCCGGTCACCGGCGACGACGTGCTGCGGACCGTGCTGGAGATCATCAGCGAACGCACCGGCTACCCCATCGACATGATCGAGCCCGACCTCGACCTGGAGGCGGACCTCAGCATCGACTCGATCAAACGGGCCGAGATCGCCGGCGAGCTGGCGAAGCGCCTGGGCATCGGCGGCGCGGACGTCACCGTGCTGGACGACGGGGAGCTGGAGGACCTGGCCAGGGCCCGCACGGCGGCCTCGGTCACCGGCTGGCTCACGGCGCGGCTGACGGGTCCGGCCGCGGACGACGCCCCAGCCGCGCCGGCCGCACCCCAGGAGCCCGCGACGGCGGTGGACGACGCGCCGTCCGCCTCGACGGTGACCGGTGAGGCGCCGAAGCGCTTCCGGCTGCGGGAGGTACCCCTGCCGGACCAGGACGCGAGCGGCTCCGCCGATCCGTCCACCGTCCTGGCCGGCCGGCGGTTCCTCCTCGTCGGCGGCCACGGCGACGCGTCCCGGGAGGTCCTGGCCCGGTTCACCGCGTACGGGGCCCACGCCGAAGCCATCGCCCCCGACGACCTGCTCATACAGGCCGACCCTCCGGCGGACGGCGTCGTCTACCTCGACTCCCTCGCGCCCGCCGGCCCGCCGGTCCTGCCCGGCGCCTTCCCGGTGATCCAGGCGGCGCTCCGCGGCGCCCCGCGCCACCTGCTCGCCCCGCGGCCGGCGAACTCCCTGCGCGGGGCGGGGCTGCACGGCCTGTTCCGCACCATCGCGCGCGAGTATCCGCAGACCGTCGCCCGGGTCGTCGACCTCGACGACACCTCGCCAGCGGCCGCCGCCGACGCCCTGCTGGCCGAACTCCTCGCGCCCGAAACGGCGGAGCCGGCCCCCGTCGTCCGGCGCACCGCGTCCGGACGCTACCGGCCGGAACTCGTGGAGTCGCCGCTCGGCCCACTGGCCACCAGCGGCGCCGGACCGGCCGGCGACGGAGCCGCCGAGGCGGCCGCGCTGGGACTGGACCGCGACTCCGTGGTGCTGCTGGTCGGCGGTGCCCGCGGAATCACCGCCACCTTCGCCGCCGCGCTCGCCCGGGCGTCCCGGTGCCGCATCGAACTGGTCGGGCGGACACCCGCCCCCACCGGCCCCGAGGACGCGGTGACGGCAGCCGCCCGCACCCGGGCCGAGCTGCGCGCCGCGCTCGCCACCCGCGGCGGCCTGACCCCCGCCGAGATCAACCGCACGGCCGAACTCGTCCTGGCCCAACGGGAGGTCACCGCGACGCTGCGGGAACTGGAGGCCATCGGCAGCCCGGCCAGGTACCACTGCGCCGACTTCCGGGACCCGGACGCCGCGCTCCAGGCCGTGAAGGAGGTGTACGCCGAGCACGACCGCCTCGACGGCGTGGTCTACGCGGCCGGGGTGATCGAGGACCGGCTGATCGCCGAGAAGACCGGCGAGTCCTTCCGGCGGGTGTACGGCACCAAGACCAGTGGCGCCGGAACCCTCCTGACGGCGCTGGAAGCGCTGCCGAACGGGCCCGCGTTCACCGTCCTGTTCGGCAGCATCTCCGCCGTCCTCGGCAACCGCGGCCAGGCCGACTACGCGGCGGCCAACGACGCCCTGGAAGGTCTCGGCGCCGCCTGGGCCGCCCGCACCGGCCGCCGGGCGCTGACCGTGCACTGGGGACCGTGGGCGCCCGCCGGAGGGCACACCGGCATGGTGACGCCGGAGCTGGGGCGTGAGTACGCCCGGCGGGGCATCACGCTGATCGACCCGGAGGAGGGCGTCGCGGCGCTGCTGCGGGAGCTCGCCTGGGGCGACGAGTCGGCCGGGGCCGTCGTCTACACCGCGTCGGGCTGGTGAGATGACGAACGGAACACACGCCGACGGGACAGGCCGCGGGGTGCCGGTCGCCATCGTGGGCATGTCGGTGCTGCTGCCGGGTGCCGCCGGCCTGGACGCCTACTGGCAGAACCTGCTGCAGGGCAGGGACGCCATCACCGAGGTGCCGCGGGGGCGCTGGGACACCGACGCCTACTACCGGGAAGGGGCCGCGGCCGGGCGGGCCGCCGCCGACGAGGTGTACTGCCGGCGCGGCGGCTTCGTCGACGCTCTGGCCGAGGTCGAGGTCACCCGGTTCGGGATCACCCCGAACTCGGTGGCCGGCACCGAACCCGACCAGCTCATCGCCCTGCGGGTGGCCGCCGAGGCCATCGCCGACGCGGGAGGCGAGGACCGCCTGCCGGGCCGGCACCGCGTCGGTGTCGTGCTCGGGCGGGGCGGCTACCTCACCCCCGGGCTGGTCCGGCTCGACCAGCGGGTCCGCACGGCCGGGCAGCTCGTCCGCACACTCGGCGAACTGCTGCCCGAGCTGACCGAGGACCAGCTCGGCCGAGTCAAGGAGGCGTTCGCCGAACGGCTGGGCCCGCTCAGCCCCGAGGACGCCATCGGCCTGGTGCCCAATCTGGCCGCGTCCCGGATCGCCAACCGCCTCGATGTGCGCGGCCCCGCCTACACCGTCGACGCCGCCTGCGCGTCCTCCCTGGTCGCCGTCGACCACGCGGTGGGCGAACTCGCGTCCGGACGCTGTGACGTGATGCTCGCCGGGGGAGTGCACCACTGCCACGACATCACGCTGTGGAGCGTCTTCTCCCAGTTGCGCGCGCTCTCCCCGAGCCAGCGGATCCGCCCCTTCCACCGGGAGGCCGACGGCATCCTGATCGGCGAGGGCACGGGGATCGTCGTCCTCAAGCGGCTGGCCGACGCCGAACGCGACGGTGACCGGATCTACGCCGTCATCCGCGGCACCGGCGTGGCGAGCGACGGCCGGACGGCGAGCCTCGTCAGCCCGGACCCGGCCGGCCAGGCGACCGCCGTGCGGCAGGCGTGGCGCGCGGCGGGCCTCGATCCGGCCGAGCCCGGCTCGATCGGCCTGCTGGAGGCGCACGGGACCGCGACGCCCGCCGGGGACGCGGCCGAACTGGCCACGCTGGCCGAGGTGTTCGGACCCGGGGCGGGGACGCCCGACGCGGTGATCGGCTCCGTGAAGTCGATGATCGGCCACACCATGCCGGCCGCCGGTGTCGCGGGCCTGATCAAGGCCGCCCTCGCCGTCCACCACGGCGTGCTCCTGCCGACGCTGCACTGCGATGATCCGCATCCCGCGCTCGCCGCCACCCGGTTCCGTCCGCTGGACCAGGCGACCCCGTGGGAGACCGCGCCCGGGCGGCCGGTGCGGCGGGCGGCCGTCAACGCGTTCGGCTTCGGCGGCATCAACGCCCACGCGGTGCTGGAGGAGGTGCCGGGCGCGCGGACGCCGCGGCGCCCCACAGCGATCGTGGAGGAAGTGCCGGGCGCGCGGACGCCACTGCGCCCCACAGCCGTCGTGTCCGAGCCCGAGCGGGCCCTCCTGCTCGCCGCGGACAGCCCCGAGGGCCTGGCCGCGCTGCTGGACGCCGATGACTCCGCCGTGCTGGCCGCCGGTCTCGACAGCGGCCGCGCGCCCCAGCCCACGGCCGGCTCCCGGCTCGGCGTCGTCGGCCCGACCGCCAGGAAACTGGCGCTGGCCCGCAGGGCGGTCGCCAAGGGACGCGCCTGGCAGGGCCGGAACGACGTGTGGTTCATGCCGAGCCGGCTGGCCGGCGGGCTGGCGTTCGTCTTCCCCGGCCTGGAGAGCGCGTTCGACCCCCAGGTCGAGGACGTCGCCGCCCACTTCGGCCTGCCCGGCGTCCAGTCCGGCACCCGCGTGGGCGACGTGGGACGGCACGGCCTCCAGGTCTTCGCCATGGGACGGCTGCTGGACACCGCACTGCGCCGGATGGGCATCATGCCCGACGCGGTCGCCGGGCACAGCCTCGGCGAGTGGACGGCGATGGTGGCGGCGGGCGTGTACTCCCCCGACGAGGTGAGCGAGTTCGTGACGTCGTTCGACCCCGACAGCCTGGCCGTCCCCGGCCTGGCCTTCGGGGCCCTCGGCGCGTCCGCCGAGCGCGTGCTCGCCGCCCTCGACGAGGAGGGGTGGACGGCGGCCGGAGTCGTGCTCTCCCACGACAACGCGCCGAACCAGTCGATGGTGTGCGGCCCGGACGAGGCCGTGGAGGCGTTCATCCGGTCCTTCCGCGCACAGGGCGTGATCTGCCAGGTGCTGCCGTTCCGGTCCGGCTTCCACACGCCGATGCTCAAGCCCTATCTCGCCCCCATCGAGGACGCCTCCCGCAGCCTCCGGCTGTACCCGCCCACCGTCCCGCTGTGGTCGGGCACGACGGCGTCGCCGTACCCCCCGGGCGAGGCGGCCGTGCGGGAGCTGTTCGTCCGGCACCTGCTGGAACCGGTCCGCTTCCGGCACCTCGTCGAGGCGATGTACGAGGCAGGACACCGCCTCTTCGTCCAGGTCGGCACCGGGCAGCTCGGCTCGCTCATCGGCGACACCCTGGGCGGCCGCGACCACCTCGTCGTGGCGGCCAACTCACCCCACCACACCGGGCTCGCCCAGCTCCACCGGGTGGCGACCGCCCTGTGGACCGCGGGCCGGCCGGTGGCTCCCGCCCTGCCTCCCCGCGCCACGGGGGCGCAGGCGGTACGGCCGGACCGGCCCCCGGTCCGGCTCGACCTGGGCGGGGCGCTGCTGTCCCTGGACGGACCGGCCCTCGCCGAACTACGGCACGCCCTACGCCCCACTCCGGTGCCGGCGGGCAGCGCCCCGTCCGCGCCGCTGGACACCCTCGCCGCCCGCTCCCCGGCAGCCGCCGAACTGTCCGCCCTGCTGCGGGACACCGCCGACACGGCGGCGGCACTGATCGCCGCGGGCACCCGGCACCCGGCCGCTCCCGCCGCGGGCGGCGTCCACCCGGCCGCCACTGCCGTTTCCGTCTCCCCGGCGCACTCCGTGCCCTCGACTCCTCCGCCGCCACCCACGGCGCGACGCACCACCGTGCGGGTGTCCACCGACACCATGCCGTACCTCCTGGACCACTGCTTCTTCCCGCAGCGCCCCGGCTGGCCCGATGTGGCCGACCGCTGGCCCGTCGTGCCGGCGACCACGATCGTGCACCACCTCATGGCGGCGGCGGAGCAGGCGGCCCCCGGCAGGCGGGCGGTCGCCGTGCACGGGGCGCGGTTCGACCAGTGGCTGACGGCCAGCCCGCCGGTCGACGTACCGGTCACCGTGACCGTCGACAAGCCGGACCGCCTGGCGGTCTCGTTCGGGCCCTGGGCCCGTGCCGTCGTCGAACTCGCCGCCCGCCGGCCCACCGCACGCCCCACCCCCTGGCGGACGGACCCCTCCGCCGAACGGACCCCCGACCACACCGCGGCCCAGCTCTACAGCGAACGCTGGATGTTCCACGGCCCCGCCTTCCAGGGCGTCACCGAACTCACCGGGATCGGCGACACGCACGTACGCGGCGTGATCACCACACCCGGTGCGCCCGGCGCGCTGCTGGACAACGTCGGCCAGATCCTCGGTTACTGGATCCTGGCGACCCGCACCGAGCGCACCATCGTCTTCCCCGTGCAGCTGAGGGAGGCGCGCTTCTACGCTCCGCCCCCGCCGCCCGGCACGAAGGTGGAGTGCCTGGCGCGGATCACCTCGCTCACCGACACGGTGCTCGAAGCCGACGTCCAACTCACCGTCGACGGCGCGGTGTGGGCGCAGATCACCGGCTGGCAGGACCGCCGCTTCGACAACGATCCGACGACCCAGCCCTATGGGCGCTTCCCCGAGCGCAACACGCTGTCCCAGGCCCGGTCGGACGGCTGGTCGCTGCTGCACGAGCGATGGCCCGACCTCGCCTCACGTGAGCTGATCATGCGCAACTCGCTGAGCGGCGAGGAGCGTGCGGAGTACGCCGGGTACGCGCCGCGCGGCCGCCGGCAGTGGCTCCTCGGCCGGATCGCGGTCAAGGACGCGGTGCGGCGGTGGCTGTGGGACCACGGTGAGGGGCCGGTCTTCCCCGCGGAGATCCGGGTGCGCAACGACGCCTCGGGCCGCCCGTACGTCACCGGCCTGCACGGCCGCACCCTGCCCCCGCTGGATGTGTCGCTGGCCCACCGGGCCGAGGCCGGGGTGGCGATCGTCCGGCCGCACCGGCCCGGCCCCGGGCCCGGTATCGACATCGAGGAGGTCGCCGAGCGTGACCCGCAGACCCTCGCGATCGCGCTCTCCGAAGACGAACGCGCCCTGCTGCACGAGCGGTCCGCCGCCACGGGAGAGCCCGAGGCACTGTGGTTCGCCCGCTTCTGGGCCGCCAAGGAGGCCGTCGCCAAGGCGGAGGGCACCGGATTCGGCGGACGGCCGCGCGACTTCGCGGTGCTGGCGGTGATCTCCACGGACCGGCTGGTGGTCTCGGGGCGCCTGGCGGGCGCGTACCCGGTGCACTGCCGGCGAACGGACAGTCCGCCCGGGTTGCCGGAGCGGGAGTACGTCGTGGCCTGGACGACGGGCCCGGCAGCGGCAGGACCGGAAACGGCGCCTGCACCGACGCACGAAGAGGAGCAGTACGACCGATGACCCCTTCCCCCCACACCCCGGCCGCCACGGACGAGGCCGCCGTCCTCGCCGACATCTCGGGCATGCTCGCCGCACTCCTGGAGGACGAGTACGGCCTGGACGATGTTCAGATCGGCATGACGACCACCTTCAACCGCGACCTGGAGCTGGAGAGCATCGACCTGGTGACGCTCGCGGGCCTGCTGCAGCAGCGGTACGGCTCACAGGTCAACTTCGCCGAGTTCCTCGCCGGAATGGATTTCGACGAGATCATCGAACTGACCGTCGGCCGGCTCGTCGAGTACGTCGTGCAGAGCCTGAAGACAGCCGAGGCGGGCTGAGCCATGACCATGGTCGACACCGGCGCACTCCAGTTGCACGTCCAGCGGATGGGCCCCCGGAACGGCTGCCCGGCCACCGGCACCATCGTCCTCGTCCACGGGCTGCTGACGGACAGCCTGGCGAGCTACTACTTCACCGTGGCCCCGGCCTTCGCCGCGGCCGGCCTCGAGGTCGTCATGTACGACCTGCGGGGCCACGGCCGCAGCACGCGCCCCACCAGGGGGTACACCCTCGACGACAACATCGACGACCTCGAGGTGCTGCTCGACCGGCTGGGGGTCACCGGCCAGGTCCACCTGGTGGGCAACTCCTACGGCGGCACCGTCGCCTTCGGGTACGCCGCACGCCACCCCGAGCGGGCGGCCTCCGTCTCCCTGATCGAGTCGGAGCCGGCAACCGTCGCCTGGGCGGTGAAGCTCGGCGGCATCCTGCGGCGCGTGCTGCACGAGCTGGCGTACAACGAGGCCGACGCCCTCGCCTGGATCCACGCCAACCGCGGCCACAACACCGCGCGCCTGGCCAAGGGCGCGGCCCGCCTGGCCCGGGAGACCACCCTCGTCCAGGACATCCCGGACAGCCGGGTACTGACGGAGAAGCAGATACGTTCCGTGCGGTGCCCGGTGCTCGGGGTGTACGGCGGCGACTCCGATCTGGCCGATCTGGCGCCCTGGCTGGAGAGGCTGCTGCCCGACTGCCGCACGGTCGTGGTGCCGGGGCACGAGCACTCCGTTCTGGTGGAGGCGCCGGGAACGGTCGGCGGCCACGTCCTGTCGCTCGTCCGGCGGGCGGGTGCGAACGGGCCGACGGCGGGCGCGATGCGGACGGCGGCGGGCCGGTGAGCCGATTCCTGTTCGCCGTACCGCCGCTGGTCGGGCACATCAACCCGGCGGCCGCCGTCGCGGCCGAACTGGCCGCCCGAGGCCACGAGCCGGCCTGGGTCTGCGCGGATCCCCGGCTCGTGCGGCGGCTCGCCGGCGACGCGGCGGCGGTCTTCCCCTGTGACGGCCCGGTGCCGGGCGCGGGAGACGACGTACGGCCACCGGACATCCGCGGCGCTGAGGCGCTGAAGTTCCTGTGGGAGTGGTTCCTGGTGCCGCTCGCCGAGGAGATGGCGCCCGGTGTGCGGGCGGCGGTGGAGACGTTCGGCCCCGATGTCGTCGTCGCCGATCAGCAGGCGTTCGCCGGCGGTCTGGTGGCCGAGCGACTCGGTGTGCCGTGGGCCACCTCGGCCAGCACGTCGTCCGAGTTCACCGACGCCCTGGGCGGCATGCCCAAGGTCGCCGCGTGGCTGGACGACGTCATCCGGGATCTGCGCGGGCGTATCGGCGACCCGTCCGGCACCGCCGACCCCCGCTTCTCCCCGCACCTGGTCCTCGCCTTCTCCACCCCGGAGTTCGTGGGACCCGGCGCCCGGCGGGACGCGCGGATCCGCTATGTGGGTCCCGCGATCGCGGACCGCCCCACCACGGCCGGCTTCCCCTGGGACTGGCTCGACGTCGCCCGCTCCCGCGTCCTGGTGACGCTCGGAACCGCCAACACCGATGTCGGGGCGCGCTTTCTCGGGGAGTGCCTGGCCGCGGTGCGCGAACGAACCGACCGGCTGCAGGCGGTGATCGTCGACCCGGGCGGTGTGCTCGGTGCCGACGCCCACGACAAGGACGTCCTCGTCCTCCCGTCCGTCCCCCAACTCCCGCTGCTGGGGCGGATGGACGCCGTCGTCTGCCACGCCGGCCACAACACCGTCTGCGAGGCCCTCTGGCACGGTGTCCCGCTGGTCGTCGCCCCCATCCGCGACGACCAGCCGATCGTGGCCGGACAGGTGACCGACGCGGGAGCGGGGTTCAGGGTCAGGTTCGGCCGGGCGACCGCACGCGGGATCGGCGCGGCCCTCGACGCCGTGCTCCACGAACCCGCCTACCGTGCCGCCGCCGGCCGTGTCCGCGCGGCGTTCCGTGCCGCCGGCGGCGCCGGTGCCGCGGCGCTCCACCTCGAACGACTGGCCATGGGCACGACGCCGAAGGAGGCACGGTGAGCGCCGGGACGAACGCCGGGACGAACACCGGGACGAACGCCGACACGAACACCGACACGAAGGCCGAACTCGCCGCGCGGGTCGCCGCGTTGCGCCCCGCCTACCAGGCCGACCTCGCCGACGGCCTCGACCGCTTCTTCGAAGCCCGGCGCGAGTCCTGCCCGTGGTGCGGCTCGGCCCGGCTGGCGACGCGGTTGCGCACCACGGACCTGCTCCAGCACAAACCCGGCCGCTTCGTCCTCGACCGGTGCGAGGAGTGCCGGCACACCTTCCAGAACCCGCGGCTCAGCGAGGCCGGCCTGGAGTTCTACTACCGCGACTTCTACGACGGCCTGGGGGAGAAGCGGCTCGGCAGGACGTTCGCGGGCCGGACGGCGATGTACGTGCGGCGCGCCGAGGCGCTGCTCCCCTTCGCTCCCGCCCCCGGCAACTGGCTGGACGTCGGCACCGGCCACGGCCACTTCTGCGAAGCGGCCCGCACCGTCCATCCCGGCACGTCCTTCGACGGCCTCGACTTCACCGACGGCGCCGAACTCGCCGAGCGGGCCGGACGCGTGGCACACGGCTACCGCGGCAGCCTCCCCGACCTGGCCGGGGAGTTCGCCGGCCGGTACGACGTCGTCAGCATGTTCCACTACCTGGAACACAGCACGGACCCGGCCCGCGAACTTCAGGCGGCGCGTCTGGCCGTGCGCCCCGGAGGCCATCTGCTGATCGAGGTCCCGGACCCCGACAGCCGCTACGCCCGCCTCCTCGGCCGGTGGTGGCTGCCCTGGCTGCAGCCGCAGCACCTGCACTTCGTGCCGGTGGAGAACCTGCGGCGCGGTCTGCGGGACCTCGGCTTCACGGTGGTGGCGGAGCAGCACGCCGAACCGCACGACCGCGTCGACCTCCTCGCCGCCGTCTGGCTGGCCCTGGACGCGGCGGCACCGCGCGATGACGCGCCGTGGCTGCCGACCCCGCCGACCGCCCTCCAGCGCGCGCTGCGCGCCGCGGTACTGATCGCCGGCATCCCGGCCCTGCTCCTGGCCAGAGTGCTGGACCGCTGTGTCGTCGGGCCCCTGGCCGGGCCCCTGGGGCTGTCCAACGCCTACCGGTTGGTGGCCCGCCGGGACTGACCTTCGGCGACCGGCGGCCGATCACCTCGGGTGGGCACGTTCGGCCGCGCGACCGCAGGGCGCACCGCTGCAGGGCCCGGACTCCCAGAGCGCCGGGCCCTGCAGCGGTGTGCCCTGCGGTCGCGTCAGAAGACGGTGCCGACGTCGGTGCGGACGATGGTCGCCATGCTGTGCTCGGCGAGGGCCGCGATCGTGAAGGACGGGTTGCAGGCCCCCGTGGAGCCGGGAATGCGGGCGCCGTCCATGACGTAGAGGCCCCGGTGGCCGAGGACGCGGCCGTAGAGGTCGACGGCGTCGCCCATGGGCACGCCGCCCAGGCCGTGCCAGGTGGACGGCGCGGTGGCGTTGGTGTCGATCATCAGGCCGCCGCCCGCCGCGGCGATGGCCTCCACCCGGGCCGTGATCAGCGCCTGCAGCGCGGCGTCCGCGCCGCTCGGCCAGGTCAGCACCGCGTCGTCCTTGTTCGCGTCGTAGGCCCAGGTGCCCACGCCGTCGACGATGCCGTACCCGACCACGGTCAGCAGGGTGCTGCCGGAGGCCTGCGCGGGCGAGCCCGCGTGCACCAGGGTGAAGGGGATGAGGCCGCTGGAGTCGGTGGCGCCGATGCAGGCGGGGCCGCCCTGCTGGGTGCCGGCGTCGCCGTTGGGGTTGAGCCACGCCCAGATCCGGTCGCCGTTGTTGCCCCACTTGGTGCCGATGGCGTCCGGCAGGTCGGGGACCAGGCCCTTGGCGCGGGACTTGACCAGGAGCCGGGTGGTGCCGGCGCAGCCGGCGTTGAGGAACACCGCGTCGGCGGTGACCTGGATCTGCTCCTGGACGGCGCCGCTGGTGTCGATGCGGTCGACGGACAGCACCCAGCGCTTGTTCGCGTCCATCGCGAGGTCGCGGACGATGTGCAGGGGCGCGACCTCGACCAGTCCGGTCGCCTCGGCCTGGGCGAGGTAGGTGACGTCGATGGAGTGCTTGCCCCCGTTGTCGACCCCGAAGGCGATGTCGCTGGTGGTGTACGTCGGCGTGTACTGGCCGGTCAGCTCGCCGCGGGCGTAGCTCCAGTCGATGGGCAGGGGCACCCTGAACGGGTCCATGCCCACCTTGGGCAGGACGCTCTGGAAGAGGCGGGAGGACTTGTACGCGTCGGAGGCCAGCAGGTCGTCGGGGAGGGGGGAGACGCCCAGCATCCTGGCCACAGTGGGGTACGACACCGTGTTGAGCTCGTCGTAGAAGTCCGCGGCCAGGGGCATGGAGCGGGCGAAGTTCGCCTTCGTCGGCTGCAGGGTCATGCCGTGGTACGTGATCGAGCCGCCGCCGACCGCCGCGCCGACGTTGGCGGTCATGCCGTTGCCCTCGACGGCCTCGATGACGCCGGTGTAGGGCGTCCAGGTCTTGCTGACGCCGGGGACGATGGAGTGGTCGCTGAGCCAGGCCGAGCGGTTGTCCATGTTCGCGAAGCGGCAGAACGTGTCGGAGTTCGGGCCGGTGACCCAGCGGCGGCCGCGCTCCAGGACCAGGGTGCGCACCCCGGCCTGCGCGAGCCGCAGCGCGGTCACGCCGCCGCCGAAGCCGGTGCCCACGACCACGGCGCGGGCCTGGAGTTCGGTCACGGCGGCCTTGGTCACCGTGGAGGCGGTCGCCGTCCGCGCCGCGCCGATGCCGCCCAGCGCGGCGGCGCCCAGGGCGGCGGTCGTGCCCAGCAGGCGGCGACGGCTGATGCCGGATGGGGAGGAAGAGGCTGAGGACGAATCATTGCGGGACAATGGGGGACTCCCGTCAGGATGGGCCGATCGTGGAGCACTGGCCCACGAGGGCCGGCTGTGAGGCGATCTCATCCGAGCGCGAAGCGACTGCGTCTTTGACGCGTCCATGCTTCAGCGCGATGCCGCGATACCGTAGCACTTCATGTCGCGCCGCGCCATGAAGTCGCGTCGCGACATTAAGTTGCGTGGTGAACCAACGGTCCGCCGGGGATCACGCTGCCGCTCCGGCGGGCGATAGGGTCGGCGCGAAGGCGTAGGAGGGATGCTTGGGCGCGCGATCCGGTGGCCGCACGGGACGACCGCCGCTGACGGAGCGGCGTCGTGAGGCGACGCGCCGGGAGATCGCCGAGCACGCGCTCCGGCTGTTCGCCGCCCAGGGGGTGGCAGCCACCACGGCGGAGGACATCGCCGCGGCCGCCGGGATCTCCACCCGCACCCTGTGGCGCTACTTCCGCTCCAAGGAGGACTGCGTGCGCCCCCTGCTCACCGCGGGCATCGAGATGGCCACGGAGCGGCTCCCGGCCTACTTGAGGGGGGACGGTTCGCTGGCCCACGCCCTCGCCTGCGTCGACGACCCCGCCGGGCTCTCCGCGCAGCCCGTGCGGGCGCTGCGGGACCTGGTACGCCTCAGCCATGACGAACCCGGACTGCGCGCCGTCTGGCTGGAGACCCACTTCGACGCGGAGCCCGTCTTCGCCCGGGTGATCGCCGAGGGCACCGGCCGGTCCGCACAGGATCTGGCGGTACGCATGGAAGCGGGCATGCTCAACGCGGCACTGCGTATCGCGGTGGAGCACTGGGCCTCGCAGCCCGAGCGGCCGACCGATCCGCCCCTGGACGTCACGCTCACTCAGGCGCTGCGCGTCGCGACCCAGTGCTTCGAGGCCGGGGCCTCCACGGCCTCCGGCCGCACCCGGAGCACCGGTGGCGGGGACTGAGCCGGACGGCCGCGCGCGGGCCTACCCGCGGCGGGCCGGATCGCCCAAGCCCGCCGCCAGCTGCCCCACGGCCCGCTCCAGCAAGCCGCCAAGGCTTGCGTCCGTGTCGTCGAGCCAGTGCTCGTACGCGGCGACGCAGGCGGCCAGTACCGTATGCCCGACGAGCCGGGGCAGCATGTCCGCGGCGGACAGTCCCGTGCGCCGCGCGGCGAAGTCCGTCACCACCGCACGCCACGCCGCGTACCGCAGCGTCGCGTCGGCCTGCAGCGTCGGCACCGTCAGGATGAGCCTCATGCGCTGACGGTGCCAGGGCACGACCGCCGGGTCGAACCGGTTGAACTCGACGACCGCGTCCCGCAGGGCGCCCATCATCGGCACCGCCGGATCCGCCGCCGCCAACAGGCCCGCCAGCCTGCCCAGTTGCCCGTGGAAGTCGCCCCACACCAGATCGTTCTTGGACGCGACATAGCGGAAGAAGGTGCGCTGGCTGATGCCGGCCGCCGCGGAGATGTCGTCCACCGTCGTACGGTCGAAGCCCTGCCGCGCGAACAGCTCGAACCCCAGCCGTTCCAGAGCCATCCGCGAGGTGGCGCGCGGCCGGCCCGCCCGGCCCGGTCCCAGGCCGGTCACCGCTGCCTCCCGGAGCTGCTTCACCATGCTTCCCCCCAGTGTCGGGCGCGGCAGACGGCAGGGTAGCCGACCACCGGTTCAGGCCGGATCGCGTCGTATGGCGTCGGCGACGAGCTCGCCGATGAGGACGGCCGTCGCCGCCGGGCCGCGCAGCGGGGCGGTGGGCACGATCGAGGTGTCCGCCACCCGCAGGCCGCGGACCCCGTGCACCCTGCCGTAGCGGTCCACGGCCGCCCGGGGATCACCGGCCGGACCCAGGGGAACAGTGCCGCAGGTGTGCTGGGAGGTGCCCAGCCGCCCGCGGATCCACCGGTCGAGCAGACGGTCGTCGTCCAGTACCCGCGGCCCGGGCTCGACGAGCCCGGCGGAGACCTCGCGGAAGGCCCCGGTGGTCAGCAGCGCGGCCGTGGCCCGGACCACCTCGCGGATGCGCCGCCGGTCCGTGGAGCTCTCCAGATAGCCGTAGGCGATGCCGGGGGGCGTGGCCGGATCGGCGGAGCGGGTCCGCAGCCGGCCCGTCAGCCGCGGCGACTGGACGGAGACGAGGAACGCGAGGGGCGCTCCGGGAACGCTCACCGTGCCGCCGACCAGCCCGGCCAAGGGGACCAGCGATTGCAGCACCTCCAGATCGCCCCCATACCGGCCGTCCGACGACGACAGGTGCAGGACGCCACCGAGCCAGGAACCGGCCGGCTCGGGGACCGGGCGCCGCGGCATCCACTCCATCACCACCTGGGGATGGTCGCCGAAACGGGCTCCGACCGCGGGCGCGTCCCTGACGACGGGGATGCCGAGCCGATCGAGTTCGGTACGCGGCCCGATCCCCGACAGGTGCAGCAGATGCGGCGAGCCGAACGCCCCGGCGCACAACACGACCTCACCGGCCCGCACATGGATGCGCCGCCCCGCACGTTCCACGATCAGCCCGGTCGCCCGGCCGCGTTCGACGATCACCCTGTGGGCGGTACTGCCGCCCGCCACCCGCAGGTTGGGGCGCCCGAGCGCGCCGAGGAGGTAGCCGACGCCGGTGTTGACGCGCATCCCGTCCACCGCGTTCGTCGGCACCGGGCCGAACCCGGGCGCGCCCTGGGCGTTCTTGTCGGGTTCCTCGGGAAACCCCAGTTCGCTCGCCGCCGCCCGGAACGCGGCGGCGGCCGGGTGACGCAGATCCGTGCGGCGGATCCGCACCGGCCCGCCGGCACCGTGGAGTTCGCCGGCGCCGTAGTCCAGGTCGGTCTCCAGGGCCCGCAGCAGCGGCAGCACCCGCTCGTACGACCAGGCGGCCCCGCCCGCGGCCGACCAGCGGTCGAAGTCCGCACGCCGGGCCCGGACGAAGTACCCGCCGTTGACCGTGGTCGAGCCGCCGAGGAAGCGGCCGCGGGGGACCGTGTACGGCAGATCGGGGGTGAGACGTACGTCGTACGGCCGGACGGCCGGATGGCCGGGCTGCGCCCCGGGTACCAGCCGCGCGTCCAGCAGACCGGGTGCGAACGAGGAGAGCCGCCCGGGCACCGGGCCCGACTCCACCACCAGCACCGTACGGCCGGGATCCTCGCTGAGCCGTGCCGCGAGGACGGCTCCGCTGCCTCCGGCACCCACCACGACGACATCGGCGCGGTCCATCAGCTCCATGAGCAAGCGATTCAACCCGTCACCAGGGCGTGCGCGCATGCCCGTCCCGGTGACCGGGACCGGGGCTTCGGTTATGGCGCACGATGTCAATACCGTCGGGTGAACCGATGGGAGCGGTCCGCGGCGGACACGGCCGCGGAACCGCGGGATGCCAAGGGAGAGCCGTATGACCGAGCTCCGCACCGTCCCCTCCGGCAGGTTCCTGCCTCCCTCCGAGGAGACCCCGGCCGAAGCCGCCGGGCCCGAGGAACCGCTGATCGCGGCCGAGAGCCTCATCGAGGAGGTCTCCATCGACGGCATGTGCGGCGTCTACTAGGGCACGTACGAACGGAAGGCGGGCCCGCGCGATGACCGCGATGGACCTCGACCGCGCCTGGGGCCTCCACCCGCAGGTCTCGCTGCGGCCGGAACCCTTCGGCGCACTCCTCTACCACTTCGGGACCCGCGGACTGTCGTTCCTCAAGGACCGCCGGCTGCTCGCGGTCGTCCGGTCCCTCGCACAGGCGCCCACGGCCCGCGCCGCCTGCCTGGCCGCCGGTGTCGGCGAGGACGAACTGCCGCGCTACGGCCGGGCGCTGGCCGCACTGGCCGAGTCGTCGATGCTCGTCGGAAGGGCCGCACCATGACCACCACGTCACGCCTGGTCGATCTGTTCGAGTACGGGCTCGACGCGCCCATCTGCCTGACCTGGGAACTGACCTACGCCTGCAACCTGGCCTGCGTCCACTGCCTGTCCAGCTCCGGGCGGCGCGACCCCCGCGAACTGGGCACCGAGGAGGCCAAGGCCGTCATCGACGAGCTGGAGGCCATGCAGGTCTTCTACGTCAACATCGGCGGCGGCGAGCCGACCGTCCGCGCCGACTTCTGGGACCTCCTGGACTACGCCACGGCCCACCGGGTGGGCGTCAAGTTCTCCACCAACGGGGTCCGGATCACCCCGCGGGCCGCCGAGCGACTGGCCCGCACCGACTACGTCGACGTCCAGATCTCCCTCGACGGCGCGACGGCCGACGTCAACGACGCGGTGCGCGGGGAGGGTTCGTACGCCACGGCGGTGCGGGCGATGGAGAACCTGGCCGCCGCCGGGGTGCGGAACTTCAAGCTCTCCGTGGTCTGCACCCGCCACAACATCCCTCAACTGGACCGCTTCAAGGCGCTGGCCGACCGCCACGGCGCCCAGCTGCGCCTGACCCGGCTGCGCCCCTCCGGGCGCGGCGCCGACGTCTGGGACGAACTGCACCCGACCGGCGGCCAGCAACGCGAGCTGTACGACTGGCTGCTGGCGCACGGCGCCGACGTGCTGACCGGGGACTCCTTCTTCCACCTGTCGGCATACGGCCAGGCGCTCCCCGGCCTCAACCTCTGCGGCGCCGGCCGTGTCGTCTGCCTGATCGACCCGGTCGGTGACGTGTACGCCTGCCCGTTCGCCATCCACGAGGAGTTCCTCGCCGGGAACGTCCGCGATCCCGGCGGCTTCACCAGGGTGTGGCGCGACTCGGAGCTCTTCCGGCGGCTGCGCGCTCCCCAGCACGCCGGGGCCTGCCGCTCCTGCGGGTTCCACGACACCTGCCGGGGCGGATGCATGGCCGCGAAGTTCTTCACCGGGCTTCCCCTGGACGGCCCCGACCCCGAGTGCGTCCAGGGGCATGGCGAGGAGCAACTGGCCAGGCGTCCGCGCGGCACCGCGGACCTGCCCCGCACCTCGGCGGACCACTCCCGGCGCCCGGGGCCGGTGGACGTCAGGCTCACCCGCCGCGCGGACCTGGAGCGGCCACCGGTGAGCGACTGCGTCCAGGACCCGCTGGCCGGGCTGCGGCTGACCTGAGAACCGGAAACCCGAGGAGAGACAGAGCAGATGCGCACCAACCCCTGGTTCGAGTCGGTCGCCGAGGCCCAGCGCCGTGCCGAGAAGAGGCTGCCGAGCACGGTCTACGGCGCGCTCGTCGCGGGCTCGGAGCGCGGCCGCACGATCGACGACAACATCGCGGCGTTCGCCGAACTGGGCTTCGCCCCGCGGGCCGTGGGCCACCACGCCGAGCGCGACCTGTCCACGACCGTGCTGGGCGTCCCGACCGCGCTCCCGGTGCTCATCTCACCGACCGGCGTCCAGGCGGTGGACCCGGAGGGAGAGGTGGCCGTGGCGCGCGCCGCCGCCGGGCGGGGGGTCATCATGGGACTGAGCTCGTTCGCGAGCAGACCGGTGGAAGAGGTCGCCGCGGCCAATCCCGACACGTTCTTCCAGATGTACTGGAGCGGGAGCCGCGATGCGATGGAGCAGCTCATGGACCGGGCCAGGACGGCCGGCGCCAAGGCTCTCATCGTCACACTCGACTGGTCCTTCTCCCACGGCCGCGACTGGGGGAGTCCGCCCATCCCGGAGCGCCTCGATCTGAGGACCGCCCTGCGCTTCGCCCCCGACGTGCTGCCCCGCCCCCGGTGGCTGTGGAGGTACGCACGGACCGGCCGCCTCCCCGACCTGACGGTGCCCAACATGCGGCCCGCCGGCGGCGAGGCCCCCACCTTCTTCCACGCCTACGGTGAATGGATGCAGACCACGCCTCCGACCTGGGAGGACATCGCATGGCTGCGGAAGGAGTGGGGCGGGCCGTTCCTGCTGAAGGGAGTGACCCGGGTGGACGACGCCAAGCGGGCGGTCGACGCCGGGGTGTCGGGCCTGTCGGTGTCCAACCACGGAGGCAACAACCTGGACACCACTCCGGCCACGATCCGCGTCCTGCCCTCCATCGTGGCGGCGGTCGGCCACCAGGTGGAGGTACTCCTCGACGGCGGAGTACGACGCGGCGGCGACGTGGCGAAGGCACTCGCCCTCGGTGCCCGGGCCGTCCTGATCGGCCGGGCCTACCTGTGGGGCCTGGCGGCGAACGGGCAGGCGGGAGTGGAGAACGTGCTGGACGTCATGCGCGGCGGACTCGACTCCGCCGTACGGGGGCTCGGACATGCCTCCGTGCACGATCTGTCCCCCGACGACCTGGTGATACCGCCGGGCTTCACACTGGCACCGGGCGCCGGGACCCCAGCGGAGGTGTCCCGGACCGCGGCCGCACGGCCATGACGCGGGCGCCCCGCCGGCCCGCCGCCGGCGAACTGGCCCGCACCGCATGGCCGGAGGTCCCCACGGGCCCCCTGGTCCTGGTCCCGGTCGGATCCACCGAACAGCACGGCCCGCACCTGCCGCTCGACACCGACACGGTCATCGCCCGCGCCGTGACGCACGCGGCGGCGGCCGCCCTGCGCGCGGGACCCGCTGCCCCGCCGCTGGTAGCGCCGGCACTGGCCTACGGTGCCAGCGGCGAACACGCGGACTTCCCCGGCACCGTCTCGATCGGGCAGCAGGCGCTGCGCACGGTACTCGTGGAGATGGCGCGCTCCCTGGCGCTCTGGGCGGGGCGGGTCGTCTTCGTCAACGGCCACGGCGGCAACCTCGCCGCCCTCGACACCGCCGTCGCACTGCTCCGCACGGAGGGCCACGACGCCGCCTGGACCGGCTGCGAGGCACCGGGCGGGGACGCGCACGCCGGCCGCGCCGAGACCTCGCTGATGCTGCACCTGGCCCCCGAGGAGGTGCGGCTCGACCGCGCGGTCGCCGGGGAGACCCGGCCGCTGGCCGCCCTGCTGCCGGACCTGCTGGCCCGGGGCGTCCGGGCGGTCTCGCCCTGCGGCGTGCTGGGCGACCCGGCCGGGGCGACGGCCGAGGAGGGGCACCGGACCCTGGACGCCATGGTGTCCGCCGTCGCCCACCGGATCGCCGCGGGAGAAGTCGACGGCCGGGGCCGTCTCGTCGGGCCCGAACGACCGCCGAGGCCACCGCACCGGAAGGCGCCGCGCCGATGACCCTGCCCGCCGGCTTCGTCGTCGAACTCGACCGGCACACCAACGTCGTCGACGGCGGCCGGGCGCTCGTCGGCGGCTTCCCGGCCCGGCTCCTCCGGCTGGCCCCGCGGGCCAGGCCGCTCCTCGCCGGCCGCCGGATCACCGTGCGGGACGCGGCGAGCGGACTGCTGGCGGACCGGCTGCTCGAACTCGGCATGGCCAACCCGGTCCTCGGCGCGCTGCCCCCGCACCCCGACCCCCGGTACACCGTCGTCGTGCCGGTCCGGGACCGCCCGCGCCAGCTCGACCGCCTGCTTCGGAGCATCGGGCCGGGCCACCCGGTCATCGTCGTCGACGACGCCTCGCACCGTCCCGCCGCCGTCGCGGCCGTCGCCGCCCGGCACGAGGCCCGCCTGGTCAGCCTGCCCGCCAACGCGGGGCCCGCCGCCGCCCGCAACGCCGGGCTCCGGCTCGTCACCACTCCCTATGTGGTCTTCGCCGACTCCGACGTCGTCCTCGCACCCGACACCGTCCCCACCCTGCTGCGGCACTTCGCCGACCCCGGGGTCGCCCTGGCCGTCCCCCGCATCACCGGCCTGCCCACCGCGGCCGGCAGCTGGATCGCACGCTACGAGCATGCGCGTTCCTCCCTCGACCTCGGTGACCACCCGGCCGCCGTGCGACCGGGCAGCCCCGTCTCCTGGGCGTCCACGGCCTGTGTCGTGGGCCGGGTGGACGCCCTGACGGACGGCTTCGACGACAGCATGCGGGTGGGGGAGGACGTCGACCTGTGCTGGCGGCTCATCAAGAACGGCCACCGGGTGCGCTACGAGCCCGCCGCGCGGGCCGCCCACGAACACCGCACCCGCCTCGGTGACTGGTTCGTGCGCAAGCTCGTGTACGGCACCGGGGCGCACCCCCTGGCCCGGCGGCACCCCGAGTTCATCGCACCGGCCGTGCTCGCCCCGTGGAGCGCGGCGTTCCTCACCGCGCTGCTCGCCCAGCGCCGATGGTCGGTACCCGTCGCCGGAGCCGTCGCCGGGGTCACCGTGCTGCGCATCGCCCGCAAGCTCGACGGCACCCGCCATCCCCACCGGCTGGCGCTGCGGCTCACGGCGGGCGGAGCCGTCGGCGCGCTGAGCCAGGCCTCGGCGCTGCTGACCCGGCACTGGTGGCCGGTCACGGCTGCCGGCTGTACGGTCTCCCGCCGCCTGCGCCGGGCCGCGGCGGTCGCCGCCCTGGCCGACATCGCCCTGGAGTACCGCCGCGACCGCGCGGGCCTCGATCCCCTCCGCTACGGCATCGCCCGGCGCCTCGACGACCTCGCCTACGGGGCCGGTGTGTGGCTGTCCGCCGCCAGGGGCCGCTCCACGGCGGCGCTCAGGCCCCGGATCACCCGGTGAACGCCCGCCGGATTCCGTCCCGGTCAGCGGAAAGCGCCCAGCGGGCGGACGCCGCCCGGAAAGACACTGGGGGCGTCCCGCCGCCGGCGCGGTACATGCGATGGAGCGATCAGCAGGAGGTGTGCGGCGTGGCGCACGAAGTGGTCGACCGTGTCGAGAAGCTCGGACCCGAACTCGCCGCGCTCGCGGACGACAACGAGTCCCTGGGCAAGCTGAGCGACAAGACCGTCGGACTGCTCCGCACGGCCGGGGTGATCCGGCTGCTGCAGCCCAAGGAGTACGGCGGCTGCGCCGCGCACCCCCGCGACTTCGCGGAGGCGGTGATGGCCGTCGCCCGCCACGACGGGGCGGCGGGATGGGTGTGCGGCGTGGTCGGCGTACACCCGTGGGAACTGGCCCAGATGGATCCCCGCCTCGCGCAGGAGGTCTGGGGCGACGATCCGGACACCTGGATCGCCTCCCCCTACATGCCGGGCGGCATCGCCGATCCCGTGGACGGCGGATACCGCCTCACCGGGCGGTGGCCGTTCTCCTCGGGAAGCGACCACTGCCGCTGGGACTTCCTCGGTGCGCTGCTCGGGGACGGCAAGGGCAGGCCGGCGGGCCCGATCAGCGTGCTGCACGTCGTGCTGCCCCGGTCGGACTACGAGATCATCGACGGCACCTGGGACGTGATCGGCCTCGCGGGCACCGGCAGCAAGGACGTCGTGGTGCGCGATGCGTTCGTTCCCGAGCACCGCGTCGTCAGGCAGGAGTCGGTCATGGAGGGGGCCGCCGCGGAGACGGCCGGGCTCACGGATCCCCTCTACCGGCTGCCGTTCACCGCCATGTTCCCGCTCGGCATCACCGCCGCCGTCATCGGCATCTGCGAGGGCGCGCTGGCCGTCCACCTCGACCAGCAGCGCGACCGGGTCGCCGTGACCGGAGTCCAGGTGCGCGACGATCCGTACGTGCTCTACGCCGCGGGGGAGGCGGCGGCGGAGATCGCCGCGTCGCGCGTGCAGCTCATCGACGGCATCAGCAGGCTGTACGACCAGGTGGAGGCCGGCAGGCCGGTGACCGTCGAGGACCGCGCGAACGTACGGCGCAACCAGATCCGGTGTGCCTGGCGGGCCGTCTCCGCCGTGGACGAGATCTTCGCGCGGTCCGGCGGGAACGCGATCCGGCGCGGCAATCCGCTGCAGCGCTTCTGGCGGGACGCGCACGTCGGTCTCCAGCACATGATCCACGTGCCCGGTGTCGCGTACCACGCGAACGCACTCGCGCAGATGGGGCTCGAACTGCCCGAGCCGATGCGCGTGCTGATCTGACGCACCGGGACGAACCGCGAGAGGCAGTTGAGTCGGATGAGCGACAGCGGCGCGGCCCGCCGCCCCACGGCGGGCGCCATCGACGGGCGGCAGTTCCGGGACGTGCTGGGCCACTTCCCCACGAGTGTGGTCGCGATCACCACGACCGACGCCGAGGAACGGCCGCAGGGGCTGGTGGTGGGCACCTTCACGTCCGTGTCCCTGGATCCGCCCCTGGTGTCCTTCCTCGTCACCCGGTCCTCCTCGACCCTGGGCGGCATCCGTGCCTCCGGCCGGTTCTGCGCCAACGCGCTCGCCGGCAACCAGGAGCGGCTGTCCCGCAGGATGGCGGCGGGAGGAAACCGGTTCGAGGGCGTCGGCTGGAAGACCTCACCCCTGGGAAATCCGGTCCTGGACGGAATCGTCGCCTGGGTCGACTGCACGGTCGAGGACGTCGTGGAGATCGGAGACCACTTCCTGGTCGTGGGGCGCGTCGGAGATCTGCGGATCGAGTCGTTGAAGACTCCGCTGCTGTTCTTCCGGGGCGGTTACGGAGATTACCTCTCGAGCTCGACGCTCGTGCTGGACCGGCTGATCGGCGGGTGAGGAGACCCCTTGATGGAACAAGACCTTCGCATCAGGCTGGAACGCGTCTCCGCGTGGTGCGGATTCGTGTTGCTGGTGGGGTTCGTGGCCGCGTTCGCCGTCGGCAGGCTCACCCCGCCGGTGAGCCCCACGGCGAGCCCGCAGCAGATCGTCGCGTTCCTGACCGGCAACCGGACGGGAATCCTCACCTGCGTCGTGCTCATGGTGCTGACCATCCCCTTCGAGTACCCGTTCGTCGTCGTGACCAGCCTGCAGATGCGCCGGATCGAGGGCGGCTGGGGTCTGCTGTCCATGGTCCAGCTGACCACCGGCGTCGTCGCTCCGATCGGCTTCTTCTTCCCGCTGGCGATACTCTCCGCCGCGGCCTATCGACCGGAGAGCCATTCGGCCGACGTCCTGTCCGCGATGAGTGATGTCTTCTGGCTGATGTTCGTGGGCAACGCCTGCATCTATGTGCTGCAGGTCTGGTCGATCGGGCTGGCCGTCCTCGTGGACCGGCGCCCGAAGCCGGTCTTCCCGCGCTGGTTCGGCCATCTCAACCTCGTGCTCGGGGTGCTGCTCATCCCGGGGGCGTTCGTCTTCCTCGCCAAGACCGGGCCGCTGGCCTGGAACGGGCTGCTCGCCGACGTCATCCCCTCGGCCGCGTACTTCCTGTGGAAGATCGCCACCCCCGTGGTGCTGCTGCGCGCCATCACCGCCGAAGAGGCGGAAACGTCCCTGACCGCGGACGCGGAACGGGCCGGCCTCCATCCCGCGTGAGGCCGGCACCGAACCCGGGAGGACCCCAGGACTCCGGCGTACGAGCGCCCGAGGCACGTCGGCCCTGCCGGAGCACGCGTCCCGCCGCCACCCGAACCACTCACGAAACGAGGTAAGCCATGTCCGGACGCGTCGAAGGCAAGGTCGCCTTCATCACCGGTGCCGCGCGCGGCCAGGGACGCAGCCACGCCGTGCGGTTGGCCCGCGAAGGAGCCGGCATCATCGCCGTCGACATCTGCCGGCACATCGAGGGCGTTCCGTTCCCGATGCCGACACCGGAGGACCTGGACGAGACGGTGTCGCTGGTGGAGAAGGAGGGGGGCCGCATCATCGCGACACAGGCCGACGTGCGGGACGAGGAGGCCCTCAAGGCGGCCGTCGACGAGGGCGTCGCGCGACTGGGCCGGCTGGACATCGTCGTGGCCAACGCCGGCATCGGGAGCGTCGGCAGCCCGCTGGAGAGCATGCCGGCCGCGGTCTGGCAGGACATGCTCGACATCAACCTGACGGGCGTCTGGCTCAGCGCCAAGGCGGCGATCCCGCACCTGGTCGCCGGCGGGCAGGGCGGCTCGATCATCCTGACGAGTTCGGTGGGCGGGTTCAAGGCGTATCCCAACATCGGCCACTACGTCACCGCCAAGCACGGCGTGGTCGGCCTGATGCGCGCGCTCGCGGTGGAGATGGCACAGCACCACATCCGGGTCAACTCCGTCCACCCCACCCAGGTCAACACGCCCATGGTGATGAACGAGGCCACCTTCCGGGTGTTCCGCCCGGACCTGGAACACCCCACCGCCGACGACTTCGCCCCGGTGTCCCAGATGGCCCACACGCTTCCCGTCCCCTGGGTCGAGCCGGAGGACGTCAGCAACGCCGTCCTCTTCCTGGCCTCCGACGAGTCCCGCTACATCACCGGTGTGACGTTGCCGATCGACGCGGGCAGCATGCTCAAGTGACCTGCAGGGGGAGGGCGGAAGGGGCATGGTTCGTCCAGGCCCCTGCCGCCCTCGTCATGGCGCCCGGTTCAGCGGGGCCCGAACCGCTGGCCCGCGTCCAGCCGCAGGCACTGGCCGTTGAGCATCGGGTTGTCGACGATGGCCAGGGCGAGTTTGGCGTACTCCTCCGGACGGCCCAGGCGCCGGGGGAAGGCGGCGTCCTTGACCAGCGCGGCCCGTGCCTCGGCCGGGATCCTCCCGGTCGCGCCCGTCTCGAACAGGCTGGGCGCGATGGCGAGGACGCGGATGCCGAGCGAGCCGAGGTCGCGCGCCATGGTCAGGCACATGCCGGCGATGGCGGCCTTGGCGGCCGCGTAGGCGACCTGGCCCACCTGCCCTTCGAACGCGGCGATCGACGAGGTGTTGACGATGACCCCGCGTTCTCCGGTGCCGTCGGGGTCCTCGGGCTCGTTGCGGCTCATGTGCGCGGCGGCGAGCCGGCTGATGTTGAAGGTCGCCACGGTGTTGAGGTCGAGCACCCGGCGGAAGGCGTCCAGGTCGTGGGGACCGTTCCTGCCGAGGGTGCGCTGCACGGTGCCACCGCCCGCGGTGGTGATCGCGACGTGCAGTCCGCCGAGTGCCGCCACGGCGGCGGCCAGCGCGCTCTCCGTCGCCTCGAAGTCGGTGACGTCGACGGGATGGAAGCTCCCGCCGAGCGCGGCGGCGACCTGCGCTCCGGCCGACTCCGGGCGGTCGAGCACGGCGACGTCGGCGCCGCGGGCCGCCAGCAGTTGAGCGCTGGCCCGGCCCAGGCCGGAGGCACCGCCGAACACCGCGGCCTTCTTGCCCTTGATCTCCATCGGACACCTTTCGCTTGTCGCTTGGACGTGGCGCTCAGACGGACGCCGACGACCGCAGCAGCAGGGCGCACAGCCGTTCGCGATGGACGGCGGCGTCCCCCTGCAACACGCTGTCGGCCCTCGCGCGGCGCAGGTAGAGGTGGAGGTCGTGCTCCCAGGTGAAGCCGATGCCGCCGTGCAACTGCAGGGCGCGGGAGGCGACATCGGCGGTGGCGGTGCAGGTGAGGGAGGCGGCGGCACAGGCCACCCGGGCCGCGTCGTCGGCGCCCGCGTCGGCGGCCATCGCCGCGTGGTGGGTGGCGGCGCCGGCGGCATGCACCAGCAGCGCCATGTCGGCGCACGCGTGCTTCACGGCCTGGAAGGCCCCGATCGGCTTCCCGAACTGCACACGGGTCCGCGCGTGTTCGACGGTGAGTTCCAGCATGCGCCGCATCGCCCCCAGCGCGTCCGCGCACCGCAGCACCGACGCCTCGTCGAGCAGACGCTGGATCCCGTCGGGCCCGGCGTCCAGACGATGGTCGAGCGGAACGCGCACGCCCTCGCACCGGACCTCGTGGAAGGCGCGGGTCGGATCAAGCCCCCGCTGGCGCCGGACGGTGACACCGGCGGCGCCGCGATCGACGAGGAACGACGCGGGAACACCGTCCTGGCGCGCGGTGACGAGCAGCCATCGAGCGCCGCCGGCGTCCTGGACCGCGGTCTTGACACCGTCGAGGACGATCACGTCACCGTCGGCGCGCGCCGTGGCACGCACCCCTTCCAGGCTCCACGGGGCGTGCGGCTCCGCGAACGCCCAGGTGGCCCAGCCCGCCCCGCCGGCGAGCTCGGGCAGCACCCGGGCGCGCAGCGACGGCGAGCCGGCCGCGGCGAGGGCCCGGCCCACGAGGGCGGTCGGTGCGAACGGAACCCTGCCCAGCGCGCGCCCGGCCTCCTCGGCGACGAGTACGAGTTCCACCAGGCCCTGCCCCGCGCCCCCGTACTCCTCGGGCAGGGCCAGGCCCGGCCAGCCGAGGCCGGCCGTCAGCCGCCACAACGCCGGATCGACGTCCTCGCCGCTCCCGGCCCACTCGCGCACCCGGTCGACCGGGGCCTGCTCGGACAGCAGCGCGCGCGCCGCGTCGCGCAGCATGGCCTGTTCCTCGCTCAGTTCGAAGTCCACCCGTCACCATCCGCTCGACGACACACCGACATCGTGAAAAGGGCATCCGGTGGTTCAGCGCGCCGCCCAGCCGACCGTCTTGGTCTGCAGGTACTCATCGAGCCCGAACTCACCCCATTCCCGGCCCAGACCGCTCTGCTTGTAACCGCCGAACGCGGCCCGCGGGTTCACCCCGGCGCTACCGCCGTTGATCGTGACGCCGCCGGCCCGGATACGGGCGGCGATGGCGTGGGCGGCCGCCGGGTCGGCGCTCCATACCCCCGCGGACAGGCCGTAGGGGCTGTCGTTGGCGATCCGCACCGCCTCCTCGTCGGTGCCGAACGGGATCACGACACCGACCGGCCCGAAGAACTCCGTCCGCGCGATGGTCATCGCGTTGTCCACACCGGTGAACAGCGTGGGCTCCACGAAGTACCCCCGGTCGAGGCCGGCCGGGCGCCTGCCGCCGTGGACGAGGCGCGCACCCTCCTCCTCGCCGGTGCGGATCAGCTTCTCGACCTTGTCCCGCTGCGCCTCGCTGATCAGGGGGCCCATGGTGGTCGACGCGTCCGCGGGATCCCCGACGCGGACCGCGGCGAGGCCCGCGCGCAGCCGCGCGACCAGCTCGTCGTGCACGGACTCGTGCACGAGCGTGCGGGTGAGCAGCGAACAGCCCTGGCCGGCGTGGGTGATGATGCCCGCGAGCGAGGCCCGCACGGCGCCGCCGAGGTCGGCGTCGGCGCGGACGATGTTGGCGGACTTGCCGCCGCACTCGAGCACGACCTTCTTCATGGAGGCCGCGGCCTGGGCGTAGACCATGCGCCCGACCGCGTCCGACCCGGTGAAGCTGACCAGGTCCACCAGAGGGTGGGTGGTCAGCTCCCGGCCGGCCTCCACGCCGCCGGTCACGATGTTCAGCACGCCCGGCGGCAGCCCGGCGGCGTCGGCGAAGTCACCGAGCAGCAGGGACTCCAGGGGGGTCTGCGGGGCCGGCTTCAGTACGGCGGTGCAGCCCGCCGCGAGCGCGGGGACCACCTTCATCATGCTGAGGAAGAACGGGAAGTTGTACGCCGCGATCAGCGCGCACACCCCGAACGGCTCACGGCGCAGCACACCCTGGGCGGTGCCGATGCCCGGCGCGACCGTGTGCTCCATCGGCCGCTCCCACGCGAAGGCCGGGATCACCCGCTCGCACATGTCCCGCAGATGCGCCACCGGCACCCGGGTCTGCAGGCTCTCGGCCAGCGGGCGGACCGAGCCCGCCTCCGCCATGTTGACGGCGGCGAGTTCGGGCAGCCGGCGCTCCATCTCCTCGGCCATGCGCAGCAGGACCGCCGCGCGTTCCGCGGGTTTCATCCGCGGCCAGGGCCCCTCGTCGAAGGCTCTCCTGGCCGCCTCGACGGCCCGGTGCACATCGGCGACCGAGGCGTCGGGGACCTCGGCGATCGTCTCCTCCGTCGCCGGATTGCGGACCACGATGCGCCCCTCCGAC
The DNA here is from genome assembly GCA_048498775.1 of Actinomycetota bacterium. Taxonomy (GTDB): domain Bacteria; phylum Actinomycetota; class Actinomycetes; order Streptomycetales; family Streptomycetaceae; genus JBEHXI01. Next base: position 31,660 of record JBEHXI010000006.1, on the reverse strand, counting down.
GAGGCGTCGGTCCGGCGGCCGTCGATGTACAGCTGCGAAGAGAACGCGTACGGGCTGGTCATGAGCCGTCTCCTGATCGCCTGCGGCAGGTGGCCGCACCGCCCGGAGGGGCGACCGCCACTTTCACTTTCAGTGTGCTCAATGTGGGCTCGCTCGGAGGGAGCCGGTCCCGCTGACCGGCATCGGCGACGCGGCGCGCGCGTCAGGTCACGGCGTCGATCAGGCCGAGGCTCGCTCGCACATAGGCCGCGCGCCGCCGCCGGCCCACCAGGAAGCTCGGCGGCGCGAAGTAGCCGACATCGCGGGGCAGTGAACCGGCGCGCCTGGCGAGCGCCTCGCGGGCGTCGGCGGTGGTTCCGCACACGGCGATCCGGGTGAGCATCTCGTCGGTGACGGCCGCGGCCATGGCGTCGGTGTCGCCGGCGCGGAAGGCCGCGCGCAGCCGGGCGACCGGGCCTTCCCAGCCGTGGTGGGCCACGAACGGGTCGTAGGTCTTGACGGTGAGGTAGAAAGCGATCATGCGGCGGGCGTCGGCCGCGGCGCGCTCCGGGGCGCCGTCGTCGACCGCCGTGATGATCCAGCCGTGCTCCAGGGGGCGCCCGGCCCGGCCGCTGCCCGCCGTCCCGCGCTCGACGGACGGTCGCACGACGTCGTTCCACCAGACGTCGGTGAACAGGCCGTGGCCGATGACACCATCGGCCACCCGGCCGGCGGTGGTGGCCATCCGGGTGTTGAACGCGGCGAGCAGCACGGGGATGTCGAGCCTGCCGAGCACCGGGGCCCGCACGTCCGCGTCGAGCGTGTAGAAGTCGCCGGAGTAGCGGACCCGTTCGCCGTTCTCGGCGTGCAGCCAGGCGCGGACGGCGCCGACGGTCTCCGCGATGCGGCCCACCGGCCGTTCGGCGGGTACGCCGAGCCAGTCGCGGTTGATCCGGTACGCGGCCGAGCCCAGGCCGAGGAAGAGCCGGCCCGGTGCCTGGGCGTGCAGCTGCCGCAGCGCGGTGGCGTGCGCGTACGGGGTGCGGGCGAACGCGTAGGCGATGGCGGGGCCCGCCAGGGCGCGCTCGGTGTGGGCGACGATCTCGGCCACGGTGAGGTAGGCGTCGTGGTCGGCGAACTCCCCGGCGCAGAAGGCTCCGACGCCGGCCTCTTCGGCCTCGCGTGCGACGTCACGGCCTGGCCAGGGCATACCGAACCGCATGGCGTCCTCCTCGCTTATAAAGTGCACTCAATTGAGAGGGGAGCGTACGGAAGTCTCAGCGCAGTGTCCACTGCCCCCGGGGTACCCGGGCGCGGTCGACCTCGGCCTTTCCGATGGGGTTGCCGATCTGGGTGTAGGACAGCCCGGTGCGCAGCGCCTGGGTGCGGGTCGCGTCGAGTGACTCCCAGATCGCCCGGACCGTTCCCTGTACGGCGGCGGGCGGCTTGGCGGCGATGATGCGGGCGATGTCGTCGGCGCGGTCCCACAGGCCTTCGCGCGGGAGAACCTCGCTGACCAGGCCGATCTGCAGGGCGCGGGCGGCCGACAGGCGCTCGTCCAGGCCGAGCAGCGCGATGCGCAGTGTCTCGCCGAGCGGGATGCGCCGGGCGAGGCCGATCGGTTCGAGGGCCGCGGTGAGGCCGTAGCTCACGTGCGGATCGAAAAAGGTCGCCTCCTGTGAGCAGATCACGATGTCGGCCTCGTTGAGCCAGTAGAAGGCGCCGCCCGCGGCCATGCCGTGCACCGCGCACACCAGGGGCTTCCACACGCGGTTCAGCTTCGGCGACAGATACTCTCCCGGGTCGGTCTGCGACCAGACGTTGGGGTGGCGGTCGATGCCCTCCTTCACGTCCATGCCGGTGCAGAAGGCGCGGTCGCCGGCTCCCCGCAGCACGACGACACGCACGTCGTCGTCGGCCTTGACGGTGTCCCAGATGCGGGAGAACTCCTCCAGCATCCGCTGGTTGAAGCCGTTCATGGCCTGGGGGCGGTCCAGCGTGATCGTGGCGACGTGGTCGGCCACGTCGAAGAGGACGGTCCTGAGCTCCATTCGGCAACTCCGTTCGTTGTCGCAAGTCGCAGTCGCAGTCGCAAGTCGCAACAGAGTAGACCGAATAGCGCTGCACGGCGGACTTCCGGGGGACAGATCTCGACGCGGACGTGACAAGTAGTATACTCTTTTGCCTCCAAGGGCAGCCGTAGGCGGCACTAGGGGAGAACAGAGTGAGCGTGATGAGCATCGTCGCGAACAGTGCGCCGCTGGTGGAGCAACTGGCCGGGCGCACGGCTCTCGTGGTCCGCGGATGGGCTCCCGGGGCCATGGTGGAGGGGATCGAGCCGCTCGCCGTCGGGGTGTCCGGCCTGACCTTCATGGCCACGCTGTCCGGCGTCCCGGCCCGGTACGAACGCGTCGTCCTCAAGGTGGCCCTGCCGGCCCCGGATCCGGCCCGCGCCCGGGATGTGCTGCGCCAGGCGCGGATCCTTGAGGTGCTGGCCCGACGGCCCGGCGTGCCGGTGCCCAAGGTCCTCTTCTGCGACGTGGGCGCACCGCCGGGGACGCTTCCCTTCGTGGCCCTGGAGCGGGTCCCCGGAGAGTGCCTGGAACCGGTCCTCGCGCCACGGGGCACGGTGCCGGCGGGGCAGGTGCGGGCCCGCGCCCTGGAGGCCGCCCGCACGCTCGCCGAGCTGCACCGCGTGAACCCCCGGCACACCGTGCTGGCCGACGAGCCCGTCGTCTCCCTCCATGCCGAGATCGACCGCTGGACCTGGGCGTTCGCCACCGTCCCGGACGGCCTGCGCGCGGGCTACGAGGCGGTCGCGGCCCGACTGCACGCCACCGCGCCCCCCGCGATGGCCCCCGTCTTCCGGCACGGCGACTACCGGCTGGGCCACACGCTGTGCGTGGGGGGCGCGGTCACCGCGCTCATCGACTGGGAGAACTGGTCGCTCGGCGACCCCAGGTTCGACCTGACATGGCTGACGTGCTTCACCGACGAGGCCGGGCATCCCGGATCCGTCTCGGACGAACCGACCGGCATGCCCGGCAGGGCGGAGCTGATCGATGCCTACCAGCAGGCGCGTGGTGGGGCGTTGCGGGATCTGCCGTGGTTCGAGGCCCTGGCGAAGTACAAGGAGTCGGCCGCCTCCGCCCGGCTCATCACCCGTGCCAGGAAAGCGGGGCGGCTGAGCGACACCCACCGGCGCATGCTGCCCGCGCTGCCGGTTCTGCTGGACCAGGCGATGGGCCTGTTGTGCCGACAAAAAAAGTATACTCTTTAAAGGCTAGTCCTTACCGGGGCGGCAGAGCGACCCCAACAGGCGGGGTTCTCATCCCTGCTGCTTGTCAACTGCCGACGCAATGAGTATGAGGAGTTGAGGCGATGCGCGGGCCGATGCACGGTGTGCGGATACTCGAGGTCGCTCAGTTCACCTTCGTCCCGGCGGCGGGTGCCGTGCTCGCGGACTGGGGAGCCGACGTGATCAAGATCGAGCACGCCGAACGCGGCGACGCCCAACGGGGGCTGGTCCGGGTGCTGGGTCACGAGACGGCCTCCAAGGGCTCGTCCTTCTTCCCGATCATGGAAGGACCCAACCGCGGCAAACGCAGCGTCGGCCTCGCCCTGGAGAAGCCCGCGGCACGCCGGGTCCTGGACGAACTGATCCGCACCAGCGATGTGTTCCTGACCAACTTCCTGCCCGAAGGGCGCGCCAAGCTGCGCATCGACGTCGAGGACGTACGGGCGGTCAATCCGGACATCATCTACGTGCGCGGCAGCGGCTTCGGCCCCCGCGGCGCGGAGGCGGACAAGGGCGGCTACGACAGCACGGCGTTCTGGGCCCGCGGAGGCAGCGCCGCCGGAGTCACCCCGCCCGGCGCCGACCGCATGACCCGGATGCCCGCCGGCGCCTACGGCGACTCGATGGGCGGGATGACGATAGCCGGGGGCATCGCCGCGGCACTGTATGCCCGCGCGACGACCGGCGAGCCCTCCGTCGTGGACGTCTCGCTGCTCGGTGTCGGCGCCTGGGCCACACAGCTCACGGTCAACCTCGCGTTGATGAACGGCGGCCCCCTCCCGGCCAGGACACCGCCCAGGCACGGCTCGGCCGCGAACCCGCTCATCGGGGCGTACCGCACGGCCGACGGGCGGTGGATCGAGCTGTCCATGCTGCAACCCGGCCGGTACTGGGCGGAGTTCTGCACGCTCGCCGGCCGCGAGGAGCTGGCCGCGGACGAGCGGTTCGACAGCACCGAGAAGCTGATGGCCAACGCGGCCGAGGCCGCCGAGATCGTCGCCGGCCTGATCGCGAGCCGGCCCTTCGAGGAATGGGTCGCCATCCTCTCCCGTGGGGAGGGGCAGTGGGCGGCCGTGCAGGACGCGTGGGAGGTCGGCCAGGACCCGTCGCTGCGGGCCAACGGCCTCATCGCCCGGGTCGTCGACGACGACGGCATCGAGCGTGAACTGGTCTCCAGCCCCGTCCAGTTCGACGAGACACCTTTCAGCCTGACCCGGGCGCCGCAGTTCGCGGAACACACCGACGAGGTGCTGCGCTGGCTCGGCCTCACCGAGGACGAGCTCATCGCGCTCAAGGTCGATGGCGCGGCGACGTGACGACCGTACGACGAAGGACCGTACGAGGAGAGGATCCGTGGTGAGCGCGACACTCGAACCAGACGGCACCCACGAACTCGGCGCAGAAGGCACCTATGAGGGCGTGCCGGCCTGCCGTTTCGACAACCGGCTCGGCGGCCCGGTGCTGAGCCACCAGCACCGCTGGGACGACATCGCCCGCAGCCACTCGGGGTTCCGGAGCACCCTCGCGGACGGCTTCTGGGTCGTCACGGACGGCCCGGAGGTGCAGAAGGCGCTGCAGGACTGGCGGACGTTCTCCAGCAGGTCCGTCACGGTGCTGGACCCCGACCCGCAGTTCCTGTGGATCCCCGAGATGCTCGATCCGCCGGTGCACGCCGTGTGGCGCCGCCTGCTGGGCCGGTACTTCTCCCCGAAGGCCGTGGCCGCCCGTGAGCCGGAGATCCGGAAGGTCGCGGCCGAGACGATCGACGGGCTCAAGGAGCACGCGGGCGCCGACGTCCTCGACGGGTTCGCCCGCCGGTTCCCGACGCGGATCTTCATGCGTCTGATGGGCCTGCCCGAAGAGGATCTGCCCACCTTCCTCGCCTGGGTGCACGACATGCTGCACCTGTCCTATGACGAGGACCCCGGCGCCCGCAGGCAGGCCGGCGCCATGCGCGCCGTGTCGGAGTACTTCGACGAGCAGATCGCCCTCCGGCGCGAGCGTCCGCGCGACGACCTGCTGTCCCAGGCCATGACCTGGACCATCGACGGCGAACCGGTGAGCGACCGCGACCTGCACGCGTTCTGCGAACTGCTCTTCCAGGCCGGTTTCGACACGGTCCCGATCTCGGTCGGCTGGGCGCTGTACCACCTCGCGACCCACCCGGAGCAGCGCGCGGCGATCGTCGCCGACCCGACGCTGATACCCACCGCCGTGGAGGAGATCCTGCGGGTCTACTCGTTCGTCGTCCCGGCGCGCAAGGCGACACGGGACGTGCGGGTCGGCGGCTGCCCGGTCAGGGCGGGAGAGATGGTGATGCTGCCGCTCGCCGTGACCAACCGCGACCCGGAGCGCTACGAGAACCCCCAGGAGGTCGATCTGGGCCGCGGTCCGACCAACCACATCGCCTTCGGCTCGGGGCCGCACCGCTGCCTCGGCTCGCACCTCGCCCGCCTCGAACTGAACGTGGCGCTGGAGGAGTGGCACCGGCGGATCCCCGACTACCGGCTCGCGCCGGACCAGGAGCTGCGGCAGCACGGCAACATGTACGGCATCACATCGCTCCGGCTGGCCTGGTGACCCACGTGGCACTGACGCCCACCGAGGAGCAGGAGGACCTGCGCGCGACGGTGCGCCGCATCCTCGCGGACAAGTCGCCGGGCTCCGCCGTACGCCACTGGATGGACTCCGAGACGGGTCACGATCCCGCCCTGTGGCGGCAGATGAGCGGCCAACTCGGTCTCCAGGGGATCGCGGTGCCCGGGGAGTACGGCGGATCGGGGGGCGGGCCCGTCGAGTTGGGGATCGTGCTGGAGGAGATGGGCCGGGTGCTGCTGCCCTCCCCGTACTTCGCCACCGTGGCGCTCGCCGGCCAGGCGCTCCTCGCCTTCGGCGACGACAGGGCGAAGGCGCGCTGGCTGCCGCCGATCGCCGCGGGTTCGCTCACGGCCACGCTCGCGGTGGCCGGGGAGAGCGGTTCCTGGCGCCCGGAGGACGCCGGGACCGCGGCGCGGCACGGTGCCGACGGCTGGACGGTGTCCGGCACCAAGATGTTCGTCGTCGACGGGGACACCGCGGAGCTGCTCCTGGTGGTGGCCCGCGCCGGCACCGGACCGGGCCTGTTCGCGGTGGACGGCGGCGCCCGTGGGGTGACCCGAACACGACTGGAGACGCTCGACCCGACGCGCCGCCTGGCACGCGTCGACCTCGACGCGGCGCCGGCGCTGCGGGTCGGGCCCGATGAACCGGATGCGGGGGCCTCCGAGCGCCTGCGCCTCGTGACCGACCTCGCCGTGGTGGCGCTGGCGGCCGAGCAGGTCGGCGGGGCGCAGGCCTGCCTGGACGCGGCCGTGCGACATGCCCGGACACGGGTCCAGTTCGGCCACCCCATCGGGTCCTTCCAGGCGGTCAAGCACAAGTGCGCCGACATGCTGCTCAAGGTGGAGGCCGCCCGCTCGGCGGCCTCCCACGCGGCGTCGGTGGCCGCGCGGGGACCGGCCGGGCTGCCCCCGGCCGCGGCGCTCGCGGGCGCCACCTGCGCGGACGCCTTCACCCACGCCGCCAAGGAGAACATCCAGATCCACGGCGGCATCGGCTACACGTGGGAACACGACGCGCACCTGTACCTCAAACGGGCCAAGTCCTCCGAGCACCTCTTCGGCAGCCCGGCCCTGCACCGGGCCCGGCTGGCCGACCTCGCCGGGATCTGACGCATCGACGCGGCCTGTACGGGCCATGATGAAAGGCTGATCACGTGGGAATTCGCGACCGCCTGACCCGGCTGCTGGCCGAGTCGCCGGCCGACGCCGAGGCGATCGAGCACCACGGGACCTGGTGGACCTGGGGGCGGGTCCGCGCCACCGCACGCGGCGTCGACGAGGCCCTCACCGCGGCCGGCCTGGGCACCGGCGCCCGGATCGGCGTCGTGCTGGAGAACCGTCCCGAGCACGTCGCCGCCATCGCCGCGGTGATCGCCTCGGGGCGCTGTCTGGTGACGCTCAGCCCGTTGCAGCCCGCCGCACGGCTCGCGGCCGACATCGCCCACTGCGCGCCGCCCGTCGTCGTCTGCGGCACCGACGTCCTGGCGCGCGAGGGCGTGCGCGAGGCCGTCGCGGCGCGCGGCCTGGTCCTCGAACTGCCCGCTGACGGCACGGTGCGTGCCGTGGCCGGGCGCGCACCCACGGATGCGCCGGACAACCCCGGCGTCGCCGTCGAGATGCTCACCTCCGGCACCACCGGCCCGCCCAAGCGCGTGCACCTGCGGATCCGGCAGCTGGACCACGCGCTCGCCTCCGGCGGGCAGACCCCGAAGGAGGGCAGACTGCTGTCGCCGTCGGCGTCCCTGGTGGCCACGCCGCTGGTGCACATCGGCGGACTGTGGCGGGCCCTGGCCTGCCTCGCCACCGGCCGCCGCATGATCCTGATGCCCAAGTTCGCCGTCGAGCCGTGGGTGAGCGCCGTGGAACGGCACCGGCTGCGGGCGGCGAGCCTGGTACCCGCGGCGATCCGCGCCGTACTCGACGCGGAGGTGCCGAGGGAGCGGCTGTCCGGCCTGCAGGTGGTCACCTCCGGCACGGCACCCTGCCCGCCGGAACTCGCCGACGCCTTCCTGCGCCGCTACGGCATCCCCGTCCTGATGACCTACGGGGCCACCGAGTTCGCCGGTGCGGTCGCCGGCTGGACGCTGGCCCTGCACCGGCAGTGGTGGCAGCGCAAGGCGGGCAGCGCCGGACGTGCCTTCCCCGGTGTCGGGCTGCGGGTCGTCGGCGAGGACGGTGCCGAACTGCCCGCCGGACGCACCGGCCGCCTGGAGGTCCGCACCGAGCAGAGCACCGGGGGCGGCGGCACCTGGGTGCGCACCAGCGACCTGGCCCGCATCGACGCCGACGGTTTCGTGTGGATCGAGGGCCGCGCCGACGACGCGATCATCCGCGGCGGCTTCAAGGTGCAGCCGGAGACGGTCAGGCGGGTGCTGGAGAGGCATCCTGCGGTGCGGGAGGCGGCGGTGGCCGGACTGCCGGACCCCCGGCTCGGCGAGGTACCGGTGGCCGCGGTCGAGGTCGAGCCCGGGCGGGCGATACCGGAGGTCTCCGAACTCCTCGCGCTCTGCCGTGCCGGGCTCACCCCCTACGAGGTGCCCGCACACATCCTCGTCGTCGACGAACTGCCCCGGACCCCGTCCAGCAAGGTGAGCCGGGTGGAGCTGCTGGACCTCGTCGCGGCTCGGCTCACCCCTGTCAAGGAGGACCTGCGATGACGAGCGCCGAGCGGTTCGGCGTGCTGACCGACGAGGCCGTCGCGCGCTCCCGGCTCCGCCTGGGCGTCCCCGAACCCCAGCGCAACCCGCCGCACAACTACGAGGTGACCTGGGACGGGGTGCGCCACTTCGCGTACGGCTACGGCGACGACAACCCGCTGTACTGCGACCCGGAGTACGCGGCCGGGACCCGCTGGGGCGCGCTCGTTGCACCGCCGACCTTCCTGTACACGATGGGGGAGGACGCCGCGCCGGCGCCTGACCCCGAAACCAGGGCGCTGCTGAGGGGCGACCCCTTCGCCGGGCTGGGGTCCTACCAGGCGGTGATGGAGTTCGAGTGGTGGCGTCCCCTCCGGCTCGGCGACCGCTGCCGGGTGCTGCAGACCCAGGTGGGCGTCGAGCTCAAGCGCAGCAGCTTCGGCGGGCGTACCGCGCACGTCGTCCGCGACTACCTCTACGCCAACGGGCGCGGCGAGATGCACGCGCTGCGGCGGGGCACCTGGATCAACGCCGAACGGCACACCTCGAAGAAGCGCGCCAAGGAGCGGACGGTCGATCAGCAGCCCTACACCCCCGCGCGACTCGCCGAGATCGACGCCGCCTACGCGGCCGAGAGCCGCAGGGGCGCGACGCCGCGGTTCTGGGAGGACGTGGAGGTCGGCGACGAGCTGCAACCACGGGTGAAGGGCCCCCTGACCACCACGGACGTGGTCGTCTGGCACCTGGGCTGGGGCATGCAGCTCACCCCGCCCGGGACGTTCGGGATCGCCGCCCGGGTGCGGCGCAAGGCGCCGGGCCTCTACCCGCCCAACGCGCTGAACATCCCGGACACCGTCCAGCGCCTGCACTGGGAACCCGAACGGGCCAGGGAACTCGGCCTGCCGGCTCCCTACGACTACGGCGGCATGCGCGAGACCTGGCTGTGCCATCTGATCACCGACTGGATCGGCGACGACGGCTGGCTGTGGCGACTGCGCTGCGAGCACCGGAAGTTCAACTATCTCGGCGACACCACCTGGGTGCGCGGCACGGTCGTCGGCAAGCACCTGACCGACGGGCGCGCCGAGGTCCACCTCGAGGTGCGCTGCGAGAACCAGCGGGGCGAGGTCACCACGCCCGGCACGGCCGTCGTGCTGCTGCCGACCCGGGACCGTGCCGTGGCGCTGCCCGCGCCGCCGGCCGGCGATCTGGACGGCATGGTGGCCCACGAGCTGGCACGGTTTGCCATCAGGAACGAGAACGACGACTAGGGAGGCCCTGTGCCGGACGAGGTGCTGGTGGAGCGCCGTGGCGCGATCCAGATCGTCACGATCAACCGCCCGGCGGTGAAGAACGCGCTGGATGCCACGGTGGCCGCCGCGGTGGCGGCCGCGGTCGACGAACTCGACGCGTCGGACGAACTGAGGGCGGGAGTGCTCACGGGCGCGGGCGGCACATTCTCGGCGGGGATGGACCTCAAGGCGTTCCTGCGGGGCGAGACACCCTCCATCGAAGGACGGGGCCTGTGCGGGATCACCATGACGCCACCGCGCAAGCCGCTGATCGCCGCGGTCGAGGGCTGGGCGCTGGCCGCCGGGCTCGAACTGCTGCTGGCCTGCGACCTCGTCGTCGCCTCCCGCACGGCACGGCTCGGCGTGCCGGAGGTGAAGCGGTCGCTGGTCGCCCGCCAGGGCGCCGCCCTGAACCTCCCGCGCCGCATCCCCCAGGCCGTGGCGCTGGAGATGCTGCTGACCGGCGATCCGATCAGCGCCGTACGCGCCGCCGAGATCGGCCTGGTCAACCGGCTCACCGACGAGGGCGCCGCGCTCGACGGAGCCCTGGAACTCGCCGCGACGATCGCCGTGAACGGCCCGCTCGCCGTCGCGGCCACCAAGCGGATCGCCCGTTCCGCCGCGGACTGGACGCTGGGGGAGGGCTGGGCGAAGCAGTTCGAGATCGCCGCGCCGGTCTTCGCGTCGCACGACGCCAGGGAAGGTGCCGCCGCGTTCGCCGAGAAGCGGCCGCCGGTCTGGCAGGGGCGGTGACGCGGCGATGACGACGGGACCGCTGGCCGGCTGCCGGGTCGTCGAACTCGGCGGCATCGGCCCCGGGCCGTTCGCCGGGATGCTCCTGGCCGACCTCGGGGCGGAGGTCGTCCGGGTGGACCGGCCCGAGCGCGCCGGCGAGCCGGACGCGGGAGGACCCGCGGACGTGCTGGGCCGCGGGAAGCGCTCGGTGGCCCTCGACCTGAAGCACCCGTCGGCATCCGCCGCCCTCCTCGGCCTCGTCGCACGCGCCGACGTGCTGATCGAGGGCTTCCGCCCCGGCGTGACCGAACGCCTCGGCATCGGCCCGCACATCTGCCTGGCCCGCAACCCGCGGCTGGTGTACGGCCGGATGACCGGGTGGGGCCAGGACGGGCCGCTGGCCGCCACCGCCGGGCACGACATCACGTACATCGCGCTCACCGGAGCGCTGGGCTCGATCGGTTCCGCGGACGGACCGCCGCAGATCCCGCTGAACCTCGTGGGCGACTTCGGAGGCGGCGGGTGCTACCTGGTGATCGGCGTGCTGGCCGCACTCCACGCCGCCGGCCGCACCGGCCGCGGACAGGTCGTGGACGCGGCCATCGTCGACGGCACCGCGCACCTTCTCGCCAGCACCTTCGGCAAGCTGGGGCGCGGCGAGTGGACCGACGAGCGCGGAGTCAACCGGTTCGACGGCGGCTGGCCGTTCTACGCCGTGTACCGGACCAAGGACGGCCGGTACCTGGCGGTGGGCGCGCTGGAGCCGAAGTTCTACCGTCGGCTCGTCGACCTGCTCGGCCTTGAGGTCGATCCCGCCCGGCAGCACGACCGGTCGACCTGGCCCGAGTTGCGGCGACTGCTCGCCGAGCGGTTCGCGGAACGCACCCGGGACGAGTGGACGGCGCTGTTCGAGGGCACCGACGCCTGCGTCGCGCCGGTCCTCGGCCTCACCGAGGCCGCCGCCCATCCGCACCTGGCCGCCCGCGGCACCCTGACCGTCCGGGACGGCGTCGTGCAGCCGGCCCCGGCACCGCGGTTCTCCGCGACACCGACCGGCCCGGTCGGCACGGCACCCGCCATCGGCGCCGAGACCCGCGCGGTCTTCCGGGACTGGGGTGTGGACGGAGCCGACGACCTGGTCGACAGCGGTGCCGCGATGCAAGCCCCCAGTTGAAGCCCCCAGTTGAAGTACCCCCGATGAGAGGATCCGTCATGCGAGAGGCAGTCATCGTCGACGCCGTACGCACCCCGATCGGCAAGCGCAACGGCACCCTGGCCACCGTGCACGCGGCGGACCTGTCGGCACAGGTACTCACCGCGCTCGTGGAGCGCACCGGAGTGGATCCGGCCACCGTGGACGACGTGGTCTGGGGGTGCGTGACCCAGATCGGCGACCAGTCGAGCAACATCGGCAGGATCGCCGTGCTCGCGGCCGGCTGGCCCGAGGAGGTTCCCGGAGTGACCATCAACCGGGCCTGCGGCTCCAGCCAGCAGGCGGTCGACTCGGCCGCGCACGCCGTGATGGCGGGGCAGTACGACCTCGTGGTCGCGGGGGGCGTCGAGACGATGAGCAGGGTGCCGCTGGGCGCCCACCGGACCACGGGACAGCCGTACGGCCCCACCGTCCTGGCCCGCTACGGCGGGGTCGAGTTCAACCAGGGCATCGGCGCCGAACTGATCGCCGAACGCTGGGGGTTCAGCCGCACCCGGCTCGACGAGTTCGCCGCGGAGTCGCACGCGAAGGCCGCCGCCGCGATCGACGCGGGCGTCTTCGACGACCACCTCGTCCCGGTCGAGGTCGACGGCACCAAGTTCACCACCGACGAGGGGCTTCGCCGGGGAAGCTCGGTCGAGACGCTGGCCCGCCTGAAGCCGTCCTTCAAGGAGGACGGTGTGATCCACGCCGGAAACGCCTCCCAGATCTCCGACGGTGCCGCCGCGCTGCTCATCACCACCCCGGAGCGGGCCCGCGAGCTGGGCCTCACCCCGATCGCGCGCTACCACTCCGGCGCGGTCAGCGGCGCCGACCCCGTCATGATGCTCACCGGCCCGATCCCCGCGACGCGGAAGGTGCTGAGGCGATCGGGGCTGTCCATCGACGACATCGGCGCCTTCGAGGTCAACGAGGCGTTCGCACCGGTGCCGCTGGCCTGGCTCGCCGAGACCGGGGCGGACCCCGAGCGGCTCAACCCGCTCGGCGGCGCCATCGCCGTGGGCCACCCGCTCGGCGCCTCCGGGGCCATCCTCATGACGCGGCTGATCGCCCGGATGCGGACCCAGGGCCTGCGGTACGGACTGCAGACGATGTGCGAGGGCGGCGGCACCGCGAACGCCACGGTCGTCGAGCTGCTGCCGTGACCCGTCCGCTGCCCCAGCCCACGCTCGCCAGCGCCGGGTTCTGGAGATCCGGCGCCGACGGCGTCCTGCGGATCTCCCGCTGCGCGGACTGCGGACGCCGCTTCCATCCGCCGCTGCCCCTGTGCCCGTCGTGCCGCGGCCGTGCGGTGGCGCTCGGTCCGGTCTCCGGGAAGGCCGTGGTGGCCGGCTTCAGCGTCACCCACCAGACCTGGCTGCCCGGCTTCCCGCCGCCGTACGTCGTGGCGGTGGTCGCGCTCGCGGAGGACGACCGGGCCCGGCTGACCACGAACATCGTCGGCTGCCCGCCCGAGGAGGTCCGCATCGGCATGCGGGTCCGCGTGCGCTTCGAGCGGACCGAGGACGACGATGTCCACCTCCCGCTGTTCGAGCCCGACCCCGAGGCCGAGGCGGCCGAGGGGCCGGGCCCGCTCCCCGCACCACGCGACGTCCGCACCGCGCTGCGCCCCATGGCGTCCCCGCGCAGATACGAGGACCAGGTCGCGCTGACCGGCGTGGGCCAGTCACGCGTCGGCCGCCGGCTGATGACCGACCCCCTCTCGCTGACCGTGGACGCCTGCCTGGCCGCCGTGGCCGACGCCGGCCTCGACCCGGACGACATCGACGGCCTGTCCACCTACCCCGGTCCCGCTCCTGACGGCATGAGCGAAGGAGGCGTCACCGCCCTGACCGAGGCCCTCCAGCTGCGCCCCACCTGGGTCAACGGAGCACGCGAGGTACCCGGTCAGATCGGCTCGATCACCGCCGCCATGCTCGCGGTGGCCGCCGGGCTGTGCCGGCACGTGCTGTGCTTCCGCACGGTGTGGGAGTCCTCGCACGCCGCGCTCGTCCGCTCCGGGCAGTGGCGGACACCCGGCGGCCGCGCCACCGGCATGACGGAGTTCCGCGCCCCCTTCGGCGCCGTGTCGGCCGCACAGTGGATCGGCTGCCACGCCTCCCACTACCTGCACCGCTACGGGGTCGGCCGCGAGGTCCTCGGCGCCATCGCGGTCACCGCGCGGGCGGGCGCCGCCCGCAACCCCGAGGCGATCCACCGCGACCCGATGACCCTCGACGACTACTTCGCCGCCCGCGTGGTCACCACACCGTTCGGGCTCTACGACTGCGACGTCCCCTGCGACGGCGCGGTGGCCGTCGTGGTGTCGGCGATCGAGACGGCGTACGACCGTCCCCGGCCCCCCGTCCTGGTCGAGGCCGTCGGCACCGCGGTCCTCGAACGGCTCAGCTGGGACCAGGACACCCTCACCCACCTGCCGCAGTCACTGGGCCCGTCCGCGCACCTGTGGACGCGCACCGACCTGACCCCCGCCGATGTCGACGTCGCCCTGCTCTACGACGGATTCACCTTCAACGCCCTGTCGTGGATCGAGGGCCTCGGCTTCTGCGGCCCCGGCGAGGCCGCCGACTTCATCGCCGGCGGCAGGACCATCGCCCTGGGCGGCGACCTGCCGCTCAACCCGCACGGGGGACAGCTGTCGGCAGGGCGCCTGCACGGCTACGGATTCGTCCGGGAGGCCATGCTGCAACTGCGCGGCGACGCGGCCGGGCGCCAGGTGGAGGACGCCCGGGTGGCGGTGGTGACGGCGGGCGGCGGCGTGCCGTCCGGGGCGATGCTGCTGCGGAAGGCGCCGTAGCCGAGCGGCCGGGTGGGTCCGGCCGATCACCCCGGGGAGAAGGCGGGGCGATCGGCCGGACCGGCCTGGGGCGCGTATCGAAAGCAGATCTCAGGCATGAGATGACCTCCGTTCGTGGCGCGCGGAGACCTGACGGGCGAGCAGTGGGGGGAGCGCCGGCCCAGGCCTGGAGGTACGACAGGCTCGCGGTCCGCTACAGGCGACTGTTCTCGTGGCGGCCATCAACGACAGGCTGTGGCCGGCACGTCTGTGGGGTCTACGAGTTGGACCAGGCGCGGGTGGACAGCACCAGCAGATAGTCGTCGGGGTCCTGGAGAGTCACACCCCAGGTGTCCCAATACGGATTATGCGCCGGCACTCGCTTCCCACCGTGCCGCTCGAGCTGTTCCACCAGGGAGTCGGGCACTGGTTGGCCGAGGTAGATGACCAGTAGGTCTTCGGGGGTCGGCCGCGGCTCCAAGGGAGCAGCGGGGTCGTGCACGAGTTCCAGATGCCAGCCGGCACTGGGCCAGCCAACCATCAGAAGTGAGCTTCGTCCTGGGGTGTTGCCGTCTGCCGCATGCTCGTACAAGACGTCGAGGCCGAGGCCCGAAACCCAGAAGTCCTTTGCTGCTCGAAGGTCACGCGAGGGCCGAGCTATGCGGATGTGAGCTGCGGCGTCAGCCGGCATTGATGTACCTCCTGATGGGGACAGGCCGGCTGACCGGCGGCCAGTCCGTGGACATCGGTGAAGCAGCGAGCTTGGAGATCAAGTGACCGTCTGCCATCGGACACTGGTCCTGGTCCTGGTTACCGAGAACCTGACGGCCCCTGAGCTGCACTTTCGATACATGCCCCAGGGCGCGTTTCACAAGTCCCGCCGGGACAACACACCTGGCGGGGCTCCCTCGGCAGCCCCAGCCCCCGCTCGGCGACCTGCGTGCGCAGGATCTCGTTCGCCCCGCCGGCGATCGTGTAGGCGCGTGAGTACAGGTGCGCGTCCTGCCACCAGCCGTCCGCCACCGCGTCCGGGTCGCCCTCGACGAGCAGGCCGTCGGTGCCCTGCAGACGCAGACCGAAGTCGGCCAGGTCGTGGTTGAGCTCGCTGAAGAAGATCTTCCCCAGGAGGGCGTCGGCGGGCTGTTCCGTGCCGTGCAGCATCCGCGACTGGGCCAGCGCGATCACCGCGGCGTTCGCGTGCACCCGCGCGGCGAGTTCGCCGATCGTCTGCCGGGTGGCCGAGTCCTCGCTCGCCGGCCGGCCGCCGACCGGGGTCCGCTCCGCGAGGCGCAGCAGATCGTCGAGGACGGCGAAGAGTTCGACGCCGCGCGCGGCCACCCCCGACCGCTCGCGCGCGAGGCTGCTCATCGCCACCCGCCAGCCGTCGTCGACCCGGCCGATGACGTTGGCGGCGGGGATCCGGACACCGTCGAGGAAGACCTCGTTGAAGTCGGTGGTTCCGGTGATCTCCCGCAACGGCCGGACGTCGACCCCCGGACTGCGCATGTCCAGGGCGAACGCCGTGATGCCCCGGTGCTTGGGCGCGTCCGGATCGGTGCGTGCCAGCAGGTAGCCCATATCGGCGTGCTGACCGTTGGTGGTCCACACCTTCTGGCCGTCGATGACGAACACCGCCTCGTCGCCCTCGCCCACGCGGCGCGCCCGGGTCCGCAGCGCCGCCAGGTCGCTGCCCGCGCCCGGCTCGCTGAACAACTGGCACCACACGTCCTGGCAGGTGCGGATGCGCGGCAGGAAGCGGGCGCGCTGCTCGTCGCTGCCGAACTCCAGCAGGGCGGCCGAGGCCAGCGAGGCCGCGCCGATGGGCGGCCAGGTGCGGGCCCGCGCGATCTCCTCGGCCACGACGAAGGGTTCGAGCGGATGGGCGCCGGGCCGGCCGCCGTACTCGGCCGGCCAGTCGATGCCGAGGAAGCCGGCCTCGTACAGCTTGGCGGTCCACCCCCGGATCGCCGGCATGAGACCCGGTTCGGGTGCGCGCACTCCGCTGTGGGCCTTGACGCCGGGCGCGTGCTCCGCGACGAAGGCGCGCACCTTCTGCCGAAAGCTCTCGAGCTCGGGCGTGGACTGAAGTCGCATCGATGGGGCTCCTTGTCCCGGGACGGAGCGGTACACGGCGGCATCTCGAAATAAGGATACTCTAATCGGGTCGCAGGCGTGCACAGCGTGCCTGGGACCCGGCGGCGCATAGACTGGGGATCCGCAATAGCCCAGAGGAGTTGGCCCATGGCGACAGCCGTCGACCGCGAGTCCGCCGGCGGCGAGCCGAAGCCCGGCCTTGCTGCGGAGTCCGCCGACCCGGTCGGCAAACTGGCCGCGCAGACCGCGCAGCGCATCGAGGCGGACGTCATCCGGCGGGGCTGGCCCGTCGGGGAGTCGCTGGGCTCGGAGGCCGACCTGCGCGAGCGGCTGGGCGTGAGCCGCGCGGTGCTGCGCGAGGCCGTGCGACTGGTGGAACACCACCAGGTGGCCCGGATGCGGCGGGGCCCGAACGGTGGCCTGATCGTGTGCGCGCCGGACGCGGGACCGGCGACCCGGGCCATGGTGATCTACCTGGAGTACGTCGGTACCAGTGTCACCGACCTGCTCCAGGCCCGCCTGCTGCTCGAACCGATCGCCGCGGGACTGGCCGCGGACCGCATCACCGAGGAGGGGATCGCCACCCTGCGGTCCGCGCTCGACGAGGAACTCGCGCACTGGGACGAGTACGGCGTCCAGTCCCAGGACCCGCTGCACCCGGTGCTCGGCGAACTGTGCGGCAATCCGGTGCTGCACCTGTTCATCGACGTCCTCACCCGGCTCACCGCGCGGTACGCGCACACCTCCCGCCGGGTCTCCAAGGCGGAGATGCTCGCGGCGAAGGACGTCTCGCACCGGGAGCACCGCGCCGTCGTCGACGCGGTGATCGCCGCCGACGGCGCGCGTGCCCAGACCGCGCTGGCCGCACACCTGGAGTCGGTGGCGGCCTGGATCGTCAAGCACCGGGTGCGGCGCGGCTCGCGCATCGCGGGCAGCGTGGTCGAGCCCGAACTGGCCGAGGGCCCGCGGGCCAAGCTCGCCGAGGTGGTGGCGGCCCGGATCCACGACGACATCGCCGCGCGCGGCTGGCAGGTCGGCATGGTGCTCGGCGCGGAGTCCGACCTGCTCGCCCGCTACGGGATCAGCCGGGCGGTCCTGCGTGAGGCGGTCCGGCTCCTGGAGTACCACTCGGTCGCCCGGATGCGCCGCGGCCCCGGCGGCGGGCTGGTCGTCACCGAACCCGAGCCACAGGCCAGCATCGACACGATGGCGCTGTTCCTGGAGTACCAGGGGGTCACCGCCGACGACCTGCGCACCGTCCGCAACGCCATCGAGCTGGGCGTCGTCGCCCGGGTGACCGCCCGCTGCGCCGGAGGTGAGGACGAGGTGGCCGAGCGCCTCGCGAAGGCCGTCCGCCGGCCCACCGAGGGCCCCGCCGACGACCCGCGCAAGGCCGACCTGTTCCACTCCGAACTCGCCGCGCTGGCCGACAACCCCGTGCTGTCGCTGTTCCTCGCCATCATCACCGAACTCTTCCGCCGCCACGCGGCCGGCCATGACCGGCCGCTGCCCGGCGACACCGTGGCCGACGAGGTGCAGCACGTCCACCAGCGCATTCTCGACGCCATTGTGCAGGGAGACGCCGGTCTGGCCCGGCACCGGATGCGGCGCCATCTGGACGCGCTCATTCCCTGGTGGCACTGATCACCGTCGGCCGTGGTGTGTCGCGTCGGTCAATTGCGTATACTCAATAAGACCCCGGCCGGAGTCGAGGCAGATCCGACGCGCCGGGCCCCGTCCGAGGAGACCCACAAAGGACTTCCCGTCTCCCACCTCCCGGCGCTGCGGCCTTCTTCGCCGCCGACGGGCGGGACGACCACGCGACACCGTCATCGTGCACGAGAAGCGCGCCCCGTGCCCGGCACGTTCCCGGACACGTGAGCCCCATCCTGTGAGGAGCAGGACAGTGAACATCAACAGTTCGTCAGCACTGATCACCGGCGGTGCCTCGGGGCTGGGACTCGCCACCGCGCGCCGTGTCGTCGAACGCGGCGGCCGCGTCGTCATCGCCGACATCTCCGAGGAACAGGGCGTCAAGGCCGTCGCCGACCTCGGCAACGCCGCGCGTTTCGTGCGCACCGACATCACCGACGAGGACTCGGTCGCCGCCGCCCTCGACGCCGCGCAGGAAGCCGGCCCGCTGCGCTTCGTCGTGCACTGCGCCGGCCGCGGCGGCGACCGCACCCGCATCATCGACCGCGACCGCACACCCGGCGAACTGGCCACGTTCGCCGAGGTGATACGCGTCAACCTGGTCGGCACCTACAACGTGCTGCGGCTGGCCGCGGCCCGTCTGTCCGGCAACGACGTCGTCGACGGGGACCGCGGCGCCATCGTCCTGACCGCCTCGGTCGCCGCGTTCGACGGCCAGATCGGCCAGACGTCCTACAGCGCCGCCAAGGCCGGCGTCCACGGCATGACCCTCGTCGCCGCACGTGACCTGGCCGGCTGGCAGATCCGGGTGAACACCATCGCGCCCGGCATCATGGACACCCCCATGCTCGGGCGGCTGCGTGCCGACATCCGCGACTCACTGGCCGCCTCCGTGCCGCATCCCAAGCGGCTCGGCGACCCCGACGACTTCGCCCGCCTCGCCGTCGAGATGCTCGAGAACCCCTATCTCAACGGCCAGACCATCCGCCTCGACGGTGCCATCCGCATGGCTCCGCGGTAAGGGGGAGCGGGGCAGATGACATCAGCCGCACCGGACCGCCGCGGTGAGGGCTCGGAGACGGACGAGGAGTTCCGCGCCCGCCTGCGCGCCTTCCTGACCGAGCACCACCCAGGCCGCCGGCCGAAGGACCCCCGGGAACGCCTCGCCTGGCAGAAGGCCTGGCTGGCCCGCCTGTTCGACGCCGGGTACGCCGGTCCGAGCTGGCCACGCGAGTACGGCGGCATGGACCTGGGCTTCGCCCGCCAGGTGATCTACCAGGAGGAGTACGCCAGGGCCAGGGTGCCGGGACCGCTGGGCACCGGACTCGGCATCGCCGCCCCGACGCTGATCACCTACGGCACGCCCGAGCAGAAGGAGCGCTACCTGCGCCCCATGCTGCGCGGCGACACGGTGTGGGCGCAGGGCTACTCCGAGCCGGAGGCGGGCTCCGACCTCCCGGCGCTGCGCACGACCGCCCGGCGGGAGGGCGGCGGACCCGACGACCCCGCGGCCGAGTACGTCGTCAACGGGCAGAAGGTCTGGAACAGTTCGGCCGACATCGCCGACATCCTCTTCACACTGGTGCGCACCGGACCGCCCGGCTCCAGGCAGGACGGCATCAGTTATCTGCTGATCGACGCCCACGCCCCGGGCGTGAGCGTGCGTCCGCTGCGTGACCTGACCGGGGACGCGCACTTCTGCGAGATCTTCTTCGACGATGTCCGGGTGCCGGTCGCCGACCGGATCGGCGCCGAGAACGGCGGCTGGCCGCTGGTGCGCACCAGCCTCGGACACGAGCGCGCGGCCGGCGCGATGAACCAGGCCGCGCTGTACCGGCGGGTGCTGGACGAACTGATCGAGCTGGCACGCGCGCGGGGAGCGACGGCGGATCCGCTGGTGCGCGACCGGCTCGCCGACTTCGAGATGCGGGTGTCGATCATGCGCCTCACCGGGATGCGTACGATCGCCGACATCCAGGCCAAGGGGGAGCCGGGCCCGGCCTCCTCCACGGCCCGCCTGTTCATCGCCGTCTTCGAGCAGGAACTGCACGAGTTCGCCCTGGACATGCTGGGGCCGTACGGCATCCTCGGCCGACGCGATCCGCACGCGGTGCAGCGCGGACGCTGGGTCTGGGGCTTCCTGCGCACCAGGGCCTCCACGATCGGCGCGGGCACCGCGGAGATCCAGCGCAACACCATCGCCGAGCGGGTCCTGGGCCTGCCCCGCGACCCGGCGATGCCCGTCGCGGACAGGGCCCGGTGACGAACCGGCCGGTGCGCCGCTGCGGGCCGGCCGCCGGACCGGGCGCTCCCGGACCGGGGCCGGACAGGGGCGCTGGTCCGGGAAAGCCGCTCAGAACGTGGGGAGTTGGGGCCGCCGCTTGACGTATCCGGCGGCGTCGACCCGCATCTGCATGCCGCTGACGTAGCGGGACTCGTCGGAGACCAGGTAGAGGACGGTGTCGGCGACGTCCTCGGGTTCGACGTAGGGGATGCCGAAGCCGGTCATCGCGGGAAAGCCGGGCAGGGCGTCCTCGCGCGCCGGTTCCTGAAGGTCCGGCCGGAACGCGCGGTACATCGCGGGGCTGTTGAGCATGTCGGTGTTGACGTTGGTGGGATGGACGGCGTTGACCCGGATCCGCCGGGGCGCCAGCACGGTCGCCAGGTCGTGGACGAACGCCGCCACCTGGCGCTTGGCGAACGAGTAGCCCAGTCCTCCCGGGCCGAGGGCGGGGTTGTCGGTGGTCGCCGGGACCAGGCCGGCGAACGATCCGGTCGCCACGATCGAGGCCCCGTCGGGCAGATGGGGCAGGGCGGCGTCCACGGCGTGCACCACGCCGTGGAAGTCGACCGTGACGGCGTCGAGGAAGGCCTGGGCGCTCTTGCCCGCCCCGATCGGGCAGATGCCCGCCTGGGCCACCACGGCGTCGAGCCGCCCCAGCACGCCCACGCCCTCGTCCACCGCGGCCCGGAGCGCCGCCGGATCGCGCACGTCGGCCCGGCGCGCGACGATCCGGCGGCCGAGCTTCTCCACCCCGCGTACGGTCTCCTCCAGGTCGTCCCGGGTGGCCAGCGGATAGCTGTTGGTGGCGATGTCCTGGCAGAGGTCGACGGCGATGATGTCGGCGCCCTCCGCGGCCAGGCGGAGCGCGTGGACGCGTCCCTGCCCCCGTGCGGCTCCGGTGATGAAGACGGCTTTGTCCTGCACTCGACCCATGGGGGTCTCCTTTCACCCGGGATAGAAGAGTATCCTGAATGCTGGCATGAGATTGTCTCGCCTTTGCATGATCTCTGTTCAGCCGGGGACTTGGTCGCCCCAGCGTCCGGTGAGTGGGATGGAATCAGTGCACACAATGTGCCTGGTGTTAGAGAGTTCCGAGACCGAAGGAGCACAAGGATGCCGTTGCAGCCGTGGATGAAGTTGCTGTCGACCGACGACCATCTGATCGAGCCCCCGCGCCTGTGGTCGGACCGTCTGCCGGCGAAGTACCGGGCGGCGGGGCCGCGCATCGTGGAACAGCCCCGCGGAGAGGACAAGGCGCCCGCCGAGGTGTGGCTCTACGAGGACCGGATCTACCCCTACATCGGCCTGAACGCGGTGGCGGGCAAGAAGCCGGAGGAGTTCGGCCTGGAGCCGACGCGCTACGACGAGATGATCCCCGGGTGCTACGACCCGAAGGCGCGGCTGCGCGACATGGACCTGGACGGGGTGTGGGGAGCGCTGTGCTTCCCGTCCTTCCCCGGATTCGCGGGCACCGTGTTCCTGGACGGGCAGGACCGCGAACTGGCAAAGCTGTGCATCCAGGCCTGGAACGACTTCACACTCGACGAGTGGTGCGCCACCGCGCCGGGCCGGCTCATCCCCCTGGTCATCCTGCCGCTGTGGGACGTCCAGGCGTGTGTCGACGAGATCCACCGGACCGCGGCCAAGGGGGCCAAGGCGATCTCCTTCCCGGAGAACCCCGTGCCGCGCGGACTGCCGTCCTTCCACACCGACCACTGGGATCCGGTGTTCTCGGCGGCCGAGGAGACCGGGATGCCCCTGTGCCTGCACTTCGGCACCTCGGGCAGGACACCGGTCACGGCCCCGGAGGCCCCGTTCGCCGTGACGATCACCCTGTTCGGCTGCAACGCCATGTACGCCACCGCCGACCTTCTGTTCTCCCCGGTGCTGCACAAGCACCCCGGCCTGAAGATCGGCCTGTCCGAGGGCGGCATCGGCTGGATCCCGTACCTGCTGGAGCGCAGCGACGGCACCTGGGAACGCCACCGCTTCTACCAGAACGTCAACCAGAACGTGCGCCCGTCGGAGCTCTTCCACCGGCACTTCCACGGCTGCTTCATCGACGACCGCTTCGGTGTGGACGTACGCCACCACATCGGCATCGACAAGATCACCTGGGAGTGCGACTACCCGCACTCCGACTCCTACTGGCCCAAGAGCCGCGCCTACGCGGCCGAGGTCCTCGCCGACGTGCCGGACGACGAGGTGCACCGGATCGTGGAGCTCAACACCCGCCGTCTCTACAACATCCCGGCATGAGCGGCCGCCCGGAGTCCGAGCGGTCGGACTGGACCGACCTGGACCTGCTCACCCGCGAGGAGGCCCACGGCAGGCTCCAGGACGAGATCGCCGAGACCGAGGCACGTCTGGCCGTACTGGGCGACGCCGACCAGGCGGAGCGAGACCTCCTGCGGGCGCGGCTCCGCGCCCTGCGTGAGGCCGCCGCCGACCTGACCGGCAAGCCGGCGAACTGAGGTGGCCACGGCACGCGGGGCGGGCAAGGCCGCCCCCATCACCGGGGCCGAGGCCGGCGCGGCCCGGCTACGCGAGGGAGCGGAATGAGCGACACGATCGGCTTCGTCGGCGCCGGGCGCATCGGAGAGCCCATGATCGAGCGGCTGCTGGCGGACGGCCACCGGGTGCGCTTCTACGCACGGCGGCCGGATGTCCGGCAGCGGCTGGCGAAGGCCGGTGCGCAACCCGTCGACGCCCTCTCCGCCGTCGCCGCCTGCGACGCCGTCGTCAGCTGCCTGTACAGCGACGCGCAGGTGCTCGACGTGCTGCCCGAGGTCGTCGCGGCCATGGCCCCGCACACGCTGCTGGTGTCGCACACGACCGGAAGACCGGAGACGCTGGACCGCCTTGCCGCGTACTCGCCCACCGGCGAAGCGGCCATCGTCGACGCGGCGTTCAGCGGAACGCCCGAGACGGTGCGCGCGGGCCGGCTGGTGGTGTACCTCGGCGGCGAACCCGAGCATGTGGCGAGCGCGCGCCACGTCGTCGGCGCCTACGCCGATCCCGTGATCACAACGGGCCCGCGGGGTTCGGCGCTGCGCGTCAAACTGCTCAACAACCTGCTGTTCGCGGCGATCTCGCAGCTGACCCTGGCCGGACTGGCCGCGGGCCGGGCCCTGGGCATCGCGGACAGCGCCCTGCTGGACGCCCTCGCGGTCGGCAGCGGCGGGGCCGCGGCGGGCCGGTACATCGCCGCGCGGGGCGGCCCGGACGCCTTCGCCGCCGCCGTCACCCCGTATCTGCGCAAGGACCTGGCGGCCTGCAGGGAGATGGCGGCCGCGGCGGGCGCCGACCTGTCGGCGCTGCTGGCCGCGGCCGGCAACGGGCCGATGGACCTCGGCGACGTCCCCCACTACGACAGCGGAGCGATCGAATGAAGATCACCATTGATACGTCGCTATGCTCCGGGCACGCACGCTGCGCGGCGGCGGCCCCGGAGGTCTTCCGTCTCGACGACGACGGCTACGCCCTGCCGTACGAGGGGGAAGTGCCGGAGGAGTTGGAGGAGGCGGCCCGCGACGGCGAGCGCGCCTGCCCGGAGCGGGCCATCAGGATCGAGTGACGTCGCCGCACCCCATGACCAGGGCTCGCCTTCTTCCGCCGGGGGAAGAAGGCGAGCCCTGAGAGTTGGTTCACCCCGCCGGCTGAGGCGGCGGGGCGAACCGGTGACCCCAGAAGGCGCCGTCGGTGATCTCGTACACCGGGACGGGCTCGGGGACCTGCAGCCCGTTCCAGCCGAACTCCACGGCGTAGTTCTCCGGCGACCAGACGTAGAACGACACCATGCGGTCATTGGTGTGCCTGCCCAGGGTGTGCATCATCGGGACCTCGTACTTCTGCGCCCGGTCCAGGGCGAGCCCGACGTCGTCCAGCGTCGCCGCCTCGACCATGAAGTGCAGCAGCCGGCCGGGACCGGGCATCGGTGCGATGCCCAGCGTGTGGTGGCGCGGGTTGCACCCCATGAACCAGGTCGTTCCGCCGGGGGAGCGCATCGTGTTGCGCTCGATGAACCCCAGGGTGTTCACATAGAACTCGAACGTGGTCCGCGCGTCCTCGGCCGACATGATGGCGTGGCCCATGCCCATCTCACCGGTGACGAACCGGGAGACCAGGGGGGTGTGCAGGGGCGCGTGGTCGAGAACGGTGCCGTAGAACAGCTCGACCGGATTGGCGCCCGGGTCGTTGAACCGGACGAAGCCGGTGACCCGCCGCTCCGCGCACTCCGCCTCGGTGCCGACGGACACCTTGATGCCGGCCTTGTCCACGGCGGCGGCCAGCTTCGTCAGTTCCCGCTCGTCCAGGACCTCGAAGCCGATCGCCGTCATCCTGTCCTGGGCACCGGGAGTCACCGTGATACGGGCCGGATAGTGGTCCAGGCGGTAGTACAGCGAAGCCGCGTCGGGACCCTCGGCGGGCATCAGCCCGAGGAAGTCCGTCCCGAAGTGCCGCCAGTTGTCGATGCTGGTGGATTCCAGCCGCAGATACCCGAGTGAGTGCACGCCCATCCGACTCTCCCATCACACTGGTTCAGGTCATGGCCGCGGTGCGCCCACGAACTCCCGCCCCATGGCGACAAAAGCCGGCCGACCGCGCCCGTCCCTGGAAACCGTCCCACCGATGGGAAGCCGGACGAGCGCCCGCTCCTACTGGGTGGGACGGCGATCGGCGCCGGCCCGCGGCACACGGCAGCATCGGCTCGGCAGGTGACGCGACGGAAGCGAGGATCGCCTGCCCCGCCCAGCGACCGGAGGCCACACCGCCATGACCATCACCGCCGAGGAGACCCTGCGCGAGCTACCCACCGACGAGGGAACGCTGCGCTACCACGAAGTGGGCGACGGACCGCCGTTGCTGCTGTTGCACGGATCCGGTCCGGGCGTGACCGGCTGGCGCAACTACCGCGGCAACCTGCCGGCGCTCGCCCGGCACTTCCGCTGCCTGGTCCTGGAGTTCCCCGGCTTCGGGGTGAGCGACCCGACCGCGGAGAACCCGATGGCCGCGGCCCCGAAGGCGGTGCTGCGGTTCCTGGAGGGGCTCGGGCTCGACCACGTCGACGTCATCGGCAACTCCCTGGGCGGATTCGTCGCCGCCCACCTCGCCGTGGCCCGCAAGGACCTGTTCCGCAGGATCGTGACGATCGGCGGCGTGGGACGCAACATCTTCTCGCCCATGCCCAGCGAAGGACTCAACCTGCTCGTGGAGTTCGCCGAGAACCCCACCCGGGAGAACCTGGTGCAGTGGCTCCGCGCCATGGTCCACGATCCGCAGCTGATCACCGAGGAACTGCTCGAGGAGCGCTGGTCCAGCGCGACCGACCCCGCGACACTGGAGTCCTCCCGCCGGATCTACGGACGGCAGGCGATGGCCGCGACCGTGGCCGCGCAGTCCGCCTCGGACCAGCCCCTCTGGGCCGCACTCCACAAGATCACGGCACCCACGCTGCTAACGTGGGGTCGGGACGACCGGGTCACCCCCCTGGAGAACGCCCTCCTGCCGATGCGTACCATCCCGAAGGCGGAGCTCCACGTGCTGCCGAACTGCGGGCACTGGGCGATGATCGAGCAGAAGGCGGCCTGGGAGAGCGTGGTCCTGACGTTCCTGACCGGGCCCGGGGCCTCCTGAGCCTGTACGGGCGCACCCGACTTCTTTGGGGGGAGATGTGGGGAGAGGTACGGAGCCGAGGCTGCCGGCCGCGCCGGTCTCGGGACGGCAGGTCGCCCGCCGTGTGCGGATCCTGCGCGCGGCGTCCGACGTCGCCGCCCGTGACGGGCTCGCCGGCGTCCAGATGCAGGACGTCGCCAAGGAAGCGGGTGTCGCGCTCGGCACGCTGTACCGGTACTTCCCGTCCAAGCCCTATCTGTTCACCGCGGTCTTCGAGTGGAACATCGAGACGATCCTCCAGGGCCACGGCGAGGAGACGGTGGTCGATCCGAGCGCGGACCGGGTGACCGAGGTGGCGGACACCCTGGTCGCGCTCAGCGCCAAGCTGCTGGACAGCCCCCTGCTGGCATCGGCGACGGCGCTGTCGGCGTACACGGAGTACTCGGCGGTGGTCCCGACCCGGTTCGACATCGTCGAGACCTGCCTCGGGCAGACCCTGCTGCGGGTGCTGGGCGTGCAGGAGGCCCGGGAACGGGACCGCAGCGTGGTGCGGCTGCTCATCTACAGCTGGTGGGGGCTGTTCGGGGCGGTGCTGACCGAGGAGCTGACCACTCAGCAGGCGGAGTCGGACCTGCGGCTGGCGGCGAAGCTCATCCTCGCTCCCTACAGCGAGCGCTGACACCGGCGGTACGAAACACTCAGGGCCTCCCGGCCGCTCGCGGAAACCCGCGGCCGGGAGGCCCGGTACACACCTCAGGACGCGGCGGCGGCCGGTGCGGTGGTGCGGCCCTCGGCCAGATCGAGGGCGATGTCCACGATCATGTCCTCCTGCCCGCCGACCAGTCCGCGCCTGCCGACCTCCAGCAGAATGGTGCGCGCGTCGAGGCCGTAGCGCCGGGCCGCCGCCTCGGCGTGCCGCAGGAAGCTGGAGTAGGCCCCGGCGTAGCCCAGGGTGAGGGTCTCCCGGTCCACCTGCACGGGCCGGTCCTGCAGGGGACGGACCAGTTCCTCGGCGGCGTCCTGGAGGGCGAACAGGTCGCAGCCGTGCTTCCAGCCCTGCAGGCTCGCGACGGCGATGAACGGCTCGATCGGGCAGTTGCCCGCGCCGGCGCCCTGTCCCGCCAGCGACGCGTCCACCCGCGTCACGCCCTCCTCGACCGCCACCACCGAGTTCGCCACCGACAGGGAGAGGTTCTCGTGCGCGTGGATGCCGATCTGCGTGGCGCTGTCGAGCACGTCCCGGTAGGCACGGATGCGCTCACGTACCCCGTCCATGGTCAGCCGTCCACCGGAGTCGGTGACGTACACGCAGTGCGCTCCGTAGGACTCCATCAGCTTCGCCTGCTCGGCCAGCTGCCCGGCGGGCGCCATGTGAGCGAGCATCAGGAAGCCGGCGACGTCCATGCCCAGTTCCCGGGCGGTGGCGATGTGCTGTGCCGCGACGTCCGCCTCGGTGCAGTGGGTGGCGATGCGCACCGAGCGGATCCCGAGCGCATAGGCCCTCTTGAGCTCGGCGATGGTGCCGATGCCGGGCAGCAGCAGCGAGGTGAGCACGGCGCGGTCGACGACGGCGGCCGCGGCCTCGATCCACTCCCAGTCGGTGTGGCTGCCCGGCCCGTAGGTGAGGCTGCCCCCCACCAGGCCGTCGCCGTGCGCGATCTCGATCGCGTCCACGCCCGCCCGGTCCAGGGCCGAGGCGATCCGCGCGACGACCTCGGGTGTGATCCGGTGCCGGATCGCGTGCATCCCGTCCCGCAGGGTCACGTCCTGTACGTACACGGTGGGGGTCATCGGGTCACCTCGGTGGAGAGTCGCTCGGCCACCCGCTCGGCGACCCGCAGGGCGGCCGAGGTCATGATGTCCAGGTTTCCGGCGTACGCGGGCAGGTAGTGGGCGGCACCCTCGACCTCCAGGAACACGGTGACCTTCGTGGACACCGGGGGAGCGCCGGGCGCCAGCAGGGTGTGCACGGGTTCGCCGGGGTCGACCGGTGTGAACTGCACGCGCTGCTTGAGCCGGTAGCCGGGGACGTACTCGGCCACCGCGGCGACCATGTCCTCGACGGACGCGCGGATCGCCTCGTGATCCGCGTCGCCGATCAGGCAGCACACCGTGTCCCGCATGATCAGCGGCGGTTCCGCCGGGTTGAGGACGATGATCGCCTTGCCGCGCTGGGCGCCGCCGACCTTCTCGATCGCCCCGGCGGTGGTTTCGGTGAACTCGTCGATGTTGGCCCGGGTGCCGGGGCCGGCCGACTTCGAGGCGATGGAGGCGACGATCTCGGCGTAGGGCACCGGCGTGACGCGGCTGATCGCGTGGACGACCGGGATGGTCGCCTGGCCGCCGCAGGTGACCAGGTTCAGGTTGCCGGCGTCGTTGGCGAGGTGTTCGTCCAGGTTCACCGGCGGCACGACGTAGGGGCCGATGGCCGCCGGGGTGAGGTCCACGAGCCGCTTGCCGTACGGGGCGAGCCGCTCGGCGTTCCGCACATGGGCCTTGGCCGACGTGGCGTCGAACACGATCTCGATCTCGTCGAAGCCCGCCATGCGGATCAGTCCGTCCACGCCCTCGTGCGTGGTGGGCACCTTCAGCCGTGCGGCGCGCGCCAGGCCGTCCGAGTCCGGGTCGATGCCCACCATCGCGGCCATCTCCAGAGTGTCGGACAGCCGCAGTATCTTGATCATCAGGTCGGTGCCGATGTTGCCGGAGCCGATCACGGCCACCTTGGTCTTCGTCATCGTTGGTCCTTGGGATCCTTGGGTGAGAACGTCGCGGTGACCGAACCGAGGCGTGAGATCTCGGCCCGTACGGTGACTCCCGGCGGTGTCGGAACCAGCGGTCCCAGGGCTCCGGAGAGCACGATCTGGCCGGCGCGCAGCGGATCGCCGAACTCCCGGGCCGTGCGCGCCAGCCAGAGCAGCGCCTCCAGCGGATCGCCGAGGCAGGCCGAGCCATCGCCCTCGGACACCGGCACGCCGTCGGCGTACATCCGCATCGTGACGTCACGCGGTTCGAAGTCCTGCAGCGTGAGCCGCTCTCGGCCCAGGACGAACAGGCCGCTGGAGGCGTTGTCGGCGACCGTGTCGGTGATCGTGATGTCCCAGTCGGCCACCCGGCTGTCCACGATCTCCAAGGAGGCCACGGCGTATCCGACCGCCGAACGCACCCGGCCGGCGGACAGCTCGCCGTCCGCCAGATCCGACGCGAGAACGAACGCGATCTCCGCCTCGGCCCGGGGCTGCAGGAGCCGCTCGCTGGGCACGACCCGCAGGCCGCCGACGTCCATGTCGTCGAAGAGCACGCCGAAATCGGGGCGGTCGACACCGACCTGACGCTGCACCGACGGGGACGTCAGACCGATCTTGCGGCCGACGACCCGTGCTCCGCGCGCGAGTCTGCCGTCGGTGAGCCGCCTTTGGACGGCGTAGGCGAGGCCGATGTCGGTCGAGCCGAGCACGTCCCGTACGGGCGCGCACGGCCGCCGGTGCCGGGCGGCCCCCTCAAGCCGCCCGGCTGCTTCGGCCACCGCCGCTTCCCGGTCTGCGACGGCCGTTGATCCCCATACCTCTGTCATCCGAATCCTCAACTCGTCGTGACTCCCAGCGTCGGCGTTCGTGCCGGACGCAGCCACGCCCCGTTCCGCTCACCGGGACTGCGGCGCGAGGCGGTCGGCGAACGGGATGACCGTGGGGTGACGACGGACAACGGACGGGTGGAGGCCACTGATGACCAGCAGCGAGGAAACCTACGACATCATCGTGGTGGGGTCGGGTGGAGGCCTGGTCGGGGCCTATGTGGCAGCGTCGCGCGGTCTGCGCACCCTGGTCATCGAGAAGACCGACAGGGTGGGGGGCACGCTCGCCTACTCCGGAGCCGGCCTGTGGTTCCCCGGCTCCGCCCCGATCGAGCGGGCCGGCCTCGAGGACGGCGTCGAGAGCGCGCGGACGTATCTGCGGGACGTCGTCGCCGACCCCTCGCGTGAGCGGCGCCAGGACGCCTATCTGCGGGCCGGTGCCCAGCTCATCAGGGAACTCGAAGAGAACCCGTGGTTCCGGTTCTTCGTGCACGCGCCCGTGCCGGACTACTACCCGGACCGCCCCGGCGCCACCGTGGCCGGGCGGACCATCTTCCCGCCGCCGCTTCCGGTCGCCGAGGCGGGAGACGCCTTCCGGCTCGTGCGCGGCTCCCTGCCCACGGAACGATGGGGCTTCGACGAGGGCCCCGTGGTCAGCGGCGGCCGCGCGCTGATCGGACGGGCGCTGGCGGCGTTCCTGGAGACGGGCAACGGCACACTGCGGCTCGGTACCGCGCTGGAAGAACTCCTTGTCGAAGACGGCAGGGTGGCCGGCGTCGAGGCCCTGAGCGAGGGCAGGCGCGTCCGGTTCCGCGCCGAGCGGGGAGTGATCCTGGCCGCCGGCGGATTCGAGCGCAGCCGGGAACTCCGCGAGCGGCACGGGCAGGCTCCGCTGACCGGCGAGTGGTCCAACGGCGCACCGGGCAACACCGGCGACGCGCTGCGGGCGGGCATGGCGGTCGGCGCCGCCACCGACCTGCTCGACGAGGCATGGTTCGTGCCGGGGCTCGTCCGGCCGGACGGGCTGCCGGTCTTCCACTCCGGGACCCGCGGCGGGATCTGGGTCAACGGCGCGGGCGAACGCTTCGTCAACGAGACGTCTCCGTACGACCAGGCCGGGCACGAGATCGTCCGCCGGCACGCGACCACGGGTGTCCGGCACATCCCCTGCCACTGGCTGTTCGACCAGCGGCAGCTCGACCGGGACGGCATCGGCTTCCCGCCCGCCGAGCCGCCGCTGGGGGAGTGGCTCGCGTCGGGCGCCCTGAAGAAGGCCGACACCCTGGAGGAACTGGCCCAGGTGATCGACGTGCCCTTCGACGCCCTGGACCGCACCGTCAAGGAGTTCAACGGGTACGCGCACACCGGCGTCGACGAGAAGTTCCACCGTGGTGAGACTCCCTGGGACCGGATGTTCCATCACATCGTCGGCTTCCCGGCCGACCCGCGGCAGAACTTCCCGGCCCCGCCCACACCCGACTGGCCCAACCCGCTGCTGCTCCCGATCGACACACCGCCGTACTACGCCGCGACCATCCTCCCCTCGGACATCGGGACCAAGGGCGGCCTGGTGACCGACGAACACGCCCGGGTGCTGCGCGAGGACGGCCGGCCCATCCCGGGGCTGTACGCGGCCGGCAACACCGCGGCCGCCATGTCGGGCCGCGTCTACCCCGGCGCGGGAACCCCGATCGGATCCAGCGTCGCGTTCGCCTACCTCGCGGTCCTCGACATGGTGGGTGCCGCCCAGGACGCGTGAAGCCCAGGGCCCGGACAGGTTCGGTGGACCGCCCGCGAACCGATCAGGCCCAGAGCAGGTGACGATGCGACGGAGACCGCCGCCTCCCCGGGGAGGCGGCGGTCTCCGTCGCATGCGTGCGCGCGCCCTGTCCGCGCCGGAGGGGCGCGTG
>JBEHXI010000005.1:0-73472 GCA_048498775.1 Actinomycetota bacterium | reverse complement strand
GTCCCGGCGCACCGGACGTTCCCGGCGGCACCCGCCGTCCGTCACCTCCTTCCCTCTCGCCCTGCGGCACGCCAACGAGCCCTCGCGTCCATCGAAAGGTCGCCCATGACCACCAGCACCGCCTCCCGCCCCGCCGCACCGTCCGGCGAACCGTCCCTGCCCGTCGCCGGAGTCCTGGAACTGACCGGAAACCAGGGGGTGTTGCGTACCGGCGGCTATCTGCCCGGCCCGGGCGACCTGCCCGTGCCGGCCGCCCTGATCCGCCGGCTCGGCCTGCGCCGGGGGGACTTCCTCACCGGCACGGCCCACGTCCCGCACCCGGCCGCCGGGCAGGGCGGCAAGGGCCCGGTCCGCCTCGACGTGGACGGGGTGAACGGCCGCCCGGCCGCCGAAGCCGCCCACCGCCCGCGGTTCGCCGACCTCACCCCGGACTTCCCGGCCGAGCGGCTGCGGCTGGAGACGGACCCCGGCGACCTCGCCACCCGTCTGATCGACCTGCTCGCGCCGATCGGAAAGGGCACCCGCGGCCTTGTCGCGGCGCCGCCCAAGGCCGGCAAGACCATGATCCTCACCTCCCTGGCCCGCGCCATCGCCCGCAACCACCCCGAGTGCCACCTGATGGTGCTGATGATCGACGAACGGCCCGAGGAGGTCACCGACATGCGCCGGTCGGTGCCGGGCGAGGTCGTCGCCTCCACCTTCGACCGCCCCGCCGCCGACCACACCGCCCTCGCCGACCTCGCGGTGGAACGCGCCAAGCGCCTGGCCGAGCAGGGCCGTGACGTGGTCGTCCTGCTCGACTCCCTCACCCGGCTGTGCCGCGCCCACAACACCCGGGCGCGCGCCGGCGGCCGCACCCTCAGCGGCGGCGTCGACGCCGCCGCGCTGGTCGGCCCCAAGCGGCTGTTCGGGGCGGCCCGCAACCTCCAGGAGGGCGGCTCGCTGACCGTGGTGGCGACGGCGCTGGTCGAGACCGGATCGCGGGCCGACGACTACTACTTCGAGGAACTCAAGGGCACCGGGAACATGGAACTGCGCCTGGACCGCGCCCTGGCGGAGCGGCGCCTCTTCCCGGCCGTGGACGTCACGGCGTCGGGCACCCGCCGTGAGGAGATGCTGCTGCCGGCCGGCGAACTGGCCGCCGTGCGCAGGCTGCGCCACGCTCTCGGCTCCCGGGACCCGCACAGCGCGGCCGAACTCCTCGTCGGCCGGATGCGGCGTACCTCGGGCAACGCCGAGTTCCTGCGGGGGATGGACCGCGCCGCCTGAGCGGCTGATGGGACGTCAGTCGGCCGACTTGGCAATCAGTTGGCGTCAGTCGGCCTCAGTCGGCCTCAGTTGGCCTCAGCTGTCGAAGTTCACCCGGAGGGTGTCGGAGACGGGGTGGCTCTGGCAGGTCAGCACGTACCCGGCCTCGACCTCGGCCGGTTCCAGGGCGTAGTTGCGCCGCATCCGGGCCTCGCCCTCGGTGACCAGGGCACGGCAGGTGCCGCAGACCCCGCCCTTGCAGGCGAACGGCAGGTCGGGGCGGGTGCGCTGGGCGCCCTCCAGGATGGTCTCCTCGCGCGGCAGCGCCGCGGTGGTGGTCCGGCCGTCCAGGGTGATGGTGACCTCGCTGAGCGGGCCGCCGGGCACCGCGTCGGCGTGCCGCACCGGCGCGACCGGCTCGTCCTCGGCGTAGAAGAGTTCCTGGTGGACGCGGTCGGCGGGGACCGCGGCGCCGGCGAGGACCGATCGGGCCTCCACCACCATGCCGTGCGGGCCGCACAGCCACCAGTGGTCCACGGACTCCACCTCGACCATGGCGTCCAGCAGGGCGGCGAGCCGTTCGCCGTCCAGCCGGCCGGAGAGCAGTTCGGCCTCGCGGGGCTCGCGGGAGAGGACGTGCACCAGGTTGAAGCGGGCCGGATACCGGTCCTTGAGGTCGGCGAGCTCGTCGGCGAACATCACCGTGCCGGTACGGCGGTTGCCGTAGAAGAGGGTGACGTGGAAGCCGTCACCGGCCGCGAGCAGGGAGGCGGCCATCGACAGCATCGGGGTGATGCCGGAGCCGGCGGCTATCAGCACATGGTGGCCCGGGGCGCCCAGATCCGGGGTGAACACGCCGGTGGGGGCCATCACCTCCACGCTGTCGCCGGGGCGCGCGTGACGCACCAGCCAGGTCGAGAACAACCCGCCGGGCACCACGCGCACGCCTATCCGCAGCGGGCCGCCCACCGGCGAGCATATGGAATACGAGCGGCGCTCGTCGCCGTCGTCGGTCATCCGGCGCAGGGTGAGGGACTGACCCGGCGCGAAGGCGAACTCCGGCGCCAGCTCCTCGGGAACCTCGAAGGTGACGGCGGCGGCGTCCTCGCACAGCGGGGTGACCGCGGCGACGCGCAGCGGGTGGAAGGCCGGCCGGCGGCGGGCCGGGCGGGTGGGCGCCGGGGCGGTCATCAGATCTCCTTGAAGTGCTCGAACGGCTCACGGCAGGCGCGGCAGCGCCACAGCGCCTTGCAGGAGGTGGCGCCGAACCGGGAGGTCTCCTCGGTGTCGGCCGATCCGCAGCGCGGGCAGTGCACGGCGTGCCGGGTCGGGAAGAGGTCCAGGGGCACCGGGCCCGGCGCGCGCCGTGGTGCCGGGCCGGGCGGCGCGATCCCGCCCTCGGCGAGCTTGCGGCGGCCGCGCGGGGTGATCCAGTCGGTGGTCCACGGCGGGTCGAGCACGGTGCGGATCCGGACCCGGGGGAAGCCCGCCGCGGACAGCCGGGCGGCCATGGAGGCGCGCATCTCCGCCATGGCCGGGCAGCCGCTGTAGGTGGGGGTCAGGGCGACGCTCACGGTGCCGTCCGCCTCCAGGGCCACCTCGCGCAGCACACCGAGGTCGGCCAGGGTCAGCATGGGCAGCTCGGGGTCGGTGACCTGCTCGGCCGCCGCCCGGGCCCGCGCCCGTGCCCGCTCCAGGGCCGGGCCGGTGCGCGGATGCGCGGACGCGGTCACCATGTCGCCCCCGGGTGGGCGCGGGCGACACCCTGCAGCTCCGCCAGCAGGGGCTCCAGGTGCTCGGTGTGCTCTCCGGCGCGGCCCGCCGCGGACAGCGGTGCCACCGGCGGCAGGACCAGCCCCGCGACCCCGGTGACCTCGCGCAGCACGCCGAGCGCCTCCTCCCACGCCTCCGGCGCGGCGGTGCCGGGGACGCCCGACGCGGCCAGCTCGCCCAGCCAGGGTGCGACCTCGTCCAGGCCGCGCTGCATGCGCCGGTGTGACTCCTCGGTGCCGTCGCCGAGCCGTACCGTCCACTGGGCGGCGTGCCGGCGGTGGTAGGTCAGCTCGGGCACCGCCTTGGCGGCGACGGCGGCCAGCACCGGGTCCGCCGCGCCGGTCAGCCGCTGGAACAGGGCCAGCCGCCAGCTCGACATCGCCAGCAGCCGGGCCATGGTGAAGGCGAAGTCCCCGTTGGGGAGCTCGGCGAGGCGCACGTTCCGGAACTGCGACGCGTCCCGGAAGTAGGCGTAGGCGTCCTCGTCGCGTCCGGTGCCGTCGGCCTGGCCCGCGCGGGAGTACAGCAGGCGGGCCTGGCCCAGGAGGTCCAGGGCGATGTTGGCCAGCGCCATCTCCTCCTCCAGCTCGGGGGCGCGCGAGCACCACTCGCCGAGCCGCTGCGCGCCGATCAGGGCGTCGTCGCCGAGCGCCAGGCAGTCGGCGGCCAGCGCGGCCGCGTCCAGGCCCGCGGGGACGGCCTGGTCGACACCGTGCAGCGGGTCGGTGAAACCGGTGCCGAACGCCCAGCGGGCGTCGCCGTCGGAGCCCTCGGCGAGCGAGAGGAAGACGTTGTCGTCGCTCATGCCTGTTCCTGGTCTCGAGGTCTAGATGTGGGGGACGTCGCCGGGGATGGCGTAGAACGTGGGGTGCCGGTAGACCTTGTCGGCGCTGGGGGAGAAGAACGGGTCCTTCTCGTCGGGCGTCGAGGCCGTGATGTCCTCGGAGCGCACCACCCAGATGCTCACGCCCTCGTTGCGGCGGGTGTACAGGTCCCGGGCGCTGCTGAGGGCCATGCCCGCGTCGGGGGCGTGCACCGAGCCGACGTGGACGT
The DNA here is from genome assembly GCA_048498775.1 of Actinomycetota bacterium. Lineage (GTDB taxonomy): Bacteria > Actinomycetota > Actinomycetes > Streptomycetales > Streptomycetaceae > JBEHXI01. The sequence goes on along the minus strand of JBEHXI010000005.1, from coordinate 69,398 downwards.
GGTTCAGCCCGCGCTTGCCGCGCACGAACACCTCGTACAGGGGCCAGTCCTGCTTCATGCGGCCATCTCCTTCCCGGCCCGGGCCGACTGCTTGGCGGCGTACGCCGCGGCCGCCTCGCGCACCCAGGCGCCCTCCTCGTGAGCGGCGCGGCGGTGCGCGATCCGCTCGGCGTTGCACGGTCCGTCGCCGGAGAGCACCCGGCGGAACTCCTCCCAGTCGGGAGTGCCGAAGTCGTAGTGGCCCCGCTCCTCGTTCCACCGCAGCTCGGGGTCGGGCGGGGTCACGCCGAGCCGCTCGGCCTGCGGCACGGTCATGTCGACGAACCGCTGCCGCAGCTCGTCGTTGGAGTGCCGCTTGATCCGCCACGCCATGGACCGGGCGGAGTTGGGGGAGTCCGCGTCGGGCGGGCCGAACATCATCAGCGACGGCCACCACCAGCGGTCCACCGCGTCCTGCACCATCGCCCGCTGCGCCGCGGTGCCGCCCATCATGGTCAGCAGCAGCTCGTACCCCTGGCGCTGGTGGAAGGACTCCTCCTTGCAGATCCGCAGCATCGCGCGGGCGTAGGGCCCGTAGGAGCTGCGGCACAGCGGCACCTGGTTGCAGATCGCGGCGCCGTCCACCAGCCAGCCGATCACGCCCACGTCGGCGAAGTTCAGCGTCGGGTAGTTGAAGATCGACGAGTACTTCTGGCGTCCGGCGATCAGCCGCTCGGTCAGGTCCGCGCGGTCGACGCCCAGCGTCTCGGCGGCCGAGTACAGGTAGAGCCCGTGGCCGGCCTCGTCCTGCACCTTGGCGAGGAGGATCGCCTTGCGGCGCAGCGAGGGCGCCCGGCCGATCCACTCGCCCTCGGGCTGCATCCCGATGATCTCGGAGTGCGCGTGCTGGGCGATCTGCCGGATCAGCGTGGCGCGGTAGGCGTCCGGCATCCAGTCCCGCGGCTCGATCCGCTGGTCCCTGGCGATCGTCGCGTCGAAATGCTGCTCGAGCAGCGGTTCGGCGTGCGGTGTGTTCATCGATTACCAGCCCTCGGTTACCGGCTCTCCCCAACCGACCATTCGGTCGGGTATCAGTCTGACGCACTCCGCGGCTTCCGGCAACCCCTGGCGGGCGGGAACCGGCGCTTCGGGACGGGGTGCCCGGCCCGGAATCGGGGGCGCGGGGGAGGGTCCGAAGATCCCACGCGAACCCTTGACACGCAGGTCGGATGCTGGATTACTTGGCGCCGCACCGATGACCGAATGGTCGGTCGGGCCACGGGACGGGACGGCCCGCGGCCCCGGCCCACCGGGCCGGCCCGGCAGCCGCCGGAGCCCTGCCGGACGACGGCCCCGGTGGCAGTGCAACCGCTTCGGGCGTAACGGTGTTCAACAGACGAGCAGCCGGCATGGCAGGCCGGCGCCCGCGGCGGACTCCGCGGACGAGCCGCGTCATCCGAGGTGTGGAGGAAAGACGATGAGCAGCAGCCTCAGGCCGCCCGTCGCGGGCGGGGAGCACGCGCTGGGCGAGGCGCTCCCCGAGGAGTTGCTGGACGCCGCCGAGCGGCTGAGCCGCGACGAGCTGCGCGCCCTGCAGCTCAGCCGGCTGCAGGCCACCCTCCACCATGCCTACACGAACGTCGAGCTGTACCGCAGGAAGTTCGACGCGGCCGGGGTGCACCCGCGGGACTGCCGCACCCTGGAGGACCTGGCCCGCTTCCCCTTCACCACCAAGGCCGACCTGCGCGACACCTACCCGTTCGGGATGTTCGCCGTCCCGATGGAGCGGGTGCGGCGCGTCCACGCCTCCTCCGGCACCACCGGCCGGCCCACGGTCGTCGGCTACACCGAGAACGACCTGTCGGTGTGGGCCGACGTGGTCGCCCGCTCCATCCGCGCGGCCGGCGGCCGCCCCGGCCACAAGGTGCATGTCGCCTACGGCTACGGGCTGTTCACCGGCGGGCTGGGTGCCCACTACGGCGCCGAGCGCGCCGGCTGCACGGTGATCCCGGCCTCCGGGGGCATGACGGCCCGGCAGGTCCAGATCATCCAGGACTTCCGGCCCGAGATCATCATGGTCACCCCCTCCTACATGCTCACCCTGCTCGACGAGTTCGAGCGGCAGGGCGTCGATCCGCGCACCACCTCCCTGCGGATCGGCATCTTCGGCGCCGAGCCGTGGACGGAGGAGATGCGCCGCGAGATCGAGGAGCGCCTCGATCTGCACGCGGTGGACATCTACGGCCTGTCGGAGGTGATCGGCCCCGGAGTCGCGCAGGAGTGCGTGGAGACCAAGGACGGCCTGCACATCTGGGAGGACCACTTCTATCCCGAGGTGGTCGATCCGGTCACCGACGAGGTGATGGCCGAGGGGGAGGGCGGCGAACTGGTCTTCACCTCGCTGACCAAGGAGGCCCTGCCCGTCATCCGGTACCGCACCCGGGACCTCACGCGCCTGCTGCCCGGCACCGCCCGGCCCGCGTTCCGCCGCATGGAGAAGGTCACCGGACGCTGCGACGACATGATCATCCTGCGGGGGGTGAACGTCTTCCCCACCCAGATCGAGGAGGTCGTGCTGCGGTCTCCGGGCACCTCCCCCCACTTCCAGCTCCGGCTGACCCGCAACGGCCGGATGGACCACCTCACCGTCCGGGTCGAGGCGCGGCCCGGCGCCACCCCCGAGGAGCGCGAGGCCGCCACGGCGGCGATAGCCAAGGGCGTCAAGGACGGCGTCGGGGTGACGGTCGGCGTCGAGATCGTCGAGCCGGACACCCTGGAGCGCTCGCTGGGCAAGCTGCACCGGGTGAAGGATCTGCGCGAGCAGTGACCGGCGCCTCGCGCCCTCTCCGGCCGCGGTGGGCACCGCGGCCGGACGGGTGGCGCGCTTGCCTCGCGCATCCGTTCGCGGAGCGGAAGGAAGCCGTCTCGCGCTGGTAGAGTCCGGCACGGTTCCCCTGGGTAACGACAGCTCATGGCGCGGGCCCGGGCCCCGGGGGCGAACGGGGGCGGATACATGGAAACGGTCATCGTGCAGCTGCCGGACGGGCCGGAGGCGCCCGAGCCGGGTGGGGGCAGGCCACGACTGCTGACGCTGGGGCCCGGTCAGGTCGCCACCTTCGGGCGGGGATCGGCCGACCGGCCGGTGGACATCACGCTGAGCGGGGAGGGCGTCTCCCGGTACGCCGGTGAGATCGCGGCCACCGACGACCACTGGCGCCTGTCCAACTTCAGCGGGACCACCACCTATGTGGTGGAGAACCTGGAGGGCGGCGGCGAGTACGTCAAGGTCGCGCCGCGCCGGCTGGGCGCACCGATCCCGTTCGAACTCTCCCGCGTCGTGCTGCCGTTGGCGGCGAGCTTCGCCAGGTTCACCGTCTTCGCGCCGCGGCACGCGTTCCTCGAACCGGGGGAGGGCAGCGCGTCGGGGGACCTGACCGTGGTGCCCTTCTCGCTCGACCCCACCGCCAAGTACTTCCTGGTGCTGCTGGCGCTGTGCGAACCGCGGCTGCGCGACCCGTCGAGCATGGTGATCCCCAGCGTCGGCGAGGTGGTCGAGCGGCTGCGGGCGCTGCCGGGATGCCGTGACCTGACGGCGGCCGCCGTCAACTTCCACATCGACTACCTGGCCACCTCGAAACTCCGCGTCCGGGAGCGCACCGGCGCGCAGGACACCCCCAGAATCGACTGGAAACGCGAGGCCCTGGTGGCACTGGCGCTCCGCTTCGACCTGATACGCGAGGAGCACCTGGGCCTGCTCGCCGCACCCCGGCGGACGGGGGTGTCGTGACGTCGCCGGGGCCGGTCGAGGTGCCCACCGGGTATGTGGTGGCGGGCTGGCGGGTCACCGGGCCGCTGGGCAGCGGCGGTTGGGGGAGCGTGTACGCCGCCGAGCCGGCTGGGGACGGCAAACCTCCGCAGGTGGCGCTGAAGTTCCTTCCACCGGCCGCGCTGGCCCCCGGCCAGCGGGCGCTCCTGGCCGATGTGGTCGCCCGCGAGACCGCGTTCAGCCTGCGCGCCGACCATCCCTGCCTGATCCGCACCCTGGCGGTCCACACGGTGCGTGACGCGGAGCATCCCGCACTCGACGGCTCCGTGGTGCTGGTGATGGAGCGGGCGGCCGGGAACCTCAGCCGGCTGCTCGGGCAGGCGGTGCGCGGCGAGCCGGTCCCCGGGTACGCCGCGATGCTCGCCCAGATCTGCGCCGCGCTCGCTGCCATGCACGCGCAGGGCTGGGTGCACGGCGACCTCAAGCCCAGCAACGTGCTGCTGATGGACGACGGTTCGGCGCGCCTGGCGGACTTCGGCGTCACCGCCCACCTGGACGGCACCCACGCCTACGTGCCGAGGATCGGCTCGTCGGACTACCTGCCACCCGAGTGGTGGTCGGAACGCGTCGGCGAGCAGGGCGTCCCGGTGCGGGCCACCGCGGACATCTGGGCGTTCGGCGTCCTGGCCCACCAGGTGCTCACCGGCGGGCTGCACCCGTTCCCCGGCACCACGCAGCAGGCCCGCGCGCTCGCGGCACAGGCGTACGCCAACGGGGCGGCACCGCTGCGGCTCGACGAGCGCGTCCCGCCGCGGTGGCGCCGGCTGATCGCGGACTGCCTGGCGCCCGACCACGGCTCCCGGGCCCATCTGGACGCCGCCACCCTGGCCGGTCGCATCGCGGAACTGCGCGACGGCCGGGCCCCGGCGTCCCCCGATCCCGTGCCGGACGGGGCCGGGGCCGCGCCCCGCCGCCGGCGGGTCCCGGCGCTCCCGGCGGTGGCCGCCGTGGTGGCCATCGCGGTGGTCGCCGCCGTCCTCGCGGCGGTGTTCGCCCGGGGTCCGGCCGGCCCCCCGCCGCCCGCGGCGGCCCGGTCGTCCCCCGCCGTGCCCGCCGGGAGCCTGCGGCCGGACGCGGCCGTGCCCGCCCGGTACCGCGGCATGATCACCGCTGCCGCGCAGCTGTGCGCCTCCCGGCGGGTCACCCCGGCCCTGATCGCCGGAATTCTCAAGGCGGAGAGCGACTTCAACCCGCAGTTCTCCGACCCCTCGACGGCCTCGTACGGCATCGCGGGCTGGACCCCGGCGGTGTTCACCTCCTGGGTGAGCGACGCCGGCCAGGACTACATGAAGCCCGCCGACGCCATCCCCGCGGTCAGCCGCTTCCTGTGCTGGCTCGACGAGAAGTTCGACCAGGCCGACCTGGGCGGGGACCGGGAGGCCCTGCTGGCCGCCGGATACGACACCAGCAGCAGGAAGGTGATCGATCAGCGCGGTGTGCCCCCCACGGCCCGCACCTTCGCCACCGCCGTGGTCCGCTACGCGCACGAGTACGGCACCTCCTGAGGCCCGGCGGGAGCCGCCCGCGCGCCGGCTTCCGGGGCACCGGGACGGGCCGGAGAGCCGCTCCCCCGCGGCGGCCCCGGCCGTCCACGGACCCGCGATGGGAACGCTAGGACGGAACGGCCCGGGCGCGGTACCTGAGAGCTCTCAGGTACCGCGCCCGGTGATCCTGGGCTATGGGGGCTGCCGCGGCGGGCGGCCGAAACCCCGCGCCGGGCCGTCCGCCCGTCGTCGCGGCCCTTCCCGCCGGGGGACGGCTGCGGCTACCGTGCGGACATGACGGGGTATCCGGAGTTCGCCGGGCCGCCCGCCCGACTCCTCGTGGAACTGCTGCGCACCGAGGGGGTCGACCGGGTCTTCGGCAATCCCGGCACCACCGAACTGCCGCTGATCAAGGAGCTGTCCGCCTCCGAGCTGCCCTATGTGCTCGCGCTGCAGGAGCATGCGGCGGTCGCGATGGCCGACGGCTTCGCCCGCGCCGCCGGGCAGGTCGGCTTCGTCAGCCTGCACGCCGCCGGCGGCCTGGCCAACGGCACGATCGGCATGCTCAACGCGCTGCGCTCGCAGACCCCGATCGTCGTCATGGCCTGCCAGCAGGACCGGCGCCACCTCGCCCAGGATCCGATGCTCACCGGCGACCTGGTGGCGATGGCCGCGCCCCTGGCCCGCTCGGCCGGGCAGGTGAACCGCGCCGAGGACCTGCCGGTGGTGCTGCGCCGGGCGTTCCGGCGGGCCCGCACCGCGCCGCGGGGGCCGGTGTTCGTCTCCGTACCGACCGATGTGCTCTCCGAGCCCGCCCGGCTGGAACTGCCGCCGCGCTCGGCGCTGCCCCGGCTGGGAACCGCCCCCGAGATCGTCGAGGCGGCCGCGGTGCTGGTGGCGGCGCGGCACCCCGCGATCATGGCGGGCGACCGGGTCGGCCAGGGCGGGGCGACCGGTGAACTCGGCCGGCTCGCCGAGACGCTGGGCGCCGTGGTCTACCGCCAGCCGATGTCCGACGCGCTCAACGCCGACTTCGAGCACCCGCTCACCGCCGGGCCGCTGCCGCCCGACAACGCCGCCGTCCACGCCGTGCTCGCCGGCCACGACGTCGTGCTGTGGGCCGGTGCCACGGTCCGTCCGCACTTCTACCGGCAGCAGCAGTTGATGCCCCGCGGGACGCGGGTGGTCCAGCTGGACACCGATCCGGAGCAGATCGGCCGGAACTTCGACGTCGAGGTCGGCATGGTCGGCGCCGTCGGTCCCACGCTGGCCGCGCTGACCGCCGAGGTGATCGCCCAGCGCAAACCGGCCGCGGCGGAGGAGGCGGCCGGGCGGGCCGGCACCATCGGACAGCGGCTGACCGCCGAGCGTGCGGCCTGGCGCGCGGCGGCCCGCGCGGCGGCCGGCGCCGCCCCGATGGACCACCGCGCCGCCGTCCAGGCGGTCGCGGACGCGCTGCCGGAGGGCACCGCGGTGGTCGAGGAGGCGGTCACCTCCGCCCCCGCCGTGCTGCGCGCCGTGCGCGCCCGCCGGCCGGGGGAGTACCACCACACCGTCGGCGGTGGGCTGGGCTGGGGCATCGGCGCGGCGGTCGGGGTGCAACTGGCCGAGCCGGACCGCCCGGTGGTGGCCGTGATCGGCGACGGGTCGGCGATGTTCGGCGTCCAGGGGCTGTGGAGCGTGGTCGCCCAGCAGGCGCCCGTGGTGCTGGTGGTGCTCAACAACGCCGAGTACCGGGCGGTGCGCGAGCCGGTCGATCCGGCGGAGGCCGCCGGTTACGTCGGCATCGACCTGGACCGGCCGGCCGTGCGGTGGCCGGAGCTGGCCCGCGGTTTCGGCCTGGACGCGGTGCGTGTCGAGCACACCGCGCAGATCGGCCCGGCGATCGGCGACGCCCTGCGGGCCCGGCGCCCGTTCCTGGTGGAGGTCCCGATCCTCGGCTCGCACGCGGAGCTCGCCACCGCCCGCGGCTGATCCGGTGGTCACCCGGCCGGGCCGCTCTCCCGCCCCCGCACCAGCGCCGCCACCCGGGCGCGCAGCCCGACGAAGGCCGGCAGCGCGCGGGAGGTGACCTGGTCGCGTTCCGGGGGCAGCGGCACGGCGAGGTCGGCCGCGAGCCGCCCCGGCGGCCCGGCCAGCACCAGCACCCGGTCGCCGAGGTAGACGCTCTCGTCGATGTCGTGGGTGACCAGCAGCACGGTCATGCCGTGCCGGGCACGCACCGCCAGCAGCAGGTCCTCCAGGTCGTCGCGGGTCTGGGCGTCGACCGAGCCGAACGGCTCGTCCATCAGCAGCAGTTCGGGCCGGCAGGCCAGGGCGCGGGCGAGGGCGGCACGCTGCTGCATGCCGCCGGACAGCTCCCACGGGTGCCGTCGCGCGGCGCCGGTCAGCCCGACCGCCTCCAGCGCCTCCAGGGCCGCGGCCCGTCGCCGGGCCGCGGGGATCCGCCGGCGCCGCAACGGCAGCGCGACGTTCTCCGCCACCGTCAGCCAGGGGAACAGCGAGCGGCTGTAGTCCTGGAAGACCACCGCCAGGCCGTCCGGCACCGCGCGCACCGGCTCCCCGTCCAGCAGCACCTGCCCGGTGGCCGGGCGCAGCAGTCCGGCCACCGCCCGCAGCAGCGTCGACTTGCCGCAGCCGGACGGGCCGACGATGGTGACGAGTTCACCGCGGCCGACCGAGAAGGACACCTGGTCCAGGGCGTGGTGCCGCCGGGCACCGTGCCCGTAGCCGTGGCCGACCGCATCCACCACCAGCTCGCCGCTCACACTTCCTCCCCGCCGCGGTGGCGCAGCAGCAGCCGTCCCGCGGCGACCAGCACGGCGTTGAGCAGATAGCCCACCATGCCGAGCAGCACCACGACCGCCCACATTCCGGCCATGTCGAACTGGCTTTGCGCGTTGACCAGTTCGTATCCGATGCCGCCCGTGGAGCCCACCATCTCGGCGAAGACCATCAGGATCAGGGACAGCGCCAGGCCCAGCCGCAGTCCGGCCAGGATCTTCGGCAGCGCGGACGGCAGCACCACCCGCCACAGCACCTGGCCGCGCGGCAACCGGAAGGCGCGGGCGACCGTCAGATGCTGCGGGTCGACGGAGGCGACCCCGTCGGCGGTGTTGAGCAGCACCGGCCAGATCGCCCCGAAGACGATGGTGGCCGACTCCATCTGGGTACCGATCCGGAAGAGCACCAGGAAGACCGGCACCAGCATCGGCGTGGGGATCGCCCGCAGGAACTGCAGCAGCGGCCCGAAGACGTCCCGGGCCAGGGGGGCGCGGCCCAGGGCCGTACCGAGAGCGATCCCGGCGGCCGCGGCGAGGGCGAAGCCGGTCAGCATCCGGCCCAGGCCGGGCAGCAGGCTGTGCACGGCGTCGTCGGACAGCCACAGCCGGGCGGGCGGGCCGGTCAGCCACAACCGGCGCATGCCGGGGAGGATCTGTGACGGCGGCGGGAAGAAGGCGCTGCCCGCGCGCCGCGCCGCCACCTCCCAGGCGGTCGCGGCGGCCACCAGCACCAGCACCCGGACGGCGACGCGCAGCGCGCGGCCGCCGGCCCGGCCGGTTCGCAGGGCCGCCGGCGCGGTCATCCGGCGTTCCCGCCGCGGGCATGGTGCCAGGCGAAGGCCCGGCGCCCGGCGCGCACCAGGACCGTGTCGATCAGCAGGCCGAGCAGTCCCGCCCACACCGCGCAGGCGAGCACGGTCACCGCGCTGCCGGTGCCGGTCTCGGCCGCGGCGGCGTATCCGCCGATGCCCTCGGCGCGTCCGCTGAGGATCTCGGTGCTGACCGCCACCACCAGCACCACCGAGGAGGCGAGCCGCACCCCGGTGGCGATGAACGGCCCCGCGCCGGGCAGGCGCAGCCGCCACAGCACCGACCAGCGCCCGAAGCCGAACGCGCGCAGTGTCTCCTGGGCGACCGGGTCGGCCGCGGCCAGGCCCTGGACGGTGTTGAACAGCACCGGCCACACCGCGGCGTATCCGCCGAGGGCCACCGCGAGTTGCGGGCCGGACCCGAGCACCAGCGCGGCCAGCGGGATCAGCGCGACCGACGGTATCGGGCGCAGGAACTCCACCAGCGCGGCGGCCGCCGCCCGCGCCACCGCGCTGCTGCCCAGCAGCAGTCCCAGCGCCAGCCCCGCGGCGACCGCGCCCAGCAGCCCCAGCGCCCAGGCCCGCAGGGTCGCCGCCAGCCCGCCGAGGAAGGCGGGGTCGGCGGCCAACCGCCCGGCGCGGGCCAGCACCTGGGAGGACGGCGGCAGATAGGAGCGGGTGACCAGCCCGGCGCGGCCGAGCACCTCGAAGGCGGCGAGGAACGCGGCGATGCCCAGCGCGCCGCGCAGCGCCCGCACCGGGCGGCGCTCCGCCTCCCGCCCGGCCGGCCGTTCTCCCGCCCCTTCGGCCATCGCCGATCCGCCTAGCCGGTGAACGCCAGGGCGGCTACGTCGAGTCTGCGTTGCAGCAGCCCCTGGGTGTGCATCAGGTCGGCGACCCGTTGCAGCCGGGCGGTGTCCAGCGCGGTCGGGTACTGCCCGAGCGTGATGCGGCTCGCGGTGGAGGCGCTGATCTGCGTGTACGTCGGCAGGATCCGCACGACCCGGGCGCGTTGCGCGGCGGCGGTGCGCTGTCCGGCCAGGACGGCCCGCTGGAAGGCGGCGACGGTGTGCGGGTTGCGGGAGGCGAAGGAGGCGGTGGTGAAGTATCCGGACAGCGGGAAGCCGGCGACCGGTCCGCTGCCCTGGTCGGCCACCACCCGTACGTCCAGGGTGGTGCGGGCGTCGGTGAGGAAGGGCTCGACCAGTGAGACGGCGTCCACCTGGCCGCGCTGGAGTGCCGCCGCCATCTGCGGGAACGGGATCTGCACATACCGGATCGCCCTGGGATCGCCGCCGGCGGCCTGGACGACGGCGTTGAGCGTCAGGCTCTGGACGTTGTTGAGCAGGTTGACGGCGACCGTGCGGCCGGCGAGGTCGCGGGCGGTGCGGACGGGTGAGCCGGGCAGGACGGCGCAGGCGACATAGCCGTTGCCGGCGCGGCTGGCCTCGGCGATGATCCGCAGGTCGAGGGTGCCGCGGGCGTGGGCCTGGAAGAACGACACGTAGTTGCCGCCGCCCTGGACGTCGATGTCGCCGCGGAGCATGCCCGGGATCGCCAGGGTGCTCTGCCGCAGGGTCTGTAAGGACACCTGCAGGCCCTGGGCGCCGAACCGGCCGTCCTGCTGGGCGAGATAGAGGGCCGCGTCGTCGGCGATGGCCAGTCCGGCGACGGCGATCCGGGTCTTCTCCGGTCCTGAGCCCCCGCCGGCCTGCGGCGGTGCGGGCTTCCGCCCCGCGCAGCCCGCCGTGGCGGTCCCCGCCAGAGCGGCCGCGAACAGTCCGATGGCGGTACGCCGGTTCGTGGGGGTGGTGGCGCGCACGGTGCTCCTTCACGGCCGAAGGGAACAGCTGGCGGACTGACGCAAGCATGACGGCACCCGGGAGGGCGGGCAAGAGGGCGGAACCAACGTGCCGCCCGGGCCGGTGAGTTCGGCCCGGACCAGCACCCCTGATGTGCCGTCAGGTTGTCGGCAGCAGCCGCGCGTGGCCGCTGTCGAGGTCCGTCACCGAGCGGACGCCGAGCAGTTGCATGGTGCGCACCAGGCCGTCGCGCAGGATGTCGACGGCGCGCTGCACCCCGCGTTCGCCGCCCGCCATCAGCCCGTAGAGGTAGGCGCGCCCGACCAGGCAGGCGTCGGCGCCGAGGGCGAGGGCGGCGACGATGTCGGCGCCGGAGAGGATGCCGGTGTCCAGCCAGACCTCGGCCCGGCCGTCCACCGCTTCGCGCACCGCCGGCAGCAGCTCCAACGGGGTGGGCGCGCGGTCGAGTTGACGCCCGCCGTGGTTGGACACCACGACCGCGTCGGCGCCGTACTCGACGACCCGGCGGGCGTCCTCGGCGTTCTGGATGCCCTTGACGACCAGCCTGCCGGGCCAGGTCTCCCGCACCCAGGCGAGGTCGTCGAAGTCCAGCGTGGGGTCGAAGAGGCGGTTGACCTGCTCGGCGAGGCTGCCGCTCGGCGCGGTCAGCGAGGCGAAGCGCAGCGGTTCGGTGGTGAGCAGGTTGACCCACCAGGACGGATGCGCCAGGCCGTCGAGGAACGTGCGGGCGGTGAGGGTGGGCGGGATGGTCAGGCCGTTGTGGACGTCGCGCATCCGGGCGCCGGCGACCGGGGTGTCCACGGTGAGCAGCACGGTGTCGTACCCGGCGGCGTCGGCGCGTTTCAGCAGTTCCTCGCCGAAGGAGTGGTCCCGCCACACGTACAGCTGGAACCAGGTGCGGGTGGCCGGCGCGGCCTGGGCGAGGTCCTCGATGGAGGTGGTGCCCATGGTGGACAGCGCGTAGGGGATGCCGGCCCGTCCGGCGACGCGGGCGACGGCCTTCTCGCCCTCGTGCTGCATCATCCGGGTGAAGCCGGTGGGCGCGAAGGCGAACGGCAGGGCGGAGCGCCGGCCGAGGATGTCGATGCCGGTGTCCACGTCCGCCACCCCGCGCAGCACGTTGGGGCTGAACTCGACGCGCCGGAAGGCCTGCCGGGCCCGGCGCAGGCTCTCCTCGCCCTCCGCCGCACCGTCGACGTAGTCGAAGACGGCCCGCGGGGTGCGCCTGCGGGCGATCCTGCGCAGGTCGCCGATGGTGTGGGCGGTGGAGAGCCGGCGCTCGACGGGATCGAGGACGAAGGGCCTGGGACGCAGGATCTCGGTCAGTTCGGCGGGGCGCGGAAGGCGTCGTCGGGTCACTCGGTGATCTCTCCCGTGGCTAGAAGGATCTCCGTGCCGCCCGCGGGGTGTCCGGGTTCGCGGGCGGCCGGTCGCTGCCGTAACAGCGTGCGCCCTGAAGGTCGTTGCGGACAATGACGCCTCGGCCCGCGCCCTTCAGCCCGTGCCTCCGGCGCGGTGGCGCAGGCCGTCCATCAGCAGGTCCAGCAGCCGGCCGGCCTGCTCGCGCTGGGCCGGTTCGCCGGCCGCCAGGGAGATCCCGCTCAGCCCGGTGAGCACGTCGCCCGGCTGGACGTCGGCGCGCAGGGTTCCGGCGGCGGCGCCGGCCCGCAGCAGGGTGCCGAGGGCGGCGGTCAGCTGGTCGCGGCTCTGTGCGAACGGGTTGCCGCCGGAGGCGACGACCGCCCGCAGCGCGTCGGCCATGCCGCGCTTGGTCGCCACGTAGTCGACGAAGCGGTCCATCCAGGTGCGCAGCGCCTCGTCCGCGGGCGCGCCGGCCGCCAGGGCCGGTGCGGAGTCGCACAGCCGGGCGAGCTCGTTGCGGTAGGCGGCTTCGACGAGCGCCTCCCGGGTGGGGAAGTGGCGGTACAGCGTGCCGATGCCGACGCCCGCGGCCTTGGCGATGGCGTCCAGGGTGACGTCGGCGCCCTGTTCGGAGAACGCGCGCACGGCGGCCTGCAGCAGGCGGTCGCGGTTGCGCTGGGCGTCGGCACGCAGCGGCCGGGGGCTGTCGGTCGGCACGGCTTCTCCTCGGGAGTCCGGACGGGCTTGCAACCGGAGGAAGCTCCGCTTAGGCTCCAGGGATCTGGAGCCTCCTCCGGTTACGCATCGTACCGGCTTGCCCTGGTGCTCCGCATCGCCACCTCAGACGGGATGACATGACGTCTCACACGCTGATCACCACACCGTTCACCGCCCGGTCCACCGCCGCCGAGGTCGTGGCAGGCACCGATCTCACCGGCCGCCGCGCCGTGGTCACCGGCGCCTCCTCCGGCATCGGCGTGGAGACCGCCCGGGCGCTCGCCGGCGCCGGCGCCGAGGTGACCCTCGCGGTCCGCGATCTCGCGGCCGGCCGGCGGGCCGCCGACGACATCACCGCCACCACCGGCAACCGCCAGGTGCGCGTCGCGCCCCTCGACCTCGCCGACCCCGCGTCCGCCGCCGCCTTCGCGTCCGCCTGGCAGGGCCCGCTGCACATCCTGGTCAACAACGCCGGAGTGATGGGCACCCCTGAGACCCGCACGCCCCAGGGCTGGGAGCTGCAGTTCGCCACCAACCACCTCGGGCACTTCGCCCTCGCCACCGGGCTGCACCGCGCGCTGGCGGCGGCCGGCGGGGCCCGCCTGGTGTCGGTCAGCTCCGTCGGGCACCTGATGTCGCAGGTGGTCTTCGACGACATCGACTTCCGGGCCCGCCCCTACGACCGCTGGGCCGCCTACGCGCAGTCCAAGACGGCCAACGTCCTGTTCGCCGTCGAGGCGACCCGGCGCTGGGCGGCGGACGGCATCGCCGTCAACGCGCTCAACCCCGGCTCCATCAGGACCAACCTGCAGCGGCACGTCCCCGAGGAGGAGCTCAGCCGGATGCGTGAGGGGGTGCGCGGCGACCTGTCGGTCAAGACGCCCGAGCAGGGCGCCGCCACCTCGGTGCTCCTCGCCGCCTCCCCGCTGGTCGAAGGCGCCGGCGCCCGGTACTTCGAGGACTGCGCCGAGGCCGCGCCGCACCGGCCCGGCGTCTTCCGCGGCGTCGCGGCATACGCGCTCGACCCCGAGGCGGCCGGGCGCCTGTGGGAGCTCTCCGAGGCGCGCCTGGCCGCCTGAACCGGCGGGGCTACCAGTGCCCGCGGTGCACCACGTCCGCCAGTGGCCGGCGGTCCGGGCGCCGCACCGGCCGCAACGGCCGGCCCGCCGGATCGCCCAGCGCGATCAGGTAGGCGCAGAACCGGTCCTCCGGGAAGCCCAGGATCCGCCGGGCGAGCCGCTGGTCGGCCACCGCCGCGTGCCCGCTGCCGATGCCCAGGTCGGCGGCGGCCAGCATGATGCTCATCGTCGCCTGGCCGAGGTCGTACTGCACCCAGTCGCGCTGCCGCTCGTCCCTGGGGACGGGCGCGATCAGCGCGATGGTCGCCGCCGACCCGGCCACGTGCCCGGCGCCCTGCCACACCCGGGCCAGCTCGGCCAGCTGCGCGCGGTCGGTGACGACGACGAAGTCCCACGGCTGCCAGTTGCGGGACGACGGGGCGCGGCGGCCCGCCTCCACGACGCGGTCGAGCTGCTCGTCCGGGATCGGCCGGTCGGTGTACTCGCGAACGTCCCTGCGGGACATGATGGCGTCGAATGTCTGCATCGGCTCTCACCGCTCCCTGCTCCGGCTGGGGCCACGACTGCCACCGGGTACCCGGTCCCCGGCGGGGGCTAACCGCCGGGGACCGGGTGGGTGGGGCGGCGCTCACACGTTGCGCCGGTACTCCCCGCCGACCTCGAAGAACGCCTCGGTGATCTGCTGGAGCGAGCAGACCCGGGCCGCGTCCATCAGCACCGCGAAGACGTTCTCGCCGCTCACCGCCGCGCGCTTGAGCTCGGCCAGCGCGGCCCGCGCGTCGTCGCGGTGCCGGGCCTGGAAGTCCCGCACCCGGTTCAGCTGGGACTTCTTCTCCTCCTCGGTGGCGCGGGCCAGCTCCACCACGGCCGGCTCGCCGTCCTCGGCGCGCGGGTTGCGGAAGGTGTTGACCCCGATGATGGGCAGCGTGCCGTCGTGCTTGCGCTGCTCGTAGAGCATCGACTCGTCCTGGATCCGGCCGCGCTGGTAGCCGGTCTCCATCGCGCCGAGGACGCCGCCGCGCTCGCTGATCCGCTCGAACTCGGTGAGCACCGCCTCCTCGACCAGGTCGGTCAGCTCGTCGATGATGAACGAGCCCTGCAGCGGGTTCTCGTTCATCGCCAGGCCCCACTCCCGGTTGATGATCAGCTGGATGGCCAGGGCGCGGCGGACCGAGTCCTCGGTGGGCGTGGTGATCGCCTCGTCGTAGGCGTTGGTGTGCAGGCTGTTGCAGTTGTCGTAGATGGCGATCAGCGCCTGCAGGGTGGTGCGGATGTCGTTGAAGTCCATCTCCTGGGCGTGCAGCGAGCGGCCCGAGGTCTGCACGTGGTACTTCAGCTTCTGGCTGCGCTCGCCGGCGCCGTAGCGCTCGCGCAGCGCCACCGCCCAGATCCGGCGGGCGACCCGGCCGAGCACCGAGTACTCCGGGTCCATGCCGTTGGAGAAGAAGAACGACAGGTTCGGCGCGAAGTCGTCGATGTCCATGCCCCGCGCCAGGTACGCCTCGATGTAGGTGAAACCGTTGGCGAGGGTGAACGCCAGCTGGCTGATGGGGTTCGCGCCGGCCTCGGCGATGTGGTAGCCGGAGATCGACACCGAGTAGAAGTTGCGGACCTGCTGCTGGATGAACCACTCCTGGATGTCGGCCATCATCCGCAGCGAGAACTCCGTGGAGAACAGGCAGGTGTTCTGGCCCTGGTCCTCCTTGAGGATGTCGGCCTGCACCGTGCCGCGCACCGAGCGCAGCACCCGGGCCCGGATGTCCGCGGCCTCCTCGGGGGAGGGCGCGTGACCGTGCTCGGCGGTGTGGGCGTCGATCTGCTGGTCGATGGCGGTGTTCAGGAAGAACGCCAGGATGGTCGGGGCGGGCCCGTTGATCGTCATCGAGACGGACGTGGTGGGCGCGACCAGGTCGAAGCCGTCGTACAGCGCCTTCATGTCCTCCAGCGTCGCCACCGACACCCCGGAGGTGCCGACCTTGCCGTAGATGTCGGGGCGCTCGTCGGGGTCGCGGCCGTAGAGCGTCACCGAGTCGAAGGCGGTGGACAGGCGCGTCGCCTCGCTGTCCTTGGACAGGTAGTGGAAGCGGCGGTTGGTGCGCTGCGGGTCGCCCTCGCCGGCGAACATCCGGGCCGGGTCCTCGCCCTCCCGCTTGAAGGGGAAGACCCCGGCGGTGAACGGGAAGCGGCCGGGCAGGTTCTCCGCGCGCAGGAAGCGCAGCAGCTCGCCGTGGTCGGTGTACCGCGGCAGCGCCACCCGGGGGACGCGGCTGCCGGACAGCGACTCGCGCACCAGCGCGGTGCGCAGTTCGCGGTCCCGCACGGTGACGACCAGCTCGTCACCGGAGTACGCCTCGACGGTGGCGGGCCAGTCCGCCAGCAGGGCGCGCGCCTCGGGCGCCAGCTCCGACTCGGCGCCGGACAGGAGGGAGGCCACGTCGGAGGCGTTCAGGCCGGCGGCGGCCAGTTCGTCGCGGACGGCGGCCAGCCGCTGCACCCGCCGGGCCTGCTCGGCCAGTTCCGCGGTCCTGGCGTGGTAGCCGCGCACGGTCTCGGCGATCTCGGCGAGGTAGCGCACCCGGGAGGCCGGGACGATCTGGGCCGCGCCGCTGGAGTGGCGCACCGCGACGGCCGGCAGGGTGCCGGTCTCGGCCGGCAGGCCGCGCTCGGCGAGCAGGCCGCGCAGGTGCTGGTAGAGGGCGGTGACGCCGTCGTCGTTGAAGGTGGCCGCGGAGGTGCCGAAGACCGGCATGTCCTGCGGGCGCGAGCCGAACGCCTCGCGGTTGCGCACCAGTTGGCGGCCGACGTCGCGCAGCGCGTCCTGGGCGCCGCGCCGCTCGAACTTGTTGATGGCCACCACGTCGGCGAAGTCGAGCATGTCGATCTTCTCCAGCTGCGAGGCGGCGCCGAACTCGGGCGTCATCACATACAGCGAGACGTCCGCGAACGGCACGATCGCCGCGTCGCCCTGCCCGATGCCCGGTGTCTCGACGATCACCAGGTCGTAGCCGGCCGCCTTGCAGGCGGTGATCGCGTCGTGCAGGTGGCCGGGGAGCTCGCTGCTGCCGCGGGTGGCCAGCGAGCGGAAGAAGATCCGGTCGCCGTCGAGGGAGTTCATCCGGATGCGGTCGCCGAGCAGGGCGCCGCCGCCGCGCCGCCGCGTCGGGTCGACGGCCAGCACCGCGACCCGCAGCTTGTCCTGCTGGTCGGTGCGCAGGCGGCGCACCAGCTCGTCGGTGAGGGAGGACTTGCCGGAGCCGCCGGTGCCGGTGATGCCCAGGACGGGCACCGGGCGGCCGGCCGCGGCCTCGCGCAGCGCCTGAAGCTCGCCGGCGGGCACCGCGTCCGTCTCGATGCCGCTGATCAGCCGGGCCAGCGCGGGCCGCTCGCCGGCCAGCACGGCCGGGACGGCGGCGGGCGCGGCCTGCCACAGGTCGGTGTCGCACTCCTGGATCAGGGTGTTGATCATGCCGGCGAGGCCCAGGCGCTGCCCGTCCTCGGGGGAGAAGATCCGCACTCCGGCGCGGGACAGCCGGGCCGCCTCCTCGGGGACGATGACGCCGCCACCGCCGCCGTAGACCTTCACGTGCCCGGCGCCGCGCTCCCGCAGCAGCTCCACCAGGTACTCGAAGTACTCGACGTGCCCGCCCTGGTAGGAGCTGACGGCGACGCCCTGGACGTCCTCCTCCAGCGCGGCGTCCACCACCTCGCCCACCGAGCGGTTGTGGCCCAGGTGGATCACCTCGGCGCCCTGCGACTGCAGGATGCGCCGCATGATGTTGATCGACGCGTCGTGCCCGTCGAACAGGCTGGAGGCGGTGACGAAGCGGACCGGGTGCTGCGCTCGGTACAACCGGGGTGCGGGGATGCCAGCCGACACGATGCCCTCCATCAGACATCCCCCACCCGTCCGCGGCGAAGGATGACTGTCAGTGATTTACTAGGAAGTCCTAGTAAATCTTGGCGGGGGTGCCCGGCACAAGGGCACCGGGCCGCGACGTGGCGCGTGTCACGTCCCCGAACGCCGCGGCTCCCCGTACCACCGCCAGGTGGTCTGCCGGGGGCGGCCGGGCAGCGCGGCGCGCCCGGTGGCCCACAGCAGGGCGGGCCACGGCTCCGCGTCCCCCGGGGCCTGCGGGAAGAGCCGTGCCAGCACCCGCGCGCACAGTCCGGCCGGCGGCTCCCAGTCGAGCCCGAGGCCCTCGGCCAGGTCGTGGGTGTGCACCAGGGTCTCGACGATGCCCATCGCCGCGAAGCCCTCCGGATCGGACGCGCCGAAGCCATGGTGGGCGCGGACCTCCGGTGCCGCGGTGCGGACCATCGCGGCCAGCAGCGCACCGCACGCCTCCAGCACCATCAGCAGTCCGCCGGGCCCGGCCGCCCGGTCCGCGTGCACGGCGTTCGCCGGGCCGCCGGGCCGCCCGCGCTCCCAGACGAAGGGCACCTCGCCGTCCAACGGCGGCTGCCGCGGGCCGAGTTGGGCCGCGTACGCGAACAGGTCGTCGGCGAGGTGCTCGACGGTCTCCCAGCAGTCCCACTCCAGCGATCCGGCCCGGCCCTCCCAGGCGTCCGGGGGAGCCTGCCGCAGCGTGGCGAGCGCCAGACGGACGGCGTGGTCGAGGTCGTCGGCGGTCACCCGCGGTGCGTCTGCTGATCCAGGCATACGCCGAACGGTAGCGGCACCCGGCCACGGCCGGCGGAGGCGGGAACGTGACGGCCTCGTGGAGGACGGCGCGTCCGCTACGCGCGTAACGGGCCCCGCTGGCATGGTGAGTCGGTCCGCACCCCCGCGGGTGCGGCTGACCCGTCGGCCTCGACCACCCAGGGATGGTGAAATGCGTCAACGTCGCCGCACCACACACCGGATACGCAGCGCCGCGGCCGCCTCGGTGGGTGCCGCCGTGGTCGCGGCGCTCCTCGCCCCCCTCTCCGCGCCGGCCGCGGCGGACGCCCCGGCCGCCGGGGACTACCGGCTCACCGCCACCGACACCGGCGGCAGCTACGCTCCGACCTTCACGGGCAACGGATACCTCGGGGTGCGGGTGCCGCCGGCCGGCCAGGGGTACGCCGCCGGGAACGTGCCAGCGCAGTCCGAACTGGCCGGGTTCTACGCCCAGCCGTCCGGGGACGTCCAGCAGCGCGCCAACCTCCCCAGCTGGGACGCCCTGACCCTGAGCGTCGACGGCCACGACGTCACGCTCGGCGACGGCAGCACCCGCGACTGGCGCCAGCGACTCGACCTCCACGACGGCACGATCACCACCTCGGGGACCTGGACCGCGCCCGACGGCCGCACCGCCGACCTGACCTACACGGTCTTCACCGACCGGGCGCGCCCCCAGGTGGCGGCGGTACGGCTGCACCTGACCCCGCACTGGTCGGGCACGGCCGCCGTCACCGACCTGATCGACGGCACCCCGGCCACCCTGTCCACCGCCACCGACCAGGGCGGCGACACCACCCGGCGCCAGGACTGGGAGAGCGTGCGCACCCAGGGCCTCGGCGTCACCGCCGGCCTGGCCAGCCAGGTCGCCCTCAGCCCCGGTGACGCGGCCGCCCGCACCACCGCGGTACGCCCCGGCGGCCAGAGCATCGGCCAGCGCCTCGACTTCCCCGTCACCGCCGGCCACGGCTACACGGTGACCAAGTACGTGGGCGTCGCCTCCTCCAACGAGGTCACGGGGCCGGGAACCCCCGAAAACGCCGCCAGAGGGGCCGCTTCCCAGGCCGCCGCCCTCGGCTACGACCGGCTGCTCGCGGAGAACACCGCGGCCTGGCGCGCCCTGTGGGCCGGCCGGATCGACATCGCGGGCGACCCGCGCCTGGCCACCGAGGTCAACGCGAGCGAGTTCTACCTGTGGTCCAGCACCGGGCGCACCGGCGACTGGAGCGTCTCGCCCGCCGGGCTGTCCTCCAACGGCTATGACGGGCACGTCTTCTGGGACGCCGAGACCTGGATGTACCCGGCGCTGCTGGCCCAGCATCCGGGGCTCGCCGCCGGGATGGACGACTACCGCCTCCGCCGCCTGCCCGCCGCCGAGCAGCACGCGCGGCAGACCGGTTTCACCGGCGCCCGCTACCCGTGGGAGAGCGCCTGGGACGGCACCGAGCAGATCCCGCCCCCCGTCTCCGTCAACAGCGAGGGCCTCTACGAGCAGCACATCACCGCCGACATCGCCCTCGCCCAGTGGCAGTACTACCAGGCCACCGGCGACCTGCGCCGGCTGCGCGGCCAGGGCTGGCCGGTGATCTCCCAGGCCGCCGCGTTCTGGGCGGGACGGGCACGCCGCGGCACCGACGGCGCCTACCACATCGATCACGTCACCGGCCCCGACGAGGAGAACCCGGACGTCGGCGACGAGGTGTACACCAACGCCGCCGCGGCGGCCACCCTGCGCATCGCCGCCTCGGCCGCCCGGCTGGTGGGGGCGCACGTCCCGGCCTCCTACACCGCGATCGCCGCCGGGCTCGCCGTGCCGGTCAGCGGCGGGGTGCACCCGGAGTTCTCCGGCTACCAGGGCCAGATGGTCAAGCAGGCCGACGTCACCATGCTCCAGTACCCGTGGGCGTACCCGATGCCGGCCGCCACCGCGCAGCGCGACCTGGACTACTACGTGCCGCGCAGCGACCCGGGCGGCCCGTCCATGGACGACGCGATCAACTCCATCGACACCGCGGCCCTGGGCACGCCCGGCTGCGCCGCCTACGCCTTCACCCGGCGCAGCGTCGAGCCGTTCATGCGGGATGTGTTCGACCAGTTCTCCGAGACCCGCGACGGCGGCGCGTTCACCTTCATGACGGGAATCGGCGGCTTCCTCCAGGAGTTCCTGTACGGCTACTCCGGCCTGCGCTGGAACGAGAACGCCGTGCAACTGGACCCGGCCATCGACGGGCAGCTCGCGGGCGTGGTGCTGCACCGCCTGACCTGGCACGGCCGCGTCTTCGACGTGTCGGTCGGCGACCGCGCCACCCGCGTCACCCTCGACTCCGGGCCGGCGCTGCCGGTGAGCGTGCGCGGCACCGCGCACACCGTCCGGCCCGGCGGCACCCTGACCGTCCCGACCCGGCGGCCGGACCTGACCCCGACCTCCGACGTGCTGCGCTGCCGCCCGGCGACCGCCTCCAGCGCCCAGCCGGGCGCGGACCCGCTGGCCGCGGTCGACGGCAGCCCGGCGGGCGGCTGGCAGCCGGCGCGGGTCCCGGCGGCCCTGACGGTGCCGCTGGGCGGGCGGCACCGGATCGGCTCCGCCACCGTGCTGTGGGGCCGGCAGTGGCCCGGCGTTCCCGGACCCAACGTGCCGCCGCCGCCCGGGCCGGTGACCACGCTGCGGGCCACCGACTACACCGTGCAGGTCTCCTCCGACGGGCACGCCTGGCACACCGTCGCCACGGTCACCGGCCGGCAGACCGGCACCCGGGACGTGCTGTCCTTCCCGGCGGTGCAGGCATCGTTCGTCCGGGTGCAGATCACCGCGGCGAGCACCGCGACTCCGCCCATCCTGGAGGAGCTGGCGGCGCGTTAGCCGACGCCGCACCCGCTTCCCGCCCGCGCCGCGGTACCACCGCGGCGCGGGCGGTCGCCGTTCGGTGGCCGACGCCCTCGGGCGGGTCTGGCAACGTCATCCGGACAAAGACCGCCTCGGCCGGCCTGCCGCGCCCGCCGCCGGATCGGCCGGCCGCCCGATTCCGCCTCGAAGGCAGGGCCCGGCCGGGCGCGGGAGTCCGGTACCGGCCCTGCCGGCGCCGCCTGCCCCCGCGGGTGCACGCATTATGGGCCGCGGCGCCGGGTCTCCGGTCCAGGATTCTGTCACTACCGGAAGATTTCATAGTGCATTAACGTTGCGGTCATTATTTCGCCGGTACGTGCCCGAACGGGCGTGATGGCCGGGAAGTGATCACCTGGCTGCCGCCTCGCGGCTGATCCGCCTAGCATCATCGCGGCCGGTCCGAGGTAGTCGGACCTCGACTCCGGGACCGTCCCCAAACGCATTCGGAGGCGTACAGCGTGAAGGTCCTTGGCATCACCAACAATGATCTGGCCGGCGCATGTCTCGTCCAGGACGGAGAAATAGTCGCAGCGGTGAGCGAGGAGCGGTTCACCCGGACGAAAGACCACAAGACCTGGCCGGCGCGTTCCATCGAGTACGTCTTACGGGAGGCCGGGATCCCCCTGGGCGAGATCGACCGGGTCGCCTATGGCTGGTGCGCGGGTTTCGACGCCGGCAAGCACCTTCTCCTCTACGTCGACCGTGTCGCTGAGGAGGCGCGGAACCGGCCCGAGGGTGTCGCCCACCTCCGCAAGCGGGTGGCCGACGAGATACGCAACGACCAGGCGAAGCGGGCCGAGTTCGACGAGTTCGTCCACGCGAGCGGACTGCGGGGCAAGGAGGTCTACGTGGATCACCATGAGTCCCACGGCCTCGGCGCCTTCCTGTGCTCGCCGTTCGACGACGCCCTGGTGCTGACCTGCGACGGGCGGGGCGACTTTCAGTCCCTCACGGTGACGCACTGCTCTGCCGAGGGCGAGGAGGTCCTTCAGCGGGAGACCTCCGTCGACAGTCTCGGCTATTTCTACGGCCGTATCACCAAGCTGCTGGGCTTCAAGCCGAACCGGCACGAGGGGAAAATCACCGGCCTGGCCGCCAACGGGGATCCCCGCAAGCTTCTCCCGCTGATGCGGAAGATGATCGACATCACCGAGGACGGGGCCATCAGGGCGCGGACCGGGGATTACTACCAGCCTTCCTACGACGGGTATTCCCGGAAACTCCTGGACGAGATCGCCGCACATGATCCGGCCGATGTCGCCGCGGCCGCGCAGGCGCACGTGGAGAATCTCCTGACCGCGGTGGTGGCCCGGCACATCAGGAAGGTTCCGAGCGGTAATGTCTGCCTGGCGGGTGGCGTCTTCGCGAACGTCAAGCTGAATCAGCGCATTGCCGAGACCGCGGGTGTCGGCACCATCTACGTGCTGCCGCCGATGGGCGACGGAGGGCTTCCCCTGCAGGCCGCCGCGGTCGTCTCCTACCGCGAGACGGGGCTGCGGCACAGGGTTCCGACGATGGCGCTGGGCCCGGACGCCGCCATTTCCGAGGGGCGCCTGGAGGAGATCCTCGCGGACTATCCCGAGCTCCGCTTCCGCCGCGTCGATCACACTCTGCGGCAGCTGCTCGTCCAGGCCCTGGACAAGGACAAGGTCATCGGTCTGTACCGGGGCCGCATGGAGTTCGGCCCCCGGGCGCTCGGCCGGCGCAGCGTCATCTACCGCACCGACGACCCCTCCATGAACGACTGGCTGAACAAGCGCCTCAACCGCACGGAGTTCATGCCGTTCGCCCCGATCACCGCGGAGGAGCTGGCCCCGGAGTGCTACCAGGGCTGGGCTCCCGACCAGCCCTCGGCCCTCTTCATGACGATCACCTATGACTGCCACGAGCGGTTCGCCAAGACCTGTCCCGCCGTGGTGCACGTCGACAACACCGCCCGCCCCCAGATCGTGCGGTCGGCGGACGACCCGTTCCTGCACGGCCTGCTGCTGGCCTGGTATGAGCGCAGCGGTCAGGCGGCGCTCGTGAACACCTCGTTCAACAAGCACGAGGAGCCTATCGTGGGCTCGCACCGTGACGCGCTGGATCCGCTGCGGGACGAGATCGTCGATCTGCTGGTCGTCGACGACGTGTACCTGGTGTGGAAGGACGGCGCGAACGGGCTCACGGACGACCTGACGATCTGACGCCAACGCCGGCCGGACGCGAGCGCGGTCGGGTGAGGAGAGCCATGCAGCCAGGAGCCGTTGCGCCGTACGAGGTGGTTGCCGTCGTCTTCGACATGGACGGGGTCCTGATCGACTCCAGGCCCGTGATCGAGCAGGCCTGGGGTGATGTCGCACGGCGTCACGGCAGGGTCCTGACGGCCGCCGACCTCGCCTCGTATGTGCACGGGCGGGCCGGGTCCGAGACGGTCCGGCTGCTGTTCCCCGGCCACTCCGACAGTGAACGGTCGGCCATCTGGGCGGAAGTCGACAGGGTCGAGGAGGAGGCCCCCTATCCGGCCGTGCCCGGCGCCGACGCGCTGGCGACCGGGCTGGCCGGCCGGGGGGTCCCCCTCGCACTGGCCACCAGCAGTTGGCCGCGGAAGATAGAGAACGCGCTGGGAAGCCTGGACCTCCTCGATGTGTTCGCCGTCCGGGTGACGCGTGACGACGTCGCGCGCGGAAAGCCGCATCCGGACCCGTATCTGACGGCCTGCCGGCGATTAGGCGTCCGGCCGCAACGCACCCTGGTCTTCGAGGACTCGGTCAGCGGGGTGCGTTCGGCGGTGTCGGCGGGCGCCGTCTGCGTGGGCATCGGCGGGAGCGAACTGACCGAGGCCGGCGCGGTGGCCGTGGTTCCGGACTTCGCCGGACTGGGCGTCGGAACGGCGCGTGACCGGGAGGTCCTGATCCTGACCGGACTCGACATCCCGATCGTGATCGACCCCGCCGGGGAGCGTGCCCATGCCTGACTCCCTCGACGGGCCGCAGGCCGCGTCCGCGGCACTGTCCGAACCGCCCACCGCCGAGGCGGTGCCGGCGCCGCACCTGCCGAAGGCCGCGGTCGTCTCCGCCTTCTGCGTGTTCTTCGTCCTCGGAGCGCTCACCGCTTCGCTGGGGGCGTCCCTGCCGTATCTGAGGACGGAGTTCGGCGCGGGACACGAGGCCGGGCGCATCATCTCCTGCTACAACGCGGGGGCGTTCACGGCGACTGCGGTGATCGGCCTGCTCGGGCGCCGGGCACGGCCCCGTCCGACGATCACCGTCCTGCTGGCCGTGTTCGCCGCCGCCACCGCGGGCATGGCGTTCAGCCCCGACTGGGCCGTCTACCTGGGCACCGCCACCGTCGCCGGAGTCGGCTACGGCGGGATGGTCCTCACGCTCAACACCGCCTTCGCCAGGGGCTTCGGCGACAACAGCGTCGTCATGGTCAACCGTCTCAACGCCGTGTTCGGCATCGGGGCGATCCTGGGCCCGCTGGCCACCGGCCCCGTCGGCCGGACGGACATCCGTCTCCTGGCGCTGGCCGCCTGCCTGATGGCCGTTCCCTGCGTCCTGATCCGGCGCGTGGGTGCCGTGCTCGAGCAGCCGCACGCCAGGCGTCCGGGCACGACCCCGCGCCGGCTCGGGCGGCCGAGCCCTGTCCTGGCCCTGCTGCTCGTCACCGGCCTGCTGTACGCGGGTCTGGAGACCAGCATCGGCGCCTGGCAGTCCACCCAGTTGCAGAGAAGCGGCTGGAGCCTGGCCTCGGCGACCATGGCGGCGTCCGGGTTCTGGGCGGGCATGGCGCTGGGCCGCCTGGTGGTCCCCCAGATCACCAGACGCCTCGCGGCCGGCACCGCCGTCCCGCTCTATCTCGTCGGCGCGTTGGGAGCACTGCTGCTGGCTGCCGTGCCGCACCTCGCCGTGGCCGCCTATCCCCTGGCCGGGCTCTGCCTCGCGCCGGTACTGCCCACCGTCATCACCTGGACGTCGGGCGCCGCCGACGTCCCCCAGCGCGCGACCTCCGTCCTCACCCTGTGCTGCATGCTCGGCAACGCGACCGTTCCCGCGGTGGTGGAGACCCTCACGGACACCCCGTCGGCCGCGGCGATCCCCCTCGCCCTCGCGGGCTTCTGCGCCCTGTGCCTCCTCTTCGCCGCGCTGGCCCGCCGGGCGCGGTACGCGGGCCGGCCGGCCTGACGGCGGAACCCGGCCGGGCCGTCGCCAGGCGTGTCCTGAGGGCCGTGCGGATGCTCGTGGCATGATGGTGACCACTGGTCATAGCGAGGGAGGTGGACGTGCCGACGGCGACCTGGGAGCGCCTTCCGGAGGCCCGTCGCGCCGCTGTCCTGCGTGCGGCGGAGGAGGAGTTCGGCACGCACGGCTTCTCGGGCGGGAGCCTGAACGTCGTGGCCCGGAACGCCGGGGTGGCCAAGGGAAGCCTCTTCCAGTACTTCGAGGACAAGGCGGACCTCTACGCCCACCTGTCGGAACTGGCGAGCGTGCGGATCCGCGCGGCCATGGAGGAGCGGATCCGGGCCCTGGACTGGGGGCAGGGGTTCTTCGCCGCGATCCGGGTGCTGCTGGGGGAGTGGGAGGCGTACTTCCACGTCCATCCGCGAGAGCGGGCGCTGACCGCGGCGGCGAACCTGGAACCGGACAGTTCGGCGCTGCGCGCGGTGCGGCGCGTGGTCAACGAGCACTATCTGGCGGTGCTTCGGCCGCTGCTGGCCGAGGCGAAGGAGCGCGGTGACCTGCGCCCGGACGCGGACGTCGAGGCGTTCCTGGCGTTGCTGCTGCTGATCCTGCCGCACGTGGCACTGGCCCCCCATCACCCGGGACTCGATCCGTTGCTCGGGCTGGACAGCCCACGGCGGGAGGACCGGGCCGCGGCACTGGACCGGCTCGTCGGGACCCTGCGGCAGGCGTTCGGGGCGGTGCGCCCGTGAACGCCCGCTGAGAGCCGCCGTCGAACGGGTGGGGTGCGGTGTCCCGGGTGCGCTTCAGTGCTCGTCGGCCGGACGGGCGGTAGGAAGCCAGTCGAGCAGCACGTCGAGGGGGCGGCGCCAGCCGTCGTCGAGCATGAGGTCGTGGCCCATGCCGGGGAACTCGTGCAGCGTGGCGTTGTAGCGCCGTGCCGTCCGGCGGACGTCGCGCAGCGGGACCAGCCGGTCTTTCGCCGCGGCCAGGACCAGGACCGGTGCCGCGCCGCGTGGCGCCGCCGGCGGGCGGTGGAAGAGGAGCTGGTACTGCGCGAGGGGTGATTCGGGGCCGCATCGGTCCGCCTGCCGGCGGGCCTCGGCCGCGTCCAGACCGGCGAACAGGTACTGCGGCCGGAGGGGGAGCGAGCGGCCGAGCGTGAGCCGGACGGCGTCGAGCGGGTGCTGCAGGGCGACGGACACGAGAGAGCCGGCCGCCGGGTGCGCCGGAACCGGGGCGACCAGGACGGCGGCGTGCGCCGCGTAGCGCGCCACCGTCTGCTGCACCACCAGGCCGCCCATGGAGTGACCGACCAGGACCGGGCGGCGGGGCAGGGACGCGGCGGTGTGGATCACGTCGTCGACGTAATGGGAGAGCCTCGCCGTCCGCAAGCGGCCCTCGCTGCCGCCATGGCCGCGGAGCGACACCGCGTGGGCGGCGTAACCGGCCTCCGCCGCGCCGCGGAGCCAGTGCTCCCAGCACCAGCCACCGTGGCCGAGGCCGTGGACGAACAGCAGGGGAGGCCGCTCGGGCCGGGGGTCCGCCGGGAGGGCGGACAGGACTTCCAGGCCGCGCGGTCCGCGCCCGCGCTCGATGGTTACTGACGGGTTGCTCTGCATGGCCGCGGAGTCTACTGTGACCAGCGGTCACATGACCAGTGGTCATTCCCGCCCCGAGGGCGGATGGCATCCCCCGCCGCACCGCCCGTGGAGGTACTCCGTGTCGCTCTCCGCCCCCGCCCCCCACTCCGCGCCCGACCCGCACCGGGGCGCCGGGCCCCTCCCGCGGGCCTGTGTGATCGGCGCCGGGTCCTCCGGGATCGCCGCCGCCAAGGTGCTGGCCGAGCGCGGCTTCGACTTCGACTGCTTCGAGCTGTCCGACCGGGTCGGCGGCAACTGGGTGTGGGGCAACCGCAACGGCGTCTCCTCGTCGTACCGGTCGCTGCACATCAACACCTCACGCTCCCGCATGCAGTTCAGCGACTTCCCGATGCCGGACCACCTGCCGAACTTCGCCCGGCACGACCAGATCGCCGCCTACTTCGACGCCTACGTCGATCACTTCGGCTTCCGCGACCACATCACCTTCACCACCGGCGTCGACCACGTCACGCCCCTCGCCGGCGGCGGCTTCGACGTGCTGCTGAGCACCGGCGAGACCCGCCGCTACGACGCGGTGCTGGTGGCGAACGGCCACCACTGGGACCCGCGCCTGCCCGAGCCCGCATTTCCCGGCGCGGACACCTTCACCGGCGAGCAGATGCACTCCCACCACTACAAGGAGGAGGCCCAACTGGCGGGCAGGCGGGTCGTGGTGGTGGGCATGGGCAACTCGGCCATGGACATCGCCGTCGACGCCAGCTACCACGCCGAGGAGACCTACCTGGCCCACCGGCGCGGTGTGCACATCATCCCCAAGTACGTCTGGGGCCGGCCCTACGACGCCATCGCCGCCCATGAGCTGGTCCCCGCCGCGATCCGCTGGCCGCTCGCCCGGGTGATGATGCGCGCGGCCACCGGATCGATGTCCCGGTACGGGCTCGCCGCGCCCGACCACCGCTTCGCCGAGGCGCACCCGACCATGTCCAGCCGCGTCCTGGACCGGCTCTCACACGGCGCGATCACCCCGAAGCCGAACATCGACCACTTCGACGGCCCCGAGGTCGTGTTCACCGACGGCAGCCGTGTGGCGGCGGACCTCGTCGTGTACTGCACCGGCTACCGGATCTCCTTCCCCTTCTTCGACGCGGACTTCCTCGATCCCAGCGGCGACAACGAGGTCCGGCTCTACCAGCGCATGATCCACCCGGAGGTCCCGGGGCTGTACTTCATCGGCCTGGTCCAGCCCCTCGGCGCCATCATGCCGATCGCCGAACGCCAGTCCCTGCTGGCCGCCGACCACCTCGCGGGCCGCTACGCCCTCCCCTCCCCGGCCGCCATGGCCGCGGAGATCGACCGCCACCGCACCGCGCTCGCCAAGCGCTACGTCACCAGCAAGCGCCACACCATCCAGGTCGACTTCGACGACTACATGCGCGCCCTGCGCAAGGAGCGCACCGCCGGTGCCAGGCGCGCCGGCACGAAGCCCGCCACCACGAGCCGGTGGGCCTGACCGAGGGCCGGCAGGAGTGGGTGGCCGGCTCCTCGCGCATCGGGGAGCCCCCGATCCCGCCCCAGGGCGCCCTCCGTCCCCGGAACGGTCAGTCCGCCCCGGCTCCATCGGGCGGATCGGTGGCGGCCGCGTCCCGCAGCGCGTCCAGCAGGCTGCGCAGGGCGGGCTGTTCGAGGGCTGCCTGACGGACGGCCACCGAGATCACCCGGACCGGTTCGGGGTTGCGGACCGGGCGTACGACGATGCCGGGGTGCCGGTTGCGCAGCCCCAGCCTCGGCATCAGGCCGACGCCGAGACCGGCCGCGACGAAGCCCTGAGCGGTGGCGTAGTCCTCGCTCTGGATGACGAAGTCGGGGCTGAAGCCGGCCGCCGCACAGGAGTCGATCACCGGTTCCAGGCAGGGCCCGGGAGGCTCGCTGCCGACCCACTGCTCACCGGAGAGCTCGTTCAGGTCGATGACCTCTTCGCCGGCGAGCGGGTGACCGAGGGGCAGTACGGCGGCGTACGCGTCGTCGAGGAGGTGGACGAGCCGGAAGCCGGCGCCGACCCGGTCGCGCGCCTGGACGACCACGGCCAGGTCGGCCCGGCCCCGTACCACCTCCAGGAACGGGTCCTCCTGATCGGCGAGTTGAAGGTCGACTCGGACGCCGGGGTGCTCGGCGCGGAGCCGGGCGAGGGCGGGGGCCACCAACGTGGACCCCGCCGTGGCGAAGTAACGGACCGACAAGCGCCCGGTGCGTCCGGCGCGGAGGTCGGCGAGGGCGGTCTCCGCCCGGGCGACCGCCGAGCTGATCAGGCCCGCGTGCTCGGTGAGCAGCAGACCGGCGGCGGTGGGCCGCACCCCGCGGCCGACCCGTTCGAGCAGTGCCGTGCCGGCCTGTCTCTCCAGCGCCGCGATCTGCTGGCTGACGGCTGACGGTGTGTAGCCGAGGTGGGCCGCGGCGGCAGTGACCGTGCCGCTGGTGACCACCGCGCGGAGGACCTGAAGTCGCCTCACGTCAAGCATGTAGGAGAGCTTAACGGATCGGGTAGAAACATTTGCTTGTCCTCAACGCTTTGCCGGGGCACCTTCGAAGGACCGGAATTCAGAAGGAGGAAAGCATCGTGGACAGCCGTACGCGGAGCCTGCGGGGTGTGGTGCGGGTGGCCGTGCTCGCCCTGCTCTGGGGATCGACCTTCCTCTGGATCGAACTGGCGTTGCGCGGGCTCTCCCCGCTCCAGGTCACCTTCGTCCGCTGCGTCCTCGGCGCCCTCGTCCTCGCCGTCGCCTGCTGGGCGACGGGCCGGCGCATGCCGCGGAGCATCGCCGTCTGGCGTCACGTCGTCGTGGCGGCCTTCTTCTGTAACGCGCTCCCGTTCGCGCTGCTCAGCCTGGGGCAGCAGACCGTCGACTCGGGCCTCGCCGGAGTCCTCAACGCCACGACCCCGCTGTGGTCGATCGCCCTCGGTCTCGCGCTCGGCCCGGAACGCGGAATCCGCCCGGTCCGCCTGGCGGGCCTTCTGCTCGGCTTCGTCGGCACGGTCGTCATCTGCGCTCCCTGGCGGACGACCGGGGCCACCGGCTGGGGCGCCATCGCCATCCTCGGCGCGGCCGCCAGCTACGCCGTCGCGTTCACCTACATGGGCCGCACCCTGGCCGGCCGGGGCATCCCCACCATCTCGCTTTCCGCCGCCCAACTCGTCGCCGCGAGCGGACTGACCGCCCTCGCGATGCCATTCGGCGGCCTGGAGCCGATCGACCCCGGACCGGCGGTGTTGCTCGCGGCCGTCGTTCTCAGTGTCCTGTGCACCGCGATCACGTTCCACCTCACCTACCGGATCATCAATGACGAGGGCGCCACCAACGCGGCCGTGGTCGGCTACCTGCTGCCGGTGGTCGCCGTTCTCCTCGGCGCTGTCGTGCTGGGGGAGGAGCTGAGCGTCCGGGTGGTGCTGGGCATGGCTGTGGTCCTCGTGGGCGTCGGGATGACGCGGCGGACCGGGGTGATGGCCGCGACCGCGGCCCCGGCCGACAGGGAGGCGGCGGACGCGTCTGCGGTCACCGAGGACGTGACCGCCGACGCCCCGGCCGAGGTGTGCTCCGCCTCCGTGCCGTCGTGAGGGAGCCGCCGCGGAGATGCGACTGCCGAAGGGCGGGGGCCTCACCCGGGTGCGGGCGGGGTACCCGCCTGGCCGCCGGTGGTCAGCGGGTCACGCCTCATGCCCGGCGTCGATCTCGGCGATCAGGGACTCGACGCGGTTCCTGATCTCGTCGCGGATCGGCCGTACGGCCTCCACGCCCTTGCCGGCGGGGTCTTCGAGCTGCCAGTCGAGGTATGTCCTGCCGGGGAAGACCGGGCAGGCGTCGCCGCAGCCCATGGTGATCACGTAGTCCGACGCCTGCACGGCCTCGGGGGTGAGGACCTTCGGCCGGGCGTCCGCGATGTCGACGCCGACCTCCTTCATGGCCTCGACGGCGGCCGGGTTGACCCGCTCGGCGGGCAGGGAGCCGGCGGAGCGGACCTCGATCCGGTCGCCCGCGAGGTGGGTCAGGAATCCGGCGGCCATCTGCGAGCGCCCGGCGTTGTGGACGCAGACGAACAGCACGGAGGCCAGGGGCGCGGCAGGCATGGGTTCTTCCTTCGTGAAGCGGGTCGACCGGGGGTTCGGGCAGGCAGGACGACGGCCTGTGGGTCAGCCCGGACTGGTATCAGCCCGGAGTGATGTGAGAGTATCAGTCCATGATGACGTCAGTCGATACTGATCTGATCCGGGTGCTGGCCGACCCGCTCAGGCTGCGGATCGTGACCCTGCTGGCCCGCGAGACGCTGTGCACCACGCACCTGGTGGAGGAGACCGGCGCCCGGCAGACCAACCTCTCCAACCACCTGAGGGTGCTGCGGGAGGCCGGGGTCGTCGAGACGGAGCCGTGCGGCCGCTACACGTACTACAAGCTGCGCCCGGACGTCATCGCACAGCTCGCCGGCCGGTTCGCCGACCTGGCCGAGTCCGCTCGCAACGCCGCCGAGAACAAGAGGGCCTGCCCGTGACCCGCACCGAAACAGCCGCGACGACCGAGGAGACCTCGATCGTCGCCAGGCTGTCGACGCTCGACCGCTTCCTCGCCCTGTGGATCCTGCTGGCCATGGCCCTCGGCCTCGGGCTGGGCAGGCTCATCCCGGGCCTGAACGGCGCTCTGGCCAAGGTCGAGATCGGCGGCATCTCGCTGCCGATCGCCATCGGCCTGCTGGTCATGATGTACCCGGTGCTGGCCAAGGTCCGCTACGACCGGCTCGACGCCGTCACCGGCGACAAGAGGCTCATGGTCACGTCGCTGGTCATCAACTGGGTCGTCGGCCCGGCCGTGATGTTCGCCCTGGCGTGGATCTTCCTGCCCGACCTTCCGGAGTACCGGACCGGCCTGATCATCGTCGGGCTGGCCCGCTGCATCGCCATGGTCATCATCTGGAACGACCTGGCCTGCGGTGACCGCGAGGCCGCGGCCGTCCTCGTGGCGCTGAACTCGGTCTTCCAGGTGCTCGCCTTCGGCCTGCTCGGCTGGTTCTACCTCGACCTGCTGCCCGGCCGGCTGCACCTGGGCAACGGTCAGCACCTGGACATCTCCATGGGGAAGATCGCCCTGAACGTCGTCATCTTCCTCGGCATCCCGCTGCTGGCCGGGTTCCTCACCCGCCGGATCGGCGAGCGGAAGCTGGGCCGGGAGAAGTACGAAGGGGGCTTCCTGCCGAGGATCGGCCCGTGGGCGCTGTACGGGCTGCTGTTCACGATCGTCATCCTCTTCGCCCTCCAGGGGAGGACCATCACCTCCCGGCCGCTGGACGTGGCCCGGATCGCGCTGCCGCTGCTGGTGTACTTCGCGGTGATGTGGTTCGGCGTCTTCGCCCTCGGCAAGGCCATCGGCCTGACCTACGACCGCACCGCGACCCTCGCCTTCACAGCGGCCGGGAACAACTTCGAGCTGGCCATCGCGGTCGCCATCGCCACCTTCGGCGTCACCTCCGGCCAGGCGCTGTCGGGCGTCGTCGGCCCGCTGATCGAGGTGCCGGTGCTCGTGGCGCTGGTGTACGTCTCGCTCGCCTGGCGCCGGAGGTTCACCGCCGTGCGGTAGCCGAGACGGCCGGCATTCGCCGGACCCGGTTGCCGGCGATCGGCGGCGGCCGGCCTGGAAGACTCCGCGTCATTT
Organism: Actinomycetota bacterium; assembly: GCA_048498775.1. GTDB lineage: Bacteria > Actinomycetota > Actinomycetes > Streptomycetales > Streptomycetaceae > JBEHXI01. The sequence continues at coordinate 36,532 of JBEHXI010000005.1, read as the reverse complement.
CGATGAATGTCTATGTTGACGCTTGTCGAATCAGATGCCATGCTGGCGGCACGTCGCATTGACGGATGTCGAAGCAGGAAGAGGAGCCGCCGTGAACGCGCCCACCACCGGGTTGCCCGTCGTCGTGGTCGGAGCCGGGCCGATCGGCCTGGCCGCCGCCGCCCACCTCATCGGCCAGGGCATCGAGCCCCTGGTCCTGGAAGCGGGTCCGGCCGCGGGCGCCGCGGTACGCGAGTGGTCGCACGTCCGGCTGTTCTCCACCTGGGGGGAAGTGGTCGACCCGGCGGCCGAGAAGCTCCTCGCCCCCACCGGCTGGACCAGGCCCGACCCGGCCGGCTACCCGTCCGGCGGCGACTGGGCCGAGCAGTACCTCCAGCCGCTCGCCGACGTCCTCGGCGACCGGGTGCGCTTCAACGCCACCGTCACCGGGATCTCCCGCGCCGGGCGTGACCGCGTCGTCGACGCCGGCCGCGAGGCCCAGCCGTTCGTCGTCCACGTCGCCTACGCCGACGGCCGCGAGGAGCGGCTGTTCGCGCGCGCGGTGATCGACGCCTCCGGCACCTGGACCACCCCGAGCCCGGCCGGGGGCAGCGGCCTGCCCGCGCTCGGCGAACGCGCCGCCTCCGACCGCGTCACCTACCGCGTCCCCGACCTGAAGGACCCGGCCGTCCGGGCCCGGTACGCCGGGAAGCGCACCGCTGTCATCGGCTCCGGCGCCTCCGCGTTCACCGCGCTGGCCTACCTCGCCGACCTGGCCAGGGCCGGCGACGGGCAGGACACGAAGGCGGTGTGGATCCTGCGCCGCGGCATCTCCGGCTCCACGTTCGGCGGCGGCACCGCCGACCAGCTGCCCGCCCGCGGCGCGCTCGGGCTCGCGGCGAAGGCCGCCGTCGACGACGGGTACGCGGACGCGGTCACCGGCTTCCGCACCGAGGCGATCGAACGCGCCGCGGACGGCCGCCTGGTCCTGGTCGCCGAGGACGGCCGCCGCCTGGACGCCGTGGACGAGGTCATCGTGCTGACCGGCTTCCGCCCGGACCTGTCGTTCCTCTCCGAGATCCGTCTCGGGCTCGACGAGCGTCTTCAGGCTCCGGTCGCGCTCGCGCCGCTGATCGACCCCAACCAGCACTCCTGCGGCACGGTCTACCCCCACGGTCGCCGCGAACTGGCCCACCCCGAAGGGGGTATCCACCTGGTCGGGATGAAGTCGTACGGCCGTGCACCGACCTTCCTCGCCATGACGGGGTACGAGCAGGTCCGCTCCGTCGCCGCGGCCATCGCCGGGGACACCGAGTCCGCCGACCGCGTCGAACTCACCCTCCCCGAGACCGGGGTGTGCGGCGGCGCCGGACTCTTCGACGCCCCGGAGGCAGACCAGGCGGGCGGCGGCTGCTGCGCTCCGGCGCCGCAGGCCGTCGAACTCGCGGCACCGGCACCGGCCGGGGCCGAGGAGGCGCCGGCGGGCGGCTGCTGCGGCTGATGGCCGACCCCGGCACCCGCCAGGGTGGGGCCGTGACCGGTGCGAAGGACCGGTCACGGCCCCGTGCCGCACTGCCCGCCCTCTGCCTGACACAGATCACCGGCTGGGGCATCGTCTACTACGCGTTCCCGGTGCTGAACCCCGCGATCACGCGGGCGACCGGCTGGTCCGCGGGCGCGACGACCGCCGCGTTCTCCCTGGCCCTCGTCATCTCGGCGCTCGCGGGCATCCGCGTCGGCCGGATCCTGGACCGGCGCGGCCCGCGCAGGGTCATGACCACCGGATCCGTCCTCGGCGCGGCGAGCGTGCTGCTCGTGGCCGCCGCCCCCGACCTGCCGGTCTTCTACGCCGGTTGGGCGCTGGCCGGGCTCGCGATGGCCTCGACCTTCTACCAGCCGGCCTTCGCGGCGCTCACCCGCTGGTGGGCCCCCGACCATGTCCGGGCGCTGACGGTCGTCACCCTCGCCGGCGGGCTGGCCTCCACGGTCTTCGCGCCCCTGACCGCGTCGCTCGCCGACCACCTGTCCTGGCGCGGCACCTACGCGGTGCTCGCCGCCGTCCTCGCGCTCGTCACCATCCCCGCGCACGCCCTGGCGCTGCGGGCACCCTGGCCCGACGCCCCGCCCCCACACGACCGGATGGCCCCCGCGGTCGCGGTGGTGGGGCGCAGCAGGCCGTTCCGGCTGCTCGCGATCGCGCTGACCTTCTCGGCGTTCACGATGTACGCCGTCGTCATCGCCCTCGTCCCGCTGCTTCGCGCACGCGGGTACTCCACCGGCCAGGCCGCCTGGGTCCTCGGCCTCGGCGGGGCAGGGCAGACGCTCGGGCGCACGCTGTACGCCGGCCTCGCGCGCCGCGTCACCGTGACCGCGCGCACCGTGGTGCTGATCGGTCTGGGGGGCGTCACCACCGCCGCCTTCGCGGTCGTGCCCGGCCCCTATGTGCTGCTGGTCGGCATGGCGGTGGCGGCCGGGACGGTGCGCGGCAACCTCACGCTCCTGCAGGCCACCGCCGTGACGGACCGCTGGGGTGCCCGCGACTACGGCCGGCTGTCCGGTCTGCTGGCGGCGCCGGCCACCGTCGCCGCGGCGCTCGCCCCTGTCGCCGGTACCGCACTGGCGGGTCGACTGGGCGGCTATCCGGAGCTGTTCACCGTGCTCGCGTTCGCCTCCGCCGGGGCAGCGCTGCTCGCCATCGGCGGAACACCCGGCGACCGGACCGAGTGACGCACGCGGGTACGGGGTCCCGGGACCGCGGCGGCTGCCGGGTGGGATAGCGTGATCGACTTGCCGCTGTGCAGCCACCTGACGTCACGCCCCGGAGGACCGGTCCGTCCATGAACATAAGCGTTGAGTACGAGCCGACCGTCGACGAACTCCTGCGCGGCCTGAGACGCGCCCGGCGCGGCCCACGGAGAGTGATCTGGGCCGTCGCCATCGTGGCCCTGGTGACGGGGCTGGCCATCGTCGCGGTCGGCTTCTCCGCACCCCACTCCAAGGATGCGGGCCTGATCGAGGTGGGCACCGCGGACGCCGCCGTGGGGCTCCTGTACGTCTTCGCGCTGACCTACGGCACGCGCAGGGGCGTGGCCCGGCTGGCCGGACGCATGTGCCGCCCGACCCGGGTCACGTTGACGGACGAACACGTGGGCATGTCGACGGACCTCGTCACGACGCAGGCCGCGTGGGAGGCCTACCTCACCGTCCGGCAGGCCGGCGGGTTCCTGCTGCTGTTCCCGACCAAGCGCCAGATCCACGTGGTACCCCTGAGGGCGTTCACCCCGGAGCAGGTGGCCGAGCTCACCGCCTTCCTGGCCGGGCGCGGCGCCGTGAAGACGCCGCGGCCGGCGGTCGGCTGACGGGGACCGCAGCCAACCGCCGCTCGGCTACGGCGCGTTCGGGCAGGTGAGCCGGCCGGTCCACCGGGTGGGCCGGCCCTGGCGTGGTGGTCTCATGCGACGTGCCGGGAACGCGATCCCGGGGCCGGGGCGCCGCCCGGCATGGGCGCGGGGGTGGCCGCGCGCCGCCGGTAGACCAGGTAGGGGCGGACGAGGTAGCCGATCGGGGCGCTCCACACGTGGACGAGCCGGGTGAACGGCCAGGCCGCGAAGAGCAGGCAGGCGCTCAGGGCGTGCAGCTGGAACAGCAGGGGCGCCCCGGCCATCGCCTCGGGGTGCGGGTGGAGGGCGAAGATGCCGCGGAACCAGACCGAGACGGTGGAGCGGTAGTCGTAGCCGCCGCCGAACACGTTGTGCACGGCCGTGGCGGTGATCCCGAGCAGGACGGTGGCGGACAGCAGCGGGAACATCAGCTTGTCGCTGCGGTCGGTGGTGAGGCGGATCCGGCGGGCGAGCAGCCGGCGGGCGGACAGCATCCCCAGGCCGGTGACCATGGTGAGGCCGGCGACGGAGCCCAGCGCGACGGCCGTGGTGTGGTAGGCGTGTTCGCTGATCCCGGCCGCCTCCGTCCAGGACGCGGGTACCGCCAGGCCCACCACGTGCCCGCCGATCACCGCGAAGGCGCCCAGGTGGAACAGCGGGCTGCCCCAGCGCAGCCAGCGGTGTTCGAGGAGCTGGGTGGTACGGGAGGTCCAGCCGAACTGGTCCTGCCGGTAGCGCCAGACGTGTCCCACGGCGAACACGGCGAGGCAGATGTAGGGGAAGGCGACCCACAGCAGCAGGCCGGTTCCGCCGGTGGCGGCCGCGATCGGGTTCATCGGAGACCTTCCGAACGGTGGGTGGGCGGGGCGGGCAGCGGCGGTACGAAGGCGTCGGGCGGCGCGAACTCGCCGTCGCCGAACGTGCCGTAGGGGTCGAGGCCGACGTCCTCGTTCGGCGGGCCTTCGGCGGCCAGCCTCAGTACGGCCTCCTCGTCCGCCTGCGTCGGCGGCGGCAGGAGGGTGAGCAGCGCGGCCACCAGGTGGTGGTACGGCGACTCGGCGGCTTCCAGTGCCCGGTGGATCAGGTCCAGTCCCCGGCGGTGCTGGCGAAGCGGTGCCTCGCCCGCTCCCGGGCCGGCGAGGGCGGCGAACTCCAGGACGACCGGGAGATGGTCGGGGAGTTCGCCGCCGTCGATCTCCCAGCCGGCGGCCTTGTAGCGGTGGGCCAGGGTGAGCAGGGCCATGCCGCGGCGGCGGGTGTCGCCGTGCAGGTAGTAGGTGAGGTGGAGGCTGCTCTTGCGGCGCAGGTCGAAGACCTCCACGTAGTGGCGCTCCAGTGCCTCGGGCGCCTGTGTGCTGAACCAGCCGGTGAAGGCCGCCAGTCGCTCCACCGCGGGGGAGGGGCTCAGGGAGCGGACCGCGTCCGCCAACGCGCCGCGTTCCGCGGTGAGTTCGTCGTCCGGGTACTGCAGCAGGAGGGACAGCAGGCGCAGGATCAGCGCCCGCTCCTGGGCCTCCTGGGGTGTGAGCCGCTGCGGGCGGCGGGCCGCCGCGCGAAGGCGGGTGCGCACGGGGGCGGGCAGCGGGTTCATGCGTGGCTCCCGGGGGTGTTGCGGCGCAGGGTCGGGATGCCGAGCATCACGCGGCGGCCACCGCCTCCGGCGGGCTCGTCGGAGGACTCCACCGGGCAGCGGTTCTCCATGGCGGTGAGCGCGGCGGCGTCCTCCTTGTGGGCGGCCGGGACGACGTAGCGGTCCTTGTACTTGGCCACCGCGAGCAGCCGGTGCAGGTCCTCCGCCTCCCGGGCGGTCAGGCCGACGGCCGTCAGCACGGCCTCGTCGCCGGTCCCGTCTCCCGTCTCGCCGAGCGTCTTGCGCCGCATGTACGAGCGCAGCGCGGTGAGCTTCATCAGTACCCCGGCGACCACCTCGGTGTCCCCGGCGGTGAACAGTTCCGCGAGGTACTCCAGCGGGATGCGCAGCCGGGTGACGGCGGCGAACACGTGGTCCGGGTCGTCCTGGCTGCCGCCCGCGCTGGTCACCGCGTCCAGGACGGGGGAGAGCGGCGGCACGTACCAGACCATCGGCAGCGTGCGGTACTCCGGGTGCAGCGGCAGCGCCACCTTGTACTTCGACACCAGCGCGTACACCGGGGAGCGGCGTGCGGCGTCGAGCCAGTCCTCGGGGATGCCGGCGTCCCGGGCGGCCGCGATCACCTCGGGGTCGTGGGGGTCGAGGAAGACGTCGCGCTGGGCGTCGAGCAGATCCCGCTCGTCCGGTGTCGCCGCGGCCTCCCCCACCCGGTCGGCGTCGTAGAGCAGCAGGCCCAGGTAGCGCAGCCGGCCCACGCACGTCTCCGAGCAGACCGTGGGCTGCCCCGCCTCGATGCGGGGGAAGCAGAAGGTGCACTTCTCGGCCTTGCCGGTGGCGTGGTTGATGTAGACCTTCTTGTACGGGCAGGCCGTGACGCACATCCGCCAGCCGCGGCAGCGGTTCTGGTCGACCAGGACGATGCCGTCCTCGACGCGCTTGTACATGGCACCGGACGGGCAGGCCGACACGCAGGCGGGGTTGAGGCAGTGCTCGCACAGCCGGGGCAGGTGGAACAGGAAGGTCTGCTCGAACTCGAACTTGACCTTCTCGGCCCACTCGCCGTGCAGGTTCGGGTCGCCGCCCGCGTTCTCGGGCGCGCCGCCGAGGCCGTCCTCCCAGTTGGCGCCCCAGGTGATGGAGGTGGGTTCGCCGGTGAGGACCGAGCGGGGGCGGGCGACCGGCATGTCGGGGCCCGCGGGGGCGCTGACCAGGTTGTCGTAGTCGTAGGTCACCGGCTCGTAGTAGTCCTCGATGGCCGGCAGGTCGGGATTGGAGAACAGGGACAGCAGGCGCCTGACCCGGCCGCCGGAGCGCAGCACCAGCCGGCCCTTGCGGTCCAGGGCCCAGCCGCCCTTCCACTGCTCCTGGTCCTCGTAGCGGCGCGGGTAGCCGACGCCGGGCTTGGTCTCGACGTTGTTGAACCAGGCGTACTCGACGCCGGTCCGGTTGGTCCAGGTCTGCTTGCAGGTGACCGAGCAGGTGTGACACCCGATGCACTTGTCGAGGTTCATGACCATCGCGATCTGAGCCATCACGCGCATGTCAGTACTCCACTTGCTGGCTGCGGCGGCGGATGACGGTGACCTCGTCACGCTGGTTGCCGGTGGGCCCGTAGTAGTTGAAGGCGTAGGTGAGCTGGGCGTAGCCGCCGGCCAGGTGGGTGGGTTTGAGCAGCAGGCGGGTCAGCGAGTTGTGGATGCCGCCGCGCTTGCCGCTGACCTCGGTCTTGGGCACGTTCACGGTGCGGTCCTTGGCGTGGTACATGTACACGGTGCCCTCGGGCATCCGGTGGGTGACGACCGCGCGGGCGGTCACCACGCCGTTGCGGTTGTACGCCTCGATCCACTCGTTGTCCTTGACGCCGATCTTCTCGGCGTCCGCGGTGGACATCCAGATGACCGGGCCGCCGCGGGAGAGGGCGAGCATGTAGGCGTTGTCCTGGTACTCGGAGTGGATGGACCACTTGGAGTGCGGGGTCAGGTAGCGCACGGTCACCTCGGCGCGGCCCGGCTCGTGCAGGTGCTCGTCGCCGTAGTGCCGGATGGCGTTCAACGGGGGCCGGTAGACGGGGAGTTGCTCGCCCAGTTCGGCCATCCAGTCGTGCTGGACGAAGAAGTGCTGGCGGCCGGTGAGGGTGTGCCAGGGCTTGCGGTGCTCCACGTTGATGACGAAGGGGGAGTAGCGGCGCCCGCCGGTCTCCGAGCCGGACCACTCGTACGACGTCATCACCGCGCGCGGCTGGGTGCGGGTGTCGGCGAAGGTGATCCGCTCGGCCTCGCGTTCGGACGCCAGCTCCACCAGGCCGGCGCTGCCGGTCTGCCGCTCCAGTTCCCGGAAGCCCTCGGTGGCCAGGCGGCCGTTGGTGGTGCCGGACAGGGCGAGGATCGCCTCGCACATGTCGCTCGCGGTGGCCAGGGAGGGGCGTCCGGCGCCGGCGCCCTCGCGGACCGTGCCGCAGCGGTGGCGCAGTTCCTCGATCTCGCGGTCCGGGTGGACGGTGACGCCCTTGGTGGTGGTGCCGAGGGTGTCCAGGAGCGGGCCGACGGCGCGGATCTTCTCGGCGACGGCCGCGTAGTCCCGTTCGACGACGACCAGCTTCGGCATGGTGCGCCCGGGGACGGGCTCGCACTCGCCCGCCTTCCAGTCCCGCACGATCCCGCCGGGCTGGGCGAGTTCGTCCGGGGTGTCGTGGGTCAGCGGCACCGCGATGACGTCGGTGCGGGTGCCCAGGTGCTCGGCGGCCAGTTCGCTGAACCGGTCGGCGATGGTCAGGAAGGTGTCGTAGTCGGTGCGGGCCTGCCAGGGCGGGGCGATGGCCGGGGTGAAGGCGTGGACGAAGGGGTGCATGTCCGTGCTGGACAGGTCGTCCTTCTCGTACCAGGTCGCCGCCGGCAGGACCACGTCGGACAGCAGACCGGTGGAGGTCATCCGGAAGTCCATGGAGACCAGCAGGTCGAGCTTGCCCTCCGGGGCCTCCTCGTGCCACACCACCTCCTCGGGGCGTTCGCCGACCGGGGTCTGCTCGGAGCGGACCGCCGCGTCCGTGCCCAGCAGATGCCGCAGGAAGTACTCGTTGCCCTTGCCGGAGGAGCCCAGCAGGTTCGCCCGCCACACGGTCAGGACGCGGGGGAAGTTGGCCGGGTCGTCCGGGTCCTCGGCGGCGAACGCCAGCCGCCCGGCCTTCAGTTCGTCCACGATGTGCTCGGCGACGCCGCGGCCCCGGGCCGCCGCCTCGTCGGCCAGGTCCAGCGGATTGCGGTTGAAGCCGGGGTGGCCGGGGGTCCAGCCCAGGCGCACGGCCTGCGCGAGGCAGTCCGCGAACGCCTTGCCCTTGAACCGGCCCGAGCCGAGCGGCGAGGCCAGCTCCTCGGGCCCGAAGGCCTCGTACCGCCACTGGTCGGTGGTGAGGTACCAGTACGAGGTGCCCGCCATGTGCCGGGTGGGCCGCTGCCAGTCGAAGGCGAACGCCAGGTGCTGGAAGCCGGTCAGGGGGCGGACCTTCTCCTGGCCGACGTAGTGGGCCCAGCCGCCTCCGTTGACGCCCTGGCAGCCGGTCATGGTGGTCAGGGCGAGGAAGGCGCGGTAGATGGTGTCGGAGTGGAACCAGTGGTTGGTACCGGCGCCCATCGCGATCATCGACCGGCCGTTGGTGCGCTCGGCGTTGCGGGCGAACTCCCGGGCGATCCTGGCGGCCTGCTCGGCCGGCACCGAGGTGATCGTCTCCTGCCAGGCCGGCGTGTACGGCTGGGAGGCGTCGTCGTACCCGAGCGGCCAGTCGCCCGGCAGACCGGGCCGGGCCACCCCGTACTGGGCGAGCATCAGGTCGAAGACGGTGGTGACCAGCCGGCCGCCGACCCGGCGCACCGGCACCCCGCGCACCATGACCGAGCCGCCCTCCGTGGCGCCCTCGTCGAACCGGGGCAGCGCCACCCGCGCCATGTCCTCGGCCGACTCCAGCAGGCTCAGCTCCGGTTCGATGTCGCCGAGGTCGAGGTTCCAGCGGCCCGGCTCGGCCGTGTCCCACCGGAAGCCGAGCGAGCCGCCGGGAACGACCGGCTCCCCGGTGGCGCGGTCCAGCAGCACCGTCTTGAACGCCGCGTTCTCCGTGTGCTCAGCGGCCCCCTCGCCGTCATGACCCAGGTCCGCTGCGGTCAGGAACCCGTCCGGGACGAGGCCGTGGGCGCCGTCCCGCAGGGTCACCAGGAACGGCGCGTCGGTGTAGGTCCGCAGGTAGTCGCGGAAGTAGGGCACGTCGCGGTCGACGAGGAACTCCCGCAGGATCACGTGGCCCATGGCCATCGCCAGCGCCCCGTCGGTGCCCGGGTGCGGGGCCAGCCACTCGTCGGCGAACTTCACGTTGTCCGCGTAGTCGGGGCTGACCGCGACGACCTTGGTGCCGTTGTAGCGGGTCTCGGTCAGGAAGTGCGCGTCCGGGGTGCGGGTGACGGGGATGTTGGAGCCCCACATGATGAGGTAGCCCGCGTTCCACCAGTCCGCGGCCTCCGGCACGTCCGTCTGGTCGCCGAACACCTGCGGGGAGGCGACCGGCAGGTCCGCGTACCAGTCGTAGAAGGACAGCAGGGTGCCGCCGATCAGCGACATGAAACGGGAGCCCGCCGCGAAGGACGCCATCGACATCGCCGGGATCGGGGAGAAACCCGCCACCCGGTCCGGACCGTAGGTCTTGATGGTGTGCACGTGCGCGGCGGCCACCAGCTCGGCCACCTCGTCCCAGCCGGCCCGCACCAGGCCGCCCTTGCCACGCGCCCGCTTGTACGCCTGTGCCTTGGCCGGATCGCCGGTGATCTCCGCCCAGGCCGCCACGGGATCCCCGAGCCTGCGGCGTGCCTCGCGCCACAACTGGAGCAGCGTGCCGCGCACATACGGGTAGCGGACCCGGCTGGGGGAGTAGGTGTACCAGGAGAAGGACGCCCCGCGCGGGCAGCCGCGCGGCTCGTACTCGGGGCAGTCCGTGCCGATCGACGGGTAGTCGGTGGCCTGGTGCTCCCAGGTGATGATGCCGTCCTTGACGTACACCATCCACGAGCACGATCCGGTGCAGTTGACGCCGTGGGTGGAGCGCACCACCTTGTCGTGCGCCCAACGGCCCCGGTAGAAGCCCTCCCACTTCGGATCGCCCGCACCGAAGACAGCGCGTCCGTCGGCCGAGACCTCACGGCGGGTCAGCAGCCTGCGAGCGGCCAGCGGCCAGCTTTCGCCTGCGCGCCGCTGTGGCGGGCGCGCCATCCTGTCGTTCTCCATGGTCGGGAACGCTAGGGCCGGGAATCGTTCGCCGGCCTGGGGCCGAGCGGCCCTGGTGGGGAGTCTTCCGGCCCGGGATTGCTTTCCGGGAAGGCCGTTCGGCCCTGTTCCGGGAGGGTGATCAGGGGCCGGTAGGCCGTGTCCGGGGGCCGCCCGGCCCAGGCGCCGAACACCGCGGCACGGTGATGCTGGCCCGTGACCGGCCGGGAGCGGCCACAGGCCTTCGGGTCGGCTGTCCGGCACCGTCGTCCCGTGTGCACAGGCCGTGGTACATGCGGAGCGCTCCCGGTCCGGTCACCGTCCGGCTCCTGCCAAGGCTGGAGGGGGTTCGGCGCTGCGCGGTGCCGGCGTCCGTCCTTGTGCGTGGACGTGTGACGGCCTGGTGCACAAGGACACCACGGACACCACCGACACCACCGACACCGAGGAACCGAGGAAGGCACGTCATGAACAGAGCGCACCGCTGGACCGGCGCACTGGTCGGGACGGTCGGCGCGGCCCTGATGGCCGCCGGACCCGTCATGCTGGTGCGGGGCCGCCAGGGCCGCAAGGAGATCCGCACGGAACTGGCCGCGCAAATGATCACGTTTCCCGGTCACGGGCTCCCCGACCACCTCGCACACCTCGCGGGGGCGAGGGTGGAGACCGGTCCCCAGGCCCACGCCTACGCCGAGCTGATCAAGGACCATGTCGTCCAGGCGACCGGCGGCCGCACCTACGCCGAGATCACCGAAGAACTGCATGCCGGCGGGAACGAGGACGAGAAGCTCGCCCAGCTGCGGCAGACCGCCTTCATGGGCGAGACCCTGCGCGGCTCGCTGCTCTCCGCCTATCAGGCATGGCACCTCACCACGCTGGTCACCGGACTGGGAGGTGCGCTGACCGGCCTCGGCGCGGCGCTGGTGGCCACGGCGAACGCCCTGGGCGCGGACTCGCGCTGCCCCTGACCCGCGCCGTTCCTGACGTGCGCCACCCCTGACCCGCGCCGTTCCTGACGTGCGTCGCTCTCGATCCGCGTGGTCCCACGCGGGCAGCCACCGCCATCACCCGTCATGGCGGTGGCTGCCGCCGTCCGGCCGCCGTTCGGCCCTGTCGTGATCGCCGAACCAGGGACCCTCGGCCCCTGCCGATGGGCTCATCGGCCGCTGCGCGCGGATCGCCCGGTCCCGGAGGCTGACTGCCGGCTGATCCGGAGGTGTCCCGTGTACGACCACACCAAGCGCCCGTGCCGTTGTCCGCACCACCGTCCCCCGTGGCGGCCACCGGGCACGGGCCGGGCCGGCCACCGTCCGGCCGCCCGCCGCGTCTGCCCCGGCTCCCGGGCGGCCGGACGCACGCTGCGCCCGAACTGCGCACGGAGGCCCTGGTGAGCGGCGTCCGGGCGATCCGCCGCCAGCACCAGGACGTCGCGGACAAGCCGTTCATCGTGATCTGGGAGTCCACCCGGGCCTGCCCCCTGGCCTGCCTGCACTGCCGCGCCGAGGCCGTGCCCGACCGGGATCCGCGCGAGCTGGACACCGCCGCCGCGCGGGACCTGATCCGTCAGGTCGCGGCCTTCGGGCAGCCCGCCCCGCTGTTCGTGATCACCGGCGGCGACCCGTTCCAGCGCCCGGACCTGACCGACCTGATCGCCTACGGCACACAGGTGGGCGTGCGCGTCGCCGTCTCCCCCTCCGGCACCCCCACGCTCACCCCGGAGCGGCTGCGGGAGGTGCACGCGGCGGGTGCGGCCGGGCTCTCCCTCAGCCTGGACGGATCCACGGCCGAACTGCACGACGGATTCCGCGGTGTGCCCGGGGTGTACCGCTGGACCGTCGACGCGTGGGACGCCGCCCGCGCACTCGGCATGAAGGTGCAGATCAACACCACCGTCGCCCGGCACAACCTGCACGACCTGCCCGACATCGTCCGTCTGGTCGTCGAGCACGGAGCCATGCTGTGGAGCGCCTTCTTCCTGGTGCCCACCGGTCGCGGCCGCGGGCTCGGCCTGCTCACCGCGGCCGAGACGGAGGACGTCCTGAACTTCGTGTACGACGTGGGCCTGACCGTGCCCGCCAAGACGACCGAGGCACACCACTTCCGCCGCGTCGCCCTTCAGCGGAAGGTGCTGGCGGACGTCGGCGAGGACCATGTCGCGGCACTGGGGCTCGGGCCCCTGTACCGGCGGCTGCGCGACCGCGCCGCCGAACTGGGCCTGGACGCCGGAGGTCGCCGGGCACGCCGGCCGCCACTGGACGTCAACGCGGGCCGTGGCTTCGTCTTCGTCTCGCACACCGGGACGGTCCACCCCAGCGGCTTCCTGCCGCTGGGCGCGGGCAGCGTGCGCGAGCGGCCGCTGACGGAGATCTACCGCACCGCGGAGCTGTTCACCGGGCTGCGGGACGCGGACCGGCTGGCCGGCCGATGCGGGGCGTGCGAGTTCCGTGGCGTCTGCGGTGGTTCCCGGTCCCGCGCCTACGGCGTCACCGGGGATCCGTTCGCCGAGGAGCCGTGGTGCGGCTACCGGCCCGGGTCCTTTCCCCACCAGCGGGAGCTTGCGGAGTTGCTGGCCGGCCCGACGGGGGCCCGGCCCTCGCCCCAACTCCGCGCGGACCACCGGGAAACCACGTGACCGGGCCGGCCGGCACCCCGGCAGGTGCGGGAGTGACGGAACCAGCACGGGCGACGCGTCCGGACGGGAAACCGGGGACCGCCGGACCGGGCCATGAGGCCGAACGGCCCACGCCCCGCGGAGCGGCTTCTCCGGATAGTGACACCAGGCCACTGACGCGCACCGCGCGGCCGGATCGCTCGCGGCTCCGGCGCGATCGCCGGGCCGCACCACTGCGAACACGAAGGGACGGGCGGCAATGCTGAAGCCGTCGAGGAAGCAGAACGAGGCACCGGCCACGGCCCGGTCCCTGTCCGGCCGGGCGTGGCTGATGCTGGTACTGGCCACGGTGGGCTTCGCCATCAACTTCTGGGCCTGGGCATTGCTCAGCCCGCTCGGCCCGCGGTTCAAGGACACCCTCCACCTGACGTCGTTTCAGCAGTCGCTGCTGGTGGCGGTCCCGGTGGTGGTCGGCTCGCTGGGACGGATCCCGGTGGGCGCGCTGACCGACCGGTTCGGCGGGCGGGTGATGTTCCCGCTGGTCTCGGCGGCCACCATCGTGCCGGTGCTCTACCTCGGCCTGGCCGGTCACTCCTCGCTGGCCGCCCTGCTGGCGGGAGGCTTCTTCCTGGGCATCGGCGGGACCGCGTTCGCCGTCGGTGTGCCCTTCGTCAACGCCTGGTTCCCACCGGAGCGGCGCGGCCTGGCCATCGGCATCTTCGGGGCCGGGATGGGCGGCACCGCGATCAGCGCGCTGACCACCGTCCAGCTGGTGAAGGCGCACGGCATGGCCGACCCCTTCCTGATCACCGCCGCCGTGCTGGCGGTCTACGCGGTGGTGGCCGCCCTGGTACTGCGTGACGCGCCCGGCCGTACGGTGCCCACCGAGCCGCTGGTCCGCCGTCTGGGCGCCGCCCTGCGGCTCGGCATCACCTGGCAGGCGTCCGCCCTGTACGCGGTGGCGTTCGGCGGCTACGTCGCCTTCTCCGTCTACCTGCCCACCTACCTGAAGACCGGCTACGGCCTGGCGCAGGCGGACGCGGCGAACCGGATGGCCGGCTTTGTGATCCTGGCGGTCGCGATGCGCCCGATCGGCGGCTGGCTGTCGGACCGCGTCGGCCCGGTACGGGTGCTGACCGGTGTGCTGACCGTCGTCCTCGCCGCGGCCTTCGTGCAGGCCTTCACGCCGTCCCTGGCGCCGGTGGGCACGATCGCGTTCCTGGCGATGGCCGCCGCGCTCGGCGCGGGCAGCGGTGCCGTGTTCGCCCTGGTCGCGCTGCTGGCCCCGGCGAACATGGTCGGCTCGGTCACGGGCGTCGTCGGCGCCGCGGGCGGCCTCGGCGGCTTCGTGCCGCCGCTGGTGATGGGTTCGCTGTACGGCGCCTACGGCTCCTACGCTCTCGGCCTGGTCCTCCTCGCGCTGGTGGCCGCCGCCGCCCTGGCCTTCACCGGCACGGAAGTACGCCACGCCCTCACCCGGCGCTTCCCCGCCGCCCCGGCGCACTGATCAGGAAGGGGTCCCGCCCATGTGTGAGTACTGCGGCTGCCAGGCACTGGCGTCCATCGACCAGCTGAGCCGGGAACACGAGACGGTGGTGAACCTCATCGGCCAGGTGCGCGACGCCCACCGTGACGGGGACACCGCGCGGATGGCACAGGTCGCCCGCCGGATCGCCGCCGTGCTGGGCCCGCACACCCAGGTCGAGGAGCACGGCCTCTTCCCCGCCCTGGCCGACGACTTCCCGGACCAGATCGCGGTCCTGGAGGACGAGCACCGCCAGGTCGAGGCCGTACTGGAGGAAGCCGCCGCCGGCACTCCGGCGGACCCCACCTGGCCGGAACGGCTGATCGACATGCTCCATCAGCTGCGCGACCACATCCTCAAGGAGCAGGACGGCGTCTTCCCGGCCGCGCTGGCGTACCTGAGCACCGAGCAGTGGGAGTCCGTCGAGGAGGTGCGGGCCCGGGTCGGCACCCGCCTGCCGCAGCCGTCCGGCTGACCTGACGCGTGCCGGAACCCGCAGCCAGGAGCTGACGGCCGGATTGCCCGCCCGACGGGTTCATACCGTCGGGCGGGCGACAACGGCGTGGTGTGTCAGCGTGAGGTCTGCCAGGTTCCGCTGGCCCACAGCGATCCGCCGGCCGACGAGCTGCCGCCGGATCGGTAGATGACGAGGTTGCCGTCGTTCTGCATGACGGCGTAGGCGCCCGGGTGGCCCCAGGTGCCGGTGGACCACAGGGCGTCGTGTGCGCTGGGTCCGCCGCCCTTGGGGTAGATGACGAGGTTGCCGTCGGACTGCAGGAGGGCGTAGGCCCCCGCGTGCCCCCAGGTGCGGCTGGACCAGATCGCGGCGCCGTCGCGATTGCGGTACATCACGAGGTTGCCGTCATGCTGCATCACCAGCCGGGTGTACTGCCCCTGCGTCCACCATCCGGGGAACAGCTGCGCGCCGGAGCGGATCGTCTGTGATCGCCCGTACGAGCCGGTGGACCACAGCGCCGCAGAGGAGCCCGCGGCGCCCTGCTGGTACATCACCAGGTTGCCGTCGCCCTGGAGGACGGCGTGCGCGCCCGGGTGGCCCCAGGTGCCGGTGGACCACAGGGCGTCGTGTGCGCTGGGTCCGCCGCCCTTGGGGTAGATGACGAAATTGCCGTCGGGTTGCACGACGGCGTAGGCGCCGGTGTGGCCCGAGGTGCCGCTGGACCAGATCGCCGGGCCGTAGCCGCCTGCGCCGGTCCCCAGGTACGCCACCAGGTTGCCGTCGGACTGCATCGTCAGCCTCATGGCGGCGCTGGTCAGGCTGGAGCCGGCGACCAGGCGCTCACCGGGGAGCAGCGTGGTGTTCTGGGCGGGGATGGCGGGCGAGGCGGGGATGTGCGGATCGAGGAGGTGGATGTTCTCCTGGGCGTCGGTGTAGGCGATGCCGCCGTCGTACTTGTCGACGGCCCAGGTCACCCGCCGGTCGTCGGGGACCGCGGTGTCGGCGGGCAGTGTGGTGAGATCGCTTCCGGTCGCGGTGTCGGTGTGGACGTCGGTCAGCACGAGCTTGCCGGCCGCGGTGTCGTGGGTGACCACGAACCCGTCACCCAGTTGGGCAGGCCCCGAGGGGACTGGCATCTGGGCGCCGGTGGCGGTGTCGGCCACACCGGCAGGTCCGGAGGTTCCGCAGGACCAGTACACCCACCGGTCGGCGGCGGCCTGCACCTCGGTGGGCACGCACGGCGCACCGGTCTCGATGCTCTGCATCGTCTTGCCGGTGGTCAGGTCCGTGGCGCTGACCTGGCCCCGGGTGGAGTCCGCGGCCCACAGCGTGGAACCGGACAGCCCCGCCCCCGTGACCGGCCGGGTGAAGAGCACCCGGTCGTTGTTGGGCGCGTCGATGTCGCCGATGTACTGCTTCCCGGTGGATCCACCGTCGTAGACGGTATAGCGGCCGTCGGAGTCGACCAGGGTGCCGCCGGTGGCGCGCGGGGTGATGAGGTATCCGCTCGACCCTTCCTGCACCGTCACCGCGTCGCCGTCGGAGTTGGCGTTCTTCCACAGCTGGGAGATCCGTCCGTCGCCGGTGCCGGTCGGAGGAGCGCAGTTGGTGGCGGTGTCGCAGTCGCTGGGCGCCCAGGTGCTCCCCACCGCGGTGTGCGCGCCGTAGGAGGGCGTGGTGCCGGCGAGCTGCACCGTGCGAGTGAACGCGTTGTTGCTGACCTGGCTGTCGCGCTCGCTGGTGAACAACTGGCCGCCGGCCAGCGACAGTCCGTCGATCGGGGAGGGCACGGGCGGATCGGAGTCCACCGGCGTCACCGTCAGCGCTCCGGAGGAGTCGGCGGTCACCCGGCGGGCCGCCCAGTCGGTGACGGAGGAGCCCCCGGCCACGACGACACCGTCCGGCACGGCTTGGAATGAGGCCCAGCCGGTGTGGTCGATGACCGTGGTCAGGCTGCCGCCGCTCAGCGGCATCGAGTACAGCGGGAAGCCGAGCGGATTGGTGCCGCTCAGCGAGCCGACCTGGCGGACGTCGTAGTCGACGAGGATGTGCTGCCCGACGATGGCCACTTCGGGGTTGCCGGCGACGTCATCGCTCGGCAGCGGGGGCGCTGGGACCTGAACCGGGATCTCGGCCGCGGACAGATCGGAGCGGGGCAGCAGTTGGAGGGAGATCGGCTGGTTGTACCCGGTGGCGAACCACCCGACGTAACCCCCGCCCAGCACGCCCCCGACGAACCCGTTGGTGGGGATGCTGCCGAAGACCGGGGTCGCCTGACCGGTGGCCAGGTCGAGCACAGCGAGCCGGCTACCGGTGCTGTCGGTGTAGCGCAGCAGCACCGAGTCCGCGTCGCCGGCCAGCACCATCGGCGCCCCGCCGGCACTGGCGCCCTCCGGCAGGCCGGTGACCTGCGTGTCGGTCTGCTGCCCGCCGGACAGCGCGAGGAGATGCAAGGACATCGACGTGGTGTCCGCGCCGGAGATGGCCAGGACGCGGGAACCATAGGTGCCGACGTAGCTCTGCCCGCTGGGCAGGGTGATGGTGGACGTCGTTCCGGCGTCCATGTCCTGGAGCAGGACGGTGGAACCGGAGGCGTCGGCAACGATGTCGGCTCCCGTGCCGAGCCGGCCCGGCATGTTCGCCCTGTTGGCGCCGACGGCCACCGGGACGTCCGGGCCGCCCGCGTAGCTGGTCCACACCGGGCCCGGCTGCCCCTCCTGCCGGTGCACGAACCCCCCGGGGCCGGCGAAGGCGACGGCGTCGGCGCGCGGTGTGTAGCGCAGGGCTGCCGGGATGACGGCCTCGCTCGGGGCGTCCGCCGCGGCCGGCGGCGCGCCGGCGGAAACGATGCCCGAAACGAGCAGAGTTGCCGCGGCCACTGTCGTGGAGCCGCGTCTGAGGGGGCGACTGGCCACCCGTTACCTCCCTGTGAAGCGGTGGGCACGGGTGGTCGAGCCTGACCGGTTGCACGTGCATTCATGGCAAGTCCCTGCCGCTGAATGCGAGATCCCCCCCCCGCGCGAGCGGCTCAGCGTAGCGCACGCCTGACGAGGCGGCCCGAGGCCGTTGAGCTGCTGGCACCGGCTGTCCATGGCCTGTACCGAGCAGCCACGGACCACCGGCCCTAGACTGCCGGGCAGCGGTCGAGTACGCGGCAACAGGCGCCGGCGAACGGCGGATCGGGGGGCGGACGGTGGCGAAGGAGCTGGAACTCGCTCAGGCGGTGACGCTGGTCAGGGACGAACTGCTCCGGGCCGCGGCGGCCGGGGTGGATCAGGATCTGCGGTTCGAGGTGGGACCGATCGGCATGGAGTTCACCGTCGAACTGCGGGAGGACGCCCGGGCCAGGGGAGGTTTCCGCGCCTGGGTCGTCTCCGCGGAGGCCGACGGGGGGATGTCGAGGGCCCGCACCCACAAGGTGACGTTCACCCTCACGCCGAGAGCGGCCGACGGCGGTCCCGTCGAAATCGCCTGGGAGGACGCCGGGATGGCGGGGGACTCCCTGTTCCGGCCGCCCGCCGAGGACTGAGCGGTCGCGGCCGGCGGAGGGTGGAAGGATGGAGAAGGGGCGGCTGGCGGTCGTCCACGCCGGTGGCCCGGGCCGCGGTGCCAGGACCGGTTCGGGGTATGTGGTGGCACCGAGGCTGGTGCTGACCGCCGGACATGTCATGGGGCCGGAGAACGGCCCGACATCCGGCGCGGCCCCACGTCTGGCGGTGCAGCCCCTCGGCTCCCCCGTGGCACTGCCCTGCGCCGTCGTCTGGGACGGCCGGGCCCGCGGTCTGGACGCCGCACTGCTCGAGGTGCCCGCGGACCGATGGCCGCACGGCCTCGGGGGGTCCCCGGTCCGGTACGGGCGGCTGGTCACGCTCCACCCCGGTGCGGAGGCCACCGCGGTGGGTTTCGCGAGGGTCCAGCGGAACGGCACGGCGCCGGATGCCCGCTCCGGTGGTCTGGAGACGACCCAGGTCCGCGGAGTCGTCAACCCCGGGGACCGGCTCATCGGCGGCCGCTGGGTGCTCACCATCGGTGGTACCCCGCCCGCCGATCTGGGGCCCTCGCCGTGGGGCGGGATGTCCGGGGCGGCACTGTGGTGTGACAGGCTGCTGTGCGGCGTGATCACCTCCGATTCCGCCCACTGGCGGCACGGCAAGCTCGAAGCCGTCCAGGCACACCGCCTGCTGCGCGACCCGGAACTGCTCCGGATCCTTCGCGACCGCGCCGGATACGTACCGGTCGCCGAGGCGGTGGAGCTGGCCGCGTTCAGCGAGTCCCCGCTGCCGGGCCGTCCCCCGCAGTCGCCCGCCGAACTGCTCAGGCCGCAGGCCGAGGCGGTGCCGTTCCACGGGCGTGAGGAGAGGTTCGGTGAACTGCGCGGCTGGTGCCAGGGGGAGGGCCTGTCCACCCTGTTGATCACCGGCCCCGGAGGGCAGGGCAAGACCCGCTTCGTGCGGGAGTTCGCGCGGCGGCTGGCGGCGGAAGGCTGGGTCACCGTCCAACTCCGCGACTCCGGCGCGGAGGACATCTGGGCCGGGGCACACCTGGAGGCACTCGCCTCCGTACACCACCGCATGCTCCTGGTCATGGACTACGCGGAGACCCGGCCGGGGCGAGTCTCCGAGGTGCTCAGGGCTCTGGAGACCCGTACCGCGCGTGAGCCGGTGCGCCTGCTGCTGATCGCCCGCAGCGCCGGGGAGTGGTGGGAGCAGATGTCCGGAACCGCGCCACGCAGCGCGGCTCTCCTGGGTGGCGCCCGCAGCGTGGATCTCGGTCCCCTGGCGGAAACGCCGCGGTTGCGGCGGCAGTTGTACCAGGCGGCGGTGGACGGGCTTGCCAGGAGCCTGGGGACCCTGGACGGCTATGACGGTACCGACTGGGCGACCGTGGCAAGGGACCTGCCGGCGCGTGACATCACCGGCCCCCGGCTCGCCTCCGCCCTCACCCTGCAGATGCGGGCACTCACCGATCTGCTGGGCGCGGCCGGCGGCGGCCGGCAGTCCGCAGGGGCCGCCGGCGGAGTCCCGGCGCGGTCCGGCGCTCCGGACCCGGACGTCGAAGCGGTCCTGCTGGCGCATGAGGAGGGCTACTGGCGGCGTACCGCGGCCCAGCGTCCGGCGCTGGCCGCCGTCGATCCCGCGGCGTTGGCCGACGCGGTGGCCCTCGCCACCCTCACCCGGGCCGCGGACCGGGCCCGCGCGGTCGAACTGCTGGGCCTGCTGCCGGCTTTGCGTGGCGCCGGACCGCGGGTGCTGCAGGCCGCCGCCGGATGGCTCCGCGACGTGTACCCGGCGGCCGAGGACTCCTACTGGGGATCGCTGGAACCGGACCGGCTCGGCGAGTACCACGTCGCGCAGCGCGTAGCACACGACGAGGTCCTGCTGGGCGCGGTGCTGCCACACCTGTCCTCCGCGGAGGCGGAACGGGCCCTGACGGTGCTGGCCCGTGCGGCCGCGCAGCCGGTGTGCCCTTGCCCGGGTCTGCCGGGCCTGGTCGGCCGGCTGATCGCGGCCCATCCCGAACGGCTCGCCCCGGCGGCAGCCGCGGTGGCCGGGCGCTCCGAGAACCCCGAGTTCCTGGTGCGGGCCCTGTCGCTGCTCACCCGGCGGGACCTGCCGGTGGCCGTGCTGGAGGACGTGCACGCGGCGATCCCCGAACGCAGCCGCCTGCTGGGGGAGGAGGCTGTGCACATCGCCGGGCGACTGGTCGCCGCCCACCGCCGCAGGGCACTGACCGCCGCCCGGCTCCACCCGCGTACGGGGAGCGCCGTCCAGGCGGACGTGGCGCGTGCCCAGCACAACCTCGCCCTGCGGCTGATCGCGGTCCGCCGTACGGACGAGGCGCTCACGGCCAGTTCCCGGTCCGTGCGAACGTACCGGGCGCTGTCCCGCCGGGATCCGGAGCGGTATCTGCCCAGCCTGGCCGGTTCGCTGGGGGTGCACTGCATCGCGCTCGCCGAGCAGGACAGACCTCAGGAGGCACTTGCGGTCAGCGCCGAGGCGGTCAGGGTGAGCGCGAGCATCATCGAGATCAACTCAGCGGGCGGGCGGCGGACCGCATGGCCCGGACGGGAGGCGGACCGGCTGCGGCTGGCCAATGCCCTGAGCAACCACTCCGTCGCGCTCTCGGAGGCGAAGGACCCCGTCGAGGCTCTGCGGACCAGCAAGGAAGCGGTGGACATCCTGCGGGAACTCGCGCAGGAGCAGCCGGGCCGCCACGCCGCGGCCCTCGCCCGCGCGCTGCACAACCTGGCCAACCGCTATGCCATCGGGCCCTATGTCTCGAAGCAGGCCCTGGAGGCGATCACCGAGGCGGTGCTGATCCGGCGCCGACTCGCGTTGGCCCAACCCGACGCCCATATCACCGACCTCGCCGATTCCCTGTACAACCAGGCCCTGGACGTCCACAACAGCGGCTATCCCGGCGACGCACTGAAGATCATGAGCGAGTCCCTGCCGATCCTGCTCTCCCTGGCCCTCCAGCAGCCCGCGGTTCATCGGCCTCGCCTGGCGCGGGCCCTCGCCACCTGGTCCTTCCTGCTGCGCGCTGCCGGCCGGTCGCGCGAGGGCGCGGTGGCCGCCGCCCGCGCCGTGGCGCTCTACCGGACGCTCATCACGGAACGGCCGGACGAGTACGCGCCCTACCTGGCGATGGCCTGGCGCAATCTCGCCGAGTCCGGTCTCGCGGCCGGCGCCGGAGCGGCGTGGTACATGTCGTGCTACACCGCCGCCGGCCGGGTGCTGCGGGAGAAGGCCGAACGGGAACACCAGCGTGAGCTGTACCGCACCCGGTGGCAGCGGCGCCGTGCGCGGGTACGTGCGGGGTGGGATGCCGTGGGCCGGTGGGGGCGGACGCGGATCCGCGTCGAGTGGCATCTCAGGACGGAAAGGCGCCCCCGGATCAGGATCGCGGTGTACCGGACCGACAAGCGCCTGTTCAGTGCGCGACGGTGGTACACGGCCAGCGCCACCCTGATGCGGCCGGTGCGGGGCGTGCTGTGGCGGGTGCGGCGGCTGCGGACGCGGCTGCGGGTGGGGGTGCGGCTGCGGCGCCCGCTCGTACGGCGGAGGAATCCCGAGGCTCTGACATCGCAGATGGAGAGCCTGTTGGAGGTGGGTACTCACGCGATCAGCGAGATGCCCTCGGCGGAGAGCCTGCTGGAGGAGATGACCCGCGCGATCAGCGAGGTGGCACCGGTGGTCCTGGAGGTCGAGGAATCCCTGGGCGACAGCTCCGGGCGGACCGGCGCCTCGGCCGTCGTGGCCGCCCGCTACGCCGATTCCCGTCCCGGGCGCCGGTGGGGCGTGAGGAGGCGACGGCGGGCCTGACGGAGCGCTGCGGGACGGCGGGACCGCGATGCGGCAGGTCACCGGGGCGGCGTGCGCCGTCGTCCGGCAGTCTCACACCTGGCCCCGCCGCCACCACCGCCCACGGCGCCGGTCATCGCCGGACGCGGTGGGAGCGGGAGCTGTGTAGCGGCCGGCGACGAACTCCGCCAGGCCCAGCACGCCACCGGACTGGGCGTCCAGTGCGCGGGCGAACGCGCCGAGTTCCCCGGCGTCCCCACCGGTCGCCCACTTCGCCAGCAACACCACGACGTCGCCGAGGAAGCCCTCCTCGGCGGATGGTTCGGCACCGGGGCCCTCCTGGAGCGCCACCGGGACCACCTCGGAGATCCCCTGCGCGGTCGAGGCCACCGATCCGCTCCGCAACGCGTTCTTCAGCGCCTCGACACACACCGGCACAACCTGGGACCGCAGCCGTTCGTCAGCGGCTCCCCGGCAGATGCGGATCCCCCACACCGCTGCCGACCACAACGTCTCCGCGTCTGCCAGCCCGCTCGCACACTCCACCAGCCGGGCGAGGACCCCCGCGCCCACCTCCCAGGAGCCGATCTCCACGGCCACGGCCACCGCCTCACGGTAGTGGCCCAGCGCGTCGGCGTGCCGCTCGCGCGCCACGAGCAGTTCGCCGAGGTCGAGGGCGAAGCCCACCACCTCGGAGGGCACGCCGACGCTGCGGGCCTGCGCCAGACCTTGGACGGCGTACCGCTCGGCGGCGGCGAGATCGCCCTTGTGACGATGGCATTGGCCGATGCGGCCCAGCGCGGCGAGTTCCGCCCGCTCGTCCCCGGCGAGACGGTACAGCTCCAACGCCCGGGTGGCCGCGGCGATCGCGGCGTCGGCGTCTCCCCGGAGGAGGTGGAGCGAGCACTGGTCGAGCTTGAACGCGCCCTGCTGATAAGGGCTTTGGAGCCTGACCGCCTGCGCGTAGCCCTCCTCGGCGTAGGCCATCGCCTCGCCGTACCGCTTGTGGCGTTTGCTCAGCTGCCCGAGCACACCCAGCGCACGCATCGCTCCGCCGGCGTTCCGCCGCGCCTGGCACAGGTCGTACGAGGAGCGCGCCAGTTGCTGTGCCTGTTGCCAGTCTCCGAGCCGCATATGGATCTGTGCCATCTGCAGCAGCAGGTCCTCCCGGTCCTCGCACGCCTCGCCGTAGCCGACGCTGCGCGCGAGGTCCGCCAGCGCGGCGGCCCACTCGCCGCGCTGCAGACGCAGGCCTGCGGTCAGCCGGAACCTGGTGGACCAGCGCGCGTCGACCTCCTCCGCCGGCAGGTCAAGCCGGTGGAGCGCCGCGTCGATCCGTTCGGCCAGCTCCCCTTCCGCCGCACGGTCGCCGACCGCGTCGAGTCGGTGCTCGGTGATCACGCGCAGTTCGCCGAGCAGGGCGTCCGCATACGCCGCCGTCCACTGGTGGGCGGTTCCCTCGGCAGCCCGCCGCAGCACCGTGATCTCCTCGCGCAGGACCCGCGCCACCTCGCGCGAGGAGCGACCGGCGGCGTCGGTGAGGACCGCGCAGGCGGCCAGGGCGGTCTCAGCGCTGGTGCCGGTCCGGTCGCGGGACTGGTCCAGCCGCCCGGCGGCGGTTCCCACGTACAGGTAGGAGCGTTCGATCCCGGCACGCAGCCCGGTGTCCACGATCGCCTCGCACGCGGGCATCTCCCGCGCGGTGAGCCGGTCGACCACGATGCGGGCGAAGTCGGCGGCGAGGTCGGAGGGGATGGCCCACAGGGTGCCGATGTAGCCGCGCGCGCCGACCCGGATGAACTCCCGCCCCACGCCGGTCCAGGACTGGCAGGAGTTGTTGAAGACGATGGGCCGGTGGCCGAGGGTCAGCCACTGCGGGATGAGCGAGTTGCGCAACGGAACGTCGCCCAACATGATCGCGTCGTCCGAACCGTGGGTGTTGAAGAAGATCAGCTCGACCGGCAGGCGGTCCGGCAGGTTCCGCAACGCGTCCAGTGCGGCCGCCTGCCCGGACAACAGGATCGGATGGGTGACGTGTGCACCGATGGTGCGCATCACGTCGTCCGTCTCCGACACCCGGAAGAACCCGGGGTCGAACACCAGGCTGAACGCCGCCTCGGGCTGCGGGACCGCGGCGCCGTACAACTCGTTCAGGATGATGAGCGCGGCGTCCGCCGCCACGTGTCCGATGGGTTTGCGCGCCCAGTCGGTGGTTTCGGTGCGGACGAAGGAGTACGGGAGCCCGGTGGTGAAGGCGGTGAGCCTGCGCTCACCCACCTCGGT
Organism: Actinomycetota bacterium; assembly: GCA_048498775.1. GTDB lineage: Bacteria > Actinomycetota > Actinomycetes > Streptomycetales > Streptomycetaceae > JBEHXI01. Next base: position 12,161 of record JBEHXI010000005.1, on the reverse strand, counting down.
GACGGCGGACGGCGGCACCTGCGCGGTCACCGCGGATTCCAGCGAGGCGAACGGATCGCGCCCGCTCGCGGACAACACCCGCCACACCGCGTCGACGAACGCGGTGCCCCTCACCCCCTCGCCGATCGAACGGGCCGCCGCGGTGACCCGGCACTGCTGCTCGGCGACCGCCGCCCGGACCGGTTCCAGATCCGGCCGCGGTGTGATGACCAGGCGCGCCGAGCGATGGTGCGCGTAGATCGCACCCAGCAGGGAGTCGGGATGCCCGGTGTTCTCGACAAGCACCGCCTCCTCCGCGTCGGGGTTCGCTGCCGGGAAGGCGGACTCCCACTCCGCGTCCGAACTGGCGACGGCACGCAGCGCCGCCCCGGTGCGCAAGGCGGTGAACAGCGCGGCCACATAGCCCGCCGGGTCGTCGGCCGGTACCTCGATCACGCGCTCGGGGGCCCCGTCCGGGTCACGGAGCAACCGCCATGCGGACGAGGTGAGACGGGCCAGGTCCGTGCACGGCAGGCGCAGCCGGACCGGCACCCCGTCGAGCATCCCCTCACCGGTCCGATCGGGAACGTACCCCTCGCCGAGCAGAGCGGCCTGCCCGCGATGCCACTCCGCGCCCAGCGCGGGATCCAGGGCGTTCAACTCCTCGGGCGCGAAGTCGTCCAGCAGTACGGCCCGTTGGACGCTCAGCCCCTTGAGGAGGGACGCGATCCTCTCGTTGCGCTTCAGCCAGGAACGGTACGGCGCGACGGCCTGACGCAGCCCGTCGGTCGCGGCGATCCCGGTGGCCACGCGTCGCACGCTCTCCTGGCCGCCGGAGACCGCCTCGGAGATGCCGAGCTTCGTGCCGATGGTCTGCTGTACGCGGTCCTGGGAGTCGCGCATCCGCGCGTACAGCGTGATGTACTCCGCCTCCGGTATCGGCGGCGGCTCCACGGTGACGACGGGCGTCAGGCGGTCGGAGGGCAGGCACGAGACCACGATCGCCGCCTCACGCACCTGGCCGGGGCGGCACACCACCACCGTGTCGCCGACATCGTTGGCGGTGGTCCCGCGCACCACGGCTACAGCCCGTTCAGATACGAATCGACCGGCGCGTATCGCACCGGAGCGCCGCCGTAGGGCGGCGGGGTGCCGCCAACGGACCGCATCTGCGGCCGGGAGCCCTGCCGCCCCTTGCGCACCAACGAGTTGACGAGCACAGGTGTCGACACCCCGATGTACAGTGCGCCCCAGTACGTGGTGGCGGGCATCGCCAACGCGAGCAGTCCGCCGAGCGCCGCGAAGGCCGCCGACACCACCAGATAGAACCACGACCACGTGAAACGCGCCGGATCCTCGCGGATACCGTAGAGCCGGACGATCTCCGGCGCCAACGCCCCCGCCATGCCCAGCGAAAAGATCACTGCGGAATTCATCCCGGCCATACTAGCCGCGGTCCGCTGACCGGGAGTCGGACACGCGGGGGCCCGGCAGCAGGGTCACATCCCCCGTCAGCGGGGCATGATGACCGAGCGAGTCCACCCGCGCCCGAGTGCGCCATGGGACGACATCGCGGTCGGCTTCCCTACCCGGATCGCCGGCGTGCGAGATGGACGGTGATGTCGGCGGCGATCTCGACTGTCCCGGGCAGGACCTGCGCGACCGCGGCGTACACCTGCTGCCGCCTTGACCGCGGCAACTGGAGATACGCGGAAACAGTCGACAGGTGACCGATGTAGTCGGGAGCGCTCATGGTGAGCCGCCGCGGGATGACGGACTGGCGGACATCGAAGAACAGCGCGGAGCGCCGCAGTTCGGTGCCCGGCCACTGCATTTCCTCATCCGGGGCGGTTCCGTCGGGAGACGGTACGTCGTCGCTCTCCAGGAAGGGCGCCCGGGCCGCACGCACGGCCTCCTCGACAGCGGGGTCGGCCGGCCGGACCGGGCCGGCGATCGAGGCGAACACACCGTCCGGCTCCAGTAGCGCGGCCACGCGCTGCCACCGGCCCTCCGGTCGTGTCCAGTGCAGCGCCGCCGCCGCGAAGACCAGCTCATGGGTTTCACCCGGCCGCAGCTCCTCGAACGCGGCCTGGACGGTGCGCACACCTGCCGGCACCGTCCTGCGCAGCTCGGTGAGCATGGCCGCGTCGGGGTCCGTCGCCGTGACCGTGATCCCATGCGCGGCGAACAGGCGGGTTGCCTTGCCGGTGCCCGCACCGATCTCCAGGGCGGTCCGAAGAGGCCGGCCCGCGTACCCCATCACCGTGTCGAAAACCTCTTCGGGATACCCCGGCCGGTACCGTTCGTACGCTTCCGCGATCACGCCGAAGCTCAGTGCACGGGCAGACATGCACAGCATCCTGACACGGCCTGGGCGGGCGGAGCTTCGGTTTTTCACCCCCGCGGCACCGCGGTGACCGCGCGGTCGGCGAGGTCCTCCGGCCCCGGAACCGGGCGGGGTCATGCCACCGCGCTGGGCGTGCGACTGCCCGTCGGGCGGGACGGTTCCCGCAGGTCCGGGATGCGGCGCAGGCCGGCGGAGGTGGTGCTGACGATGGCGAGGAGCAGCAGGATCGCGGCGTTGGCCAGGAGGACGGCGCCGGCCGGCAGATGGTCGAGGAGGAGGCCGGAGGCGAGGGGACCGAACGGGACGATGAGAGCGGGAAGGACGGCGCAGGCGGACTGGACGCGGCCTTGCAGTTCGTCCGGGACGGTGCTCAGCCGGGCGGCGGTGATGACGGTGTTCGCGGCCGGCGGGGCCAGGCAGCACAGCGCTGTGACGGTGGCCGTGAACGGGAGCGGGGCGGGGACGGCGAGCAGGGGGGTGAGCAGGGCCGTGCTCCAGCAGACGGTGAGGACCAGGGCGCGGGGGGCGAAGGCGCGGCCGGCCCGGGCGGCGGTGAGAGCGCCGAGCAGGCTGCCGATGCCCGAGGTGGCGATGATGACGCTGTTGTGGACCGGCCCGGAGCCGCTGTCGGCCCCTTGGGTCATCAAGGTCAGGACGATGCCGCCGAAGGCGAAGTTGACCAGGGCGGCGTTGGCCAGGGTGTACCGCAGGAAGGGGCTGCGGCGGATCTCGGTGAGCCCGGCCGTCAGCTCACGCAGCAGGGCCCTCTCCGGCGACGGCGCCGGGGCGTTGACGGCCGGGCGCCGTCGGCGGGGCAGGCGAAGCAGGCCGATGCAGACGGCGGACGCCAGGTAGGAGGCGGCGTCGGCGGCGAACGGCAGCGCGGGGGCGACGGCATACAGCGCGGCGCCGAGGAGCGGGCCGAGGAGGGTGGCTCCGGCGGCGCGGGCCTGGCTGAGGGACAGCGCGGTGGTGAGTTGCCCGGGTGGGACGACGTTGCGCAAGGTGGCGGAGGCCGCGGGGGAGAAGGGCGCGCTGAGCACGCTGTTGCCGAGGGCCACCGCCAGCGCGAGCGGGAGGGAGACCCGGTGCGCCAGGACGGCGGCGGTCAGCGCGGTGAAGGTCAGGGCGCGGCCCAGGTCGCAGCCGACCATGACGGCCTTGCGGGACAGGCGGTCCACGAGCAGACCGGCGGGCAGGCCGGCGAGCACGGCGAAGAGCGCCTCGGCGAAGGTGACGATGCCGAAGTCGGCGGCGGAGTGGGTCTGGGCGAGCAGGACGAGCGGCAGGGCGATGTACGAGGCCTGCGAGCCGAAGGCGGACAGGGCATGCGCGGTCCACAGCAGGTGGTAGTCGCGGTTGCGCCGCAGCGGCGGTGCGGTCGGCATGGTGGTGTGGTCCATCTCGGCTCGTCTTCCGGGCTGTCGGGGAGGTGGGATGACGATGCGGCGGGCGGCGGCGGGAACGGTTGCGGCCGGCCTCCGGGAAGCCCGGATGCCGGCCGCCTGGGACCGAGGCGGGATCAGGCCGCGTCATGCGGTGCGGCCGTGGTCCCGCGGGCGCGTCCGGCGCCCGGTCTCACTCGCCGCTGTTGAGGGTGTGGCAGACGCCGCTCAGGGTGCTCCACTCGCTGACCTCGGCGCCCTCGGGCTCGGTGACGGACAGGTCCTGCAGGTTGAGGATCTCGGACATGGTGAACCTCTTTCTCGGTAAGGGTGGTGCTGTGGTGACTCCCGTGCGGACGCGCGGGAGGGATCAGGGGGGCCGGACCGTCAGGCGGTCGGGGCCAGGTGGGCCGGGACCAGGCCCGGTAGCGGCAGTGCGTTCCCGGCGGCGGCGTGGAGGGCGAGCAGGATGCCGGCCGTTCCGGTGGCGACGTCCATCGACAGCCGCAGGAGTTGCTCGCCGGGGAAAGCCACACCGTCGGCGTAGGGGATGGCGTGCCAGTCCAGTAGGCGCAGGTGGCGGGCGAGTGCCTCGTCGGCATCCGGTCGGCCGCGGTGCTGTGCCAGCAGGACGGCGAGTCCGGCCCGGCCGTTGAAGAGGCCGGGGTGGATGGTGAAGCGGGCCTGGGCGGCGAGCACGATACCCGGCAGGACCCGGGCGAACTCGTCGTCGTGGCGGTGCCGCAGGTAGTGGCCGAGGACCAGGCCGACGCCGGCGCTGCCGGATCTCAGATAGGGCAGCAGCCGGTTGCCGTCCTGGAGGTTGACCACGCCCTCCTCGCTGGTGCGGCAGTGGGCGAGGTCGGCTCGCAGCGCCCGGGCGGCGAGGTCGAGGTGGCCGCTGTCGCGTTCGTCCTCGTAGCGTTGCAGGAAGAACTCGGCGATTCCGGATCCGCCCTGGAGCAGGCCGGCGCCGCTGTGGTGACCGGTCGCAAGGCAGGCCGTGAGGCGCTCGGTGACGTCGGCGAGCCGGTCGTCCAGGCCGCTGACGCCTCCGGCGACGGCCAGGTGGCGCAGTGTCAGGCCGACTCCCGCCAGCCCGCCGTGCAATGACGCCTCCGAGGTGTCACCGGCTCGCTCCAGGACCCGCAACGCCTCGTCGGGGCGGCCGAGTTCGTGCAGGGCGAGGGCGGCGCCGTGCAGACCCCCGTACAGGCCGGGGCGCGGGTCCGGGGTGCGCAGGGCGGCGCGGGCCAGCCAGTCGACATGGGCCGGATCGACGTCATGGCCTGTGGCGGACAGGGCCAGCAGGACACCCGCCGCCCCGTGGGCGATGGTGTGGCCGCCGTCGTGCAGGCCGGCCGGATCGCCTGGGTACAGCCGGTCGTCGCGGTCGGGGGTCGCGCCGGCGTTGATCGCCCGGGCCAGGGCGTCGCGCAGTCCGAGCGCGGGATCGTCGCCGAGGACGGCGGGCGCGGCCGGGGCGGCGGACCGCCGGCGGGCGCCCGGCGGTGGGGCACCGGGCCGGCGCAGGCCGCGCCGGGCGTGCTCGACATACGAGCGCGGGACGGGGAACCAGTCGTGGACCGCGTCGGCGAGTTCGTCGACCTTGCCCGGATCCAGGTCGAAGAGGACCGACAGCGGCAGGAACATCGACAGGCGCAGGCAGTCGAGTGCGTACTGGTCCCGTGCCGGGCCGGTCACCGACGGTGGGGCGAGGTAGCCGGGGCAGCCCATGGCCGGCGGCCGGTCGCGGTCGGGGCGGTAGGCGGCCTCGAAGTCGACGAGGCGGACCCGGCCGTCGGGCTGCAGGATGACGTTGCCGGGGTGCAGGTCGCCGAAGACCAGGCCGCGTGCGTGCACGGCGTCCAGGGCGGTCTGCAACCGGTCGATGACATCAAGGGCCTGCGCGGTGTAGCGGGCCACCTGGCCGGGGGCCGAGACCGGGCGGGTCAGTGGGTTGTTGCGGACCATGAAGTGCCACAGGGTGTCGCCCTCGAGGTACTCCTGGGCCAGGTAGTGGTGTTCCCACACCTGGAACTCGTCCAGCAGCCGGGGAGCGATGTCCAGGCCGTCGAGAGTGCGCAGGGCCTCGGCCTCGCGTCTGAGCCGCGTGACCGCGTCGCGGCCCGAGCCGTCCAGGCCCGCCAGGGGGCGTGCCTCACGCAGCACCAGCCGTCTTCGGGTGCCGGGATCGTGCGCCAGGTAGATGCCGCCGCCGTTGGAGAAGTGCAGGGCGCGTTCGATGCGGTAGGGCATGGTCTGCCCGGCGCCGGCCGCGCCCTGGGCATGGATCTCCTCGGCGACGAAGCCGGGGGGTTCGACCCACTCGGGCACCCGGAAGACGGGGCCGCGGCGGTCGGGGACCAGTGTGCCGTCGGGACGGGCGAGGGCGAGAACCCGCTCACCTGATCCGGTGGTGCACCAGCGCTGGGTGAATCCGCCGTAACGCAGGTACAGCGGCCCGTCCTGCCAGCGCAGATCGCCGAGGATGTACGGGCCGTTCCGGCCCGCCAGCAGTGGCGACAGTTCGGACAGGATCCGGCGCAGTTCTCTCTCGTCGCGGGCGTACAGTGCCATCAACTTGCCGCTGCTGCCCCGGCGGGCGTACTTGCTGTTGCTGAGCAGGACGGTGGCGTGGTCGGGCAGGAACTTGTGGGCCACCTCCGCTGTCAGGCACCAGCCGTGGACCAGCTCCACAACCTCCTCGGCCTGCCGGGCGGGGGCGCTGACGTGCACCTTCCAGCCTTGCGCCGGCAGGCGGGCCGTCAGGGGAGTCAACATCACCCAGGATCCGGACTCGTGCCGCCGCCAGCCGTCCGGGGCGTCGCGGTCGGCCGCGGCGAAGCGGGTGCCCCCGCCGTTGCGGACCGGGTGGTCGTAGAAGAGCGGCTCCGCCGCTCCGGCGTAGACGTGATGGAGACCGAGCATTTCCTCTTCCACCCCTTTCCGGTGGTCGTGTTCGGGACATGGGATCCGATGGGTCCGCCCTTGGGCGGTGTGGTGCTCAGGCGGGAACCGGTTCCCGCGGTGCGCGGCGCAGGTGGCCGCCGCGCATTCCGGCTCCGGCCGGGTGCCCGACGGCGTCGCCGCCGTCGGCCGTGGTCTCCCGGCGCGCGACACCACGTGGGAGCCGTGGCGCGCGGGTTCGAGCCGGGCTCAGCCGCCCCAGGTCACGTCGTCAGACACCGGGCTCACACCCGAGGCCGGACGATCCGGGCAGTGGTTCTCATTGTTTCCCCCTGGTCGTTCCGGTCGGTTGAGGGTATTTCTTCCGCGTCTTTCCCCACACGGGCCGAGCGGATTTCGGCGGTGGAATTCCCCGGTTTTTCCGGGGGTCTTGCCGCTGCCGCTCGGGCCGATGACTCAACTGTGGCGGATCCTCAGAACGGGTGGAATGGATTCGTGGTGGACGGATTATGCAGTGGCATAAGTGGGCCAGCGGCCGGGCCGGGCGGCTCCGGCTCCACCGGGCTTTGGTCGCCCCAGGGCCATGTCACCAGCACGGCGCCGAGGGTCTCGATGCTCACCCCGCACAGGGCGTCGTGCGAGGCGATCGCCCGCCGGCAGACCTCCATGGCGCGCTCCTCGGCCACGGCCAGGCTGGGGCAGGCCATGAACAGGCCGACGACGGGACGGAAGGCATGGTCGCGGTGGACCACCACGTGCTCCACTCCGTCGTCGGGTCGCGCACAGGAGGCGAACAGACGGGCCGCGTCGTCGGGCAGGGAGGCGGCGGCGCTCTCAGGGCCCAGGCGGGCGTGGATGAGGTGCATGTCCCGATCGTCAAGCCGCTACCCGAATTGCGGCAACGTGTCGGCGGGGACGGTCCATGACATGGCATAAACCGGCCAGTAGCGAGAGCAGGCCGCGGCTCGTACACTCCGTGCGTATCACCCGTACATGTGTTTTTGTCGGCGCAGCACCATCGTCGGTCGGCACCTGCGTGAAGGGGAATCCGTGTTGGAGGTCCTGGGGCTGGATATCGACGCGGAACGCGTCTACCGGACGATGCTCGCCCACCCCGACGAGACCGTGAGCGGCCTGTGCGCGCGCACCGGCCTGACCGACGAGGCCGTCCGCGTCGCACTCGACCGGCTCAGCGCGATGGCGCTGATCCACCCTTCGCTCACCGAGGGGACGGGGTTCCGCGCGATCGGGCCGGAGAACGCGATGGAGGTCCTGCTCGCGCGCCAGGAGGCGGAACTGGCCGCCCATCAGATGCGTATCGAGGCGTCACGCGCGGCGGCCGCCCAACTGATCGCGGAATGTTCCGTGCTGTGTCCCGCTCCCGCGGACCACGGCTCGGAGCAGTTACGCGGGGCCGACGCGATCCGCGAACGGCTCGCCCGCCTCGCCGACGAAGTCCGGCACGAGATCAGCACCTTCGCTCCCGGCGGCGCCCACACCGAGGAGGACCTGCGGGCGAGCCGCGAACCCAACGCCCGGCTGCTGGAACGCGGGGTGCGCATGCGGACCGTCTACCTTGACTCCGTCCGCAACCACCAGCCGACCCTGGACCATGTGACCTGGCTGGGCGACCTGGGCGGCCAGGTCCGCACCGTGCCGGCCCTGCCCATCCGCATGATCATCGCCGATCGCTCCCTCGCCGTCCTGCCCCTGGACACCGACGACGCCCGGGCCGGGGCGCTCGTCCTGCACGGCAGGAGCACGGTGACGGCCCTGTGCGCCCTGTTCGACAGCGTCTGGTCCGACGCCACCCCGCTCGGCGCACCGGCGGCGGCACCCGCCGGACTCGATGAGCACAGCCCGCAGGAGCGGGCGGCCCTCACCCTGCTTGCGCAGGGCCACACCGACGAGGCCATCGCCAAGCGGCTCGGCGTCTCACCGCGTACCGCCCGCCGCATCGCGGCGGACCTGCTCCAGCGCCTGAACGCCCGCAGCCGCTTCCAGGCCGGCGTCTACGCCGTCCAGGACGGGTGGCTGCCCAGTACCCGCTAGGCCCCGGCCCGGGAGGGCCGATGCCGGTTCCGCGCCCCGGGCGGTGGCTCACCGGTCCCGGCGCGGCACGACGAGGCACGACGAGGACGGCCAGGAGGACGGCGACCGCTGATCGGAGGCCGCGGTCCGAAAGGATGAGTTTGAGATGACGGGTATTCACCCGAATGAAGTGCATATCGGTTCACCGGTAGGGCATTTCATCGGGAATATCCCTATTGACGTGATTGGGTAATCCTACTCTTCGGCGTCATGACATCGGAGACCTCTCACGTCCTGCCGCGTCGCGGGTTCCTCGGCGCGGCCGCCGTCACCGCGGGAAGCGTCGCGTTGGCACCCGGGGCCGCCGCCCGCGCGCGGTCGGCAGCGCCGCCGCCCGCCGCTCCCGCACCCGCGGCGCCGGGCCGTGCCACCGACTCCAGCCATGACCTGGCCCGTGAACTCCTCCTGGTCGGAGAAGACGATCAGGACCTGAAGCTGGAATACCTGCGGCTCCTCATCGACCATGGGCTGCCGAAGACGGGCACCCCGAAGAAGGTACTGATCGTGGGTGCCGGGATCGCCGGCCTCACCGCGGCGACACTGCTCCGCGCGGCCAACCACCAGGTGACCGTCATCGAGGCCAACGGCAACCGGGTCGGCGGGCGGATCAAGACGTTCCGCGGAGTGTTCCAGGACAAGACGCTGCATGCCGAAGCGGGTGCCATGCGTCTTCCCGACGTCCATCCCATGGTCCTGGCCCTGGCGGACAAACTCGGCATCACACGCCGCCTGTTCTACAACGCCGACATCCGGCCCGGCGACCGCCCGTCCGGCCAGGTGCCTCCCGTGGTCTACACGTCGTTCACCGGCGAGACCTGGCGCAACGGCCGGCCGACCGACTTCCGCGCGCCGCAGGCGGTGGGCCGCACCCTCGTCCAGGTGAACGGCGAACGGGTCACCCGTGCCGAGTACGCGCGGCACCCGGTCGCGACCAACCGCACGTTCGGGACCCGGGTCCCGACGACCATGGCCGCGGCGCTCGACCATGCGCTGGCCCAGGTCACCGTCCCGTCAACAGACCCGATCGACAAGCAAGTCGAGGCCTGGGCGCAGCTCATCCACCGGTTCGACGACTACTCCACGCACCGGTTCCTGGTCGAGCACGCGGGGTGGGACCTGGCCACGATCGAGGCGGCCGGCACGTTGGAGAACCTGACGTCGCGCCTGCACTACTCGCTCTTCCCCACCCTGATGGACCACTCCCTGATCAACCCGGCCGCCCGCTACTGGGAACTGGACGGGGGCACGGCCGCACTGACCGATGCCCTCGCCGCGCCGCTGAAGGACGTCATCCGGCTGGGCCGCCGGATGACCGGGCTGCGGCAGACCGCCCACGGAGTGAGCATCGACACGACGGCCGAGTCGGGGACCGAGGAGTCCTGCGACGGAGCCCCGCAGGCACCGCGGGAGACGTTCCACGGCGACTACGCGATCATCACGGTGCCGTTCAGCGCGCTGCGTTTCTGCCACTTCGCGCCCCTGCTGTCGTACCCCAAGCGCCGCGCCGTCACGGAACTGCACTATGACGCGGCGACCAAGGTGCTGCTGGAGTTCACGACGCGTTTCTGGGAGACGGGACCGGAAGGCTTCACCGGCGGCGGCTGCGTGTCCGACAGCCCCAACCGCTTCACCTACTTCCCCTCCCACGTCGATGGCTCGCCGGGAGGCGTGGTGCTCGCCTCCTACACCTGGTCCGACGACGCCATGCGCTGGGACTCGCTCACCGAGGGCGAGCGCTACGCCTTCGCGCTGGACAACCTGGCCCGCATGTTCGGCCCCCGGGTGTACCGGGAGTTCACCGGCGTCGGAGCCACCCAGTCCTGGGCACGCGCCCGTTACGCGCTCGGCGAGGCCGTCATCTTCACCCCTGGCCAACTCCATGAACACCACGCGGCGGCCCGGACCGTCGAGGGGCGCGTGCACTTCGCGGGGGAACACACGAGCCTGAAACCCGCCTGGATCGAGGGTGCCCTGGAAAGCGCCGTGCGCACCGCGCTCGAGATCCACGGGCGCCGCTGACATCGCGGGGGCCGCGCTCTCCAGGGTGAGGCGCTACGGGCTGACGTCGTGCGGGGGATGGCCCGCATCCTGAAGTGGTGCGGGCCATCGCCGGGTGTGGGCTACTTCCGGTCCGCCGGTGCGCGCCGCGCGCTGCGGACGAACGCCACGGCCAGCACGATGGCCGCTGCGAGCAGGGACATCAGGACCTGGTCGCGGCCGTCCTTGTCGGTCAGCATGTAGCCGATGACGAACACGATCAGACCGATGGTCACCCAGGTCAGATACGGGTAGGCCCACATCTTCACCGAGAGTCGCTCCGGCGCCTCCCGTTCGATGATCCTGCGCATCCGCAACTGGGAGAAGCAGATCACGAGCCAGACGAACAGGGCCACCGCGCCGGAGGAGTTGAGCAGGAACTGGAAGATGGTCTTCGGGTACTGGTAGTCGAAGTAGACCGCGACGAAGCCGAAGACGACCGAGGCGAGGATCGCCGTCGCGGGCACACCGCGGGAGGTGGTCCGGCTGAACGCGCGTGGCGCGTCGCCCCGTTCGCTGAGCGAGAAGGCCATCCGGGACGCCGTGTAGAGGCCGGAGTTGAGGCAGGAGAGCACCGCGGTCAGCACGATCAGGTTCATCAGCTCACCGGCGTGCGGGATGCCGACGTGGTTGAGCACCGCCACGTAGGGGCTCTTGGCGACCTCGGGAGAGTTCCACGGCAGCAGCGAGACGATGATCAGGATCGAACCCAGGTAGAACACCGCGATCCGCCAGATGACGCTGTTGGTGGCCTTGACCACCGCCCTGCGCGGATCCGCCGACTCGCCGGCGGCCAGGGTGACGATCTCGCTGCCCATGAAGGAGAAGACCACCATGAGCACACCGGTGAGGATCGCGCCCGGTCCCTTCGGGAAGAAACCACCCTGACCGGTGAGGTTGGTGAGGCCCACCGCCTGGTCATGGGTGCCCGGCAGAACGCCGAAGACCGCGAGCCCGCCGATGACGATGAACGCGGCGATGGCGGCGACCTTGATACCGGCGAACCAGAACTCGAACTCACCGTAGGAGCCGACCGAGAACAGGTTGGTGGCGGTGAGCACGACCATCACGATCAGCGCCCAGGCCCAGGTCGGCACGGCCGGTATCCAGCTGTTGAGGATCCCCGCACCGGCCATCGCCTCGACCGCGAGTACCACGACCCAGAAGAACCAGTACAGCCAGCCGATGGTGAAGCCGGCCCAGCGGCCCAGCGCCCGGTCCGCGTATGCGGAGAACGAGCCGGAGACCGGGTGGGCCGCCGCCATCTCGCCGAGCATCCGCATCACCATGACGACGAGCGCGCCCACCAGCGCGTACGACAGCAGGATGGCGGGACCGGTGGCGGCGATGCCCGCGCCGGAGCCGACGAACAGGCCCGCGCCGATCACGCCACCGATGGCGATCATCGACAG
>JBEHXI010000004.1:0-75696 GCA_048498775.1 Actinomycetota bacterium | reverse complement strand
CTCGTCCCGGATGTCCTCGGGGCCGGCCAGCACCCGGCCCTTGATGTGCAGCACCGCGTTGTCCGTCATATCCAGGACTCTACGAGGCACCGGGGGGTGTGACGAAGGTCCCCCGCCATACTCCGCGGGGCATGCCCGTATCCGGGGTGCGGCGGCCGCGGCCGCCGTCCGGTCCGCGGGCTTTCCTCCGACTTATCGGGCGATGAACGGCCATCGAAATCCCGCATATCAGGTGATCGTCGAGACGGGTATTTTCCCGTTCGGCTTCTGCCCAGTTCTCCGCGGCGTAAACACCCTGATTCCACGGGCTTCCCGGTGGCTAATTCAGGCCGGTTCCACGGGTGTTACAAAGGTGTGACCGACTCCACAGCCCGTCCGAATTGACCGTAAATACCCCATCAAACAGGGCATATTACCGGTGTCTCGCGCCCCCGCGCCCGCCCGCGCGATAACACATCCACCGCTGCCACGTAACCCCTCTCCCCGATGCATTTCATTTTCTGGCTGGGTAAATTCAATCGGCATGACCGCCGCACAAGAAGAACTTGTACGCGACGCAGCCGACAACCGTGACAACCCGAATTCGCTCATCACCCTCGACGCCCCCACGGTCGAGGACGGTGCCGCCATCTGGCGGATCGCGCGTGACTCGAAGACCCTGGACCTCAACTCCTCCTACAGCTACCTGCTGTGGTGCCGGGACTTCGCCCGTACCTCCGTGGTGGCCCGGGACCGCGATGCCAAACCTGTCGGTTTCGTGACCGGTTACCTCCGGCCGACCCGCCCGGACACCCTCGTCGTCTGGCAGGTCGCGGTGGACCACTCCCACCGCGGCCGGGGCCTGGCCGCCGCGATGCTCGACGGGCTGGCCGAACGGGTCCGCGTGCAGGGCGTCCGGCAGATCGAGACCACCATCACCCCCGACAACGAGGCCTCCAACCGGCTGTTCACCTCCTTCGGCGAGCGGCACGGCGCCACCGTCACCCGCAGGGTGCTCTTCGACGGCGGGCACTTCCCGGACGGGCACGACCCGGAGGTGCTGTACCGCATCGGCCCGATCGGCTGACCCGACCACCCGACTCTCCCCCCACTCGCCCCACTCCAAGGAGCATCTGGTGACGATCACCGAGCCCCAGCTCAGCGTCTTCGAGGCCCTCGAGTCCGAGGTCCGCAGCTACTGCCGCGGCTGGCCCGCGGTGTTCGACCGCGCACAGGGCAGCCGCCTGTACGACGAGGACGGCCACGTCTATCTCGACTTCTTCTCGGGTGCCGGCGCGCTCAACTACGGCCACAACAACCCCGTCCTCAAACGCGCCCTGCTGGACTACCTGGAGCGCGACGGCATCACCCACGGCCTGGACATGTCCACCACGGCCAAACGCACCTTCCTGACCACCTTCCAGGACCTGGTACTCCGCCCCCGGGGCCTGGACTACAAGGTGATGTTCCCGGGCCCCACCGGCACCAACGCGGTGGAGGCGGCGCTGAAACTGGCCCGCAAGGTCAAGGGCCGCGAGGCCATCGTGTCGTTCACCAACGCCTTCCACGGGATGTCGCTGGGCTCGCTGGCCGTCACCGGCAACGCCTTCAAGCGGGCCGGCGCCGGCGTCCCGCTGGTGCACGGCACGCCGATGCCGTTCGACCACTACCTCGACGGCCGGGTGCCGGACTTCCTGTGGTTCGAGCGGCTGCTGGAGGACTCCGGCTCGGGCCTGAACCAGCCGGCGGCCGTCATCGTCGAGACCATCCAGGGCGAGGGCGGCATCAACGTCGCGCGCGCCGAGTGGCTGCGCGGCCTGGCCGACCTGTGCCGCCGCCGCGACATGCTGCTGATCGTCGACGACATCCAGATGGGGTGCGGCCGCACCGGCCCGTTCTTCTCCTTCGAGGAGGCCGGGATCACCCCGGACATCGTCACGCTGTCGAAGTCCATCGGCGGCTACGGCATGCCGATGTCGCTGACGCTCTTCCGCCCCGAGCTGGACATCTGGGAGCCGGGCGAGCACAACGGCACCTTCCGCGGCCACAACCCGTCGTTCGTGACCGCCACCGCCGCCCTGAACACCTACTGGTCGGACGCCCAGATGGAGAAGCAGACCCTCGCCCGCGGCGAGCAGGTCGAGGCGGCGCTGCGCGACATCGCCCTGGAGAACGCCCGCTCCGGCGCCGAGTTCCGCGGCCGGGGCCTGGTGTGGGGCCTGGAGTTCACCGACAAGGCACGCGCGAGCGCCGTCTGCGCCCGGGCCTTCGAGCTCGGCCTGCTGGTCGAGACCTCCGGTCCGGAGAGCGAGGTCGTCAAACTGCTGCCCGCCCTGACCGTCTCCCCCGAGGAACTCGACGAGGGCCTGCGCATCCTGGCCCGCGCCGTCCGCGAGACCGCCTGACCCCCGCCGCCACACCCCGACACCGCCCGGCAGAAAGGGAAACCGCACGTGATCGTCCGATCCTTCAAGGACATCGAGGGCACCGACCGCGACGTGACCGCCGAGACCGGCACCTGGCGCAGCAAGCGCATCATCCTCGCCAAGGAGGGTGTCGGCTTCTCGCTGCACGAGACCGTGATGTACGCGGGCACCGAGACGTCGATGTGGTACGCCAACCACATCGAGGCGGTGCTGTGCGTCGAGGGGGAGGGCGAGCTGACCAACGACGAGACCGGTGAGAAGCACTGGATCTCCCCCGGCACCCTCTACCTGCTCGACGGCCACGAGCACCACACCATGCGCCCGAAGACCGACATCCGGTTCGTCTGCGTCTTCAACCCGCCGGTCACCGGCCGGGAGGTGCACGACGAGAACGGGGTGTACCCGCTGCTGACCGAACCGGCGGCCTCCGGATCCTGAACACCCCGGCAGCTGAGAGGAGTTGAACACCGTGACCCTGGCACCCGACGCGCCGCACCGCGTGACGGACCTGTACCCGACCCGCGGCACCTCCGAGGTGATCGTGCCGCGCCAGGACCCGGTGGTCTGGTCCGAGCCCGGCGCGCCCGGCCCGATCACCCCCGCCGACCTGGGAGGTTTCGACCGGGACGGCTTCCTCGCCATGGACGCGCTGCTGACCGCGGACGAGGTGGCGCGGTACCGCGCCGAACTGGACCGGCTGTGCGCCGACCCGGCGGTGCGTTCCGACGAGCGCGCGATCGTGGAGCCGAAGACGGGTGACATCCGCTCGGTCTTCGAAGTGCACAAGATCAGCGAGGTGTTCGCCGGTCTGGTGCGCGACCCGCGGGTCCTGGACCGGGCACGGCAGATCCTCGGTTCGGACGTCTACGTCCACCAGAGCCGGGTCAACGTCAAGCCCGGGTTCGGGGCCAGCGGCTTCTACTGGCACTCGGACTTCGAGACCTGGCACGCCGAGGACGGGCTGCCGCGGATGCGCACGGTGTCGGTGTCGATCGCGCTGACGACCAACTACGACACCAACGGCGGCCTGATGATCATGCCCGGCTCGCACCGGACGTTCGTGGGCTGCGCGGGCGAGACGCCCGTGGACAACTGGAAGCAGTCGCTGAAGATGCAGCAGACCGGCACGCCGTCGAAGACGGCGCTGACCGAGCTGGCGGACCGGCACGGCATCCGGCTGTTCACCGGCCAGGCCGGTTCGGCGACCTGGTTCGACTGCAACGCCATCCACGGCTCGGGCGACAACATCACCCCGTATCCGCGCAGCAACGTCTTCATCGTGTTCAACAGCGTGGAGAACGAGGCGGTGGAGCCGTTCGCGGCTCCGGGCCGGCGCCCGGAGTTCATCGGGGCGCGGGACTTCACCCCGGTGCGCTGACCGCGCGCACCCGCACCCGCACCCCGCAGCGACGACGGCGGCGGCGGTCCTTCCGGGACCGCCGCCGCCGTCGGTTGCTTCAGCGCCTCACAGGCCGGACGGCCAGTTGTAGCCGCGGGGCACCTTCACCGCGGCGGCGTGCGGGCCGTAGACCAGGGCGATCTCGTCGTGGGCGGACAGGGTGATCGCGGCCGGGTCGCCGTTGACCTCGCGGCCGTTGACGTAGGCGTGCAGTTCGTTGCCGCCGCCGGTGGTCAGGCCGCCGATCCGGCCCCGGTCCAGCGCCACGTCCCACTCGGTCATGAACTGGCCGAGGGTGAAGGTGGTCTTCTCCGGCGACTCGATGTGGATCACGCCGGTGGTGTCGTGGGTGTGCAGCGGGCTGATGGCGTCGTTCTCCTCGTCGATGCCGATGTTCGCGGGCACGGCGACCGGCCTGCCGTCCACGATCACGTCGAGGTGCGCGTGGATGTGCATGACCTGGCCTTCGGCGCCGAGCATCGGCAGGCCCGCGGCGGCGACCCGCTCGCTGACGTCCTCCGGCGCGTCCCACGGCGGGAGCGTGGTGCGGCCCTCGGCGGTGGTGCGCGGGGTGGCCGGCATGCCGGACGCCGGCCGGGAGGCGGTGGCGCTCGGGCCGCTCTTGCCGTCCGACGAGCCGTGGGCGGTGGCGGAGTCGCATCCGGCGAGGGTGAGGGCCAGGGCGGCGAGGGCCGCGGCGACGCCGAGCGTGGGGCGGTGCGGCCTGCGGGCATGAGACACGGCGGGAGGCGTCCTTCGGTAGGGGGCCCGGACGGCCCCAGCCTAACCGCCGTCGGACCGCCTCCGGCCGCAGGCGGGGCGCGCGGTGGCCGCCGTTGGAGTACGGCGGCCACCGCTTTGCAGCAGCGCGGGTCAGCGCTCCAGGACACCGTCCACGCGGCGCGGCAGCCCCAGCGGGTTGCCGTCGCGCACCTCGAGCGGGAGCAGCGCGGGCGGGGTGTCCTGGTAGGCGACCGGCCGCAGCCAGCGCTCGATGGCGGTGGCGCCGACCGAGGTGGACTGCGAGGTGGTGGCCGGGTAGGGCCCGCCGTGGTGCTGGGCGGGGGCGACGGCCACCCCGGTGGGCCAGCCGTTGACCAGGACGCGGCCGGCCAGCGGGGTGAGGCGGGCGATCAGCTCGGCGGCGGTGCCGTTCTCCTCGCCGGCCTCCTCGGCGCCCAGGTGCACGGTGGCGGTGAGGTTGCCGGGCAGCCGGCCGAGCACCGCGGCCGCCTCCGCGTCGCCGTCGTACCGCACGAGCACGGTGACCGGGCCGAAGCACTCCTCGATCAGCAGGTCGTGCGTGCCGTCCTCGGCCAGGCTCGCGGCCGGCACGGTCAGGAAGCCGGGGCGCACCGCGAGGTCGCCCTCGCCGGCCGGCTCGACGGGCGCCTCGACGCCTTCGAGGGCGGCCCGCTTCTCCACACCGGCCAGGAAGTTCCGCCGCATCCTGCCGTCCAGCAGCACCCCGGCCTGCGCCTTGCCCGCGGCCTCGGCGACCGCGTCGACCAGCCGGTCGCCGGCCTCGCCCGCCGGGACGAACACCAGCCCCGGCTTGGTGCAGAACTGGCCGACGCCCAGGGTGAAGGAGGCGGCGAGCCCGGCGCCGATCTGCTCGGCGCGCTCGGCGGCGGCCGCCTCGGTGACGACCACCGGGTTGAGGGAGCCGAGTTCGCCGTGGAACGGGATCGGCCTCGGCCGCGCGGCGGCGGCGTCGAACAGCGCCCGGCCGCCGGGGATGGAACCGGTGAACCCGGCCGCGCTGACCAGCGGGTGCTTGATCAGCTCCACACCGGCCTCGAAGCCGTGGACGACCGTGACGACGTCCTCGGGCAGGCCGGCCCGCGCGGCGGCGCGCCGCAGCACGGAGGCGGCCAGCTCGGAGGTCGCCGGGTGGTCCGGGTGGGCCTTGACGACCACCGGGCAGCCGGCGGCCAGCGCGCTGGCGGTGTCGCCGCCGGGCACCGAGAAGGCGAGCGGGAAGTTGCTGGCCGCGTAGACGGCCACCACGCCGAGCGGCACCTTGTAGCGCCGCAGGTCGGGGCGGGGCACCGGGGCGGCCTCGGGGTCGGCGTGGTCGATGATGACGTCCAGGAAGTCGCCCTCGTCCACGACGTCGGCGAAGGCCCGCAACTGGAAGGCGGTGCGGGCGAGTTCGCCGGTGAGCCGCCCGGGGCCGAGGGCGGTCTCGGCGTCGGCCGCCTCGATGACGTGCGTGCCGGCCTCCTCCAGCAGGTCGGCGGCGGCGCGCAGGAACGCGGCGCGCACGGTGCGGTCGGCCAGCGCGGGGATGGTGGCGGCGGCCGCGCGTACCGCCGCGTCGATCTCCTCGGGAGTGGCCTCGACCGCTACCTGCTCCCGCTGCTTCCCCGTACGGGGGTCGACGCTCCAGACTGGTACGGCCACCGCAACCTCCCATGTTCGATATACTGAACGGCGTTTCTCATGGTGAATTTTACCCGGGTGCCTGGGCGGGGCCTTTCCCGGGCGGGACACGAAGGGGCGGACATGACGACGGTCGCGGCGGGCGGCGGAACAGCCGGCGCATCACAGGTGAAGTCGGCGGTCCGCACGGTCGAACTGCTGGAGTTCTTCGCCGGTCGTCCGGGCATGCACAGCCTCGCGGCCGTCCAGGAGGCCCTCGGGTACCCCAAGTCCAGCCTCTACATGCTGCTGCGCACCCTGGTGGACCTCGGCTGGATCGAGACGGACGCCACCGGCACCCGCTACGGCATCGGGGTGCGCGCCCTGCTGGTCGGCACCTCCTACATCGACGGGGACGAGGTGGTCGCCGCGGCCCGCCCCACCCTGGACCGGCTCGCCGACGAGACCACCGAGACCATCCACCTCGCCCGGCTGGACGGCACCAACGTGGTCTACCTGGCGACCCGCCAGTCGCAGCACTATCTGCGGCCGTTCACCCGGGTCGGCCGGCGGCTGCCCGCCCACTCCACCTCGCTGGGCAAGGCGCTGCTGGCCACCCACACCGACGAGCAGGTGCGCCGGATGCTCCCCGAGAAGCTGGAAGCGCTCACCGAGCACACCATCACCGACCGCGAGCAGCTGATCGAGGAGCTCCACACGGTCCGCGAGCAGGGCTACGCCGTGGACCGCGAGGAGAACACCCTCGGCCTGCGCTGCTTCGGCGTGGCCGTCCCCTACCGGACTCCGGCGCGGGACGCGGTCAGCTGCTCGGTGCCGGTGGCGCGGCTCAGCCCGGCCCACGAGCAGCTGATCAAGGACGCCCTGCTGGACGCCCGCGACCGCCTCACGCTCGCGACCCGGCACCTGTGACCCCCGGCCGGCGCCGCGCCCCTCAGCCCGCGTAGGGATCCGGCACCTCGCCCGGCCGGGCCAGGAACGCGAAGTCGCAGCCGGTGTCCGCCTGGGTGATCTGCTCCTGGTAGAGCGAGCCGTAGCCGCGCCCGTACCGGGGCTCCGGCGCCCGCCACTCGGCCCGCCGGCGCTCCAGCTCCTCCTCGTCCACCTCCAGGCGCAGCAACCGCGCCTCGACGTCCAGGGTGATCAGGTCGCCGGTGCGCACCAGGGCGAGCGGCCCGCCGACGAAGCTCTCCGGCGCGACGTGCAGCACGCAGGCGCCGTAGGACGTCCCGCTCATCCGCGCGTCGGATATCCGGACCATGTCCCGCACGCCCTGCTTGAGCAGGTAGTCGGGGATCGGCAGCATCCCGTACTCGGGCATGCCGGGGCCGCCCAGCGGGCCGGCGTTGCGCAGCACCAGCACCGAGTCCGCGGTGACGCCGAGTTCCGGGTCGTTGATGGTGGCCTGCATGGTCCTGTAGTCGTCGAAGACCACCGCGGGGCCGGTGTGCCGCAGCAGGTGCTGCTCGGCGGCGATGTGCTTGATGACGGCGCCGTCCGGCGCGAGGTTGCCGCGCAGCACCGCCACGCCGCCCTCGTCGGCCAGGGCGTTGTCCGGGGTGCGGATGACATCGTCGTCGTGCACCAGCGCGCCGTCGATCTGCTCGCGCAGGGTGGCGTGCGAGACGGTGGGCCGGTCCAGGTGCAGGTGGTCCCTCAGCCGGGACAGCAGCCCCGGCACACCGCCCGCGTAGTGGAAGTCCTCCATCAGGTAGGCGCCGCCCGGCCGGATGTTGGCCAGCACCGGGACCCGCCGCGCGATGGCGTCGAAGTCGTCGATGGTCAGCTTGACGCCGGCCCGTCCGGCCATGGCGATCAGATGGATGACGGCGTTGGTGGACCCGCCGAGCGCCACGACCGTGGTGATCGCGTCCTCGAACGCCTCACGGCTGAGGAACCGCGTGATCGGCCGGTCCTCCCAGACCAGGTCGACGACGCGCCGGCCGGCCGCGGCCGCCATCCGGTGGTGGCCGGAGTCGACGGCCGGGATGGAGGCGGCACCCGGGATGGTCACGCCCAGCGCCTCGGCGGCCGAGGTCATGGTGGAGGCGGTGCCCATGGTCATGCAGGTGCCGGGCGAGCGCGCCAGGCCGCACTCCAGTTCGCCCAGTTCGCGGTCGCCGATGAGCCCCGCGCGCTTGTCGTCCCAGTACTTCCACATGTCGGTGCCGGAGCCGAGGGTCTCCCCGCGCCAGTGGCCGCGCAGCATGGGACCGGCCGGGACGAAGATCGCGGGCAGGTCGGCGCTGGCCGCGCCCATCAGCAGCGCGGGCGTGGTCTTGTCACAACCACCCATCAGCACCGCGCCGTCCACCGGGTAGGAGCGCAGGAGTTCCTCGGTCTCCATCGCCAGCAGGTTGCGGTAGAGCATGGGGGTGGGCTTCTGGAAGGTCTCCGACAGCGTCGCGACCGGGAACTCCAGCGGGAAGCCGCCCGCCTGCCACACCCCGCGCTTGACCGCCTCGGCCCGCTCGCGCAGGTGCATGTGGCAGGGGTTGATGTCGCTCCAGGTGTTCAGGATGGCGATCACCGGCTTGCCGAGGTGCTCCTCGGGCAGGTAGCCGAGCTGCCGGGTACGGGCACGGTGGCTGAAGGAGCGCAGGCCCTCGGTCCCGTACCACTGGTGGCTGCGCAGTTCCTCGGGGGTCCTCACTGTGCGGCCTCCCAGCCCCGGACCAGCGTGGCGACCCGCTCGCGCAGATCCGCGGGGAGCAGGCGGCTCGGCGGGCGGACGTCGCGGCGGCACAGTCCGAGCGCGGCCAGGGCCTCCTTGACGACGGAAACGTTGTCGGCGCTCTGCTCGGCGGCCCGCAGGTCCTCGAACTCGCGGATCTGCTCCCACACCTTCATGGCCGCCGGGTAGTCGCCCTCGCGCAGCGCCCGCAGCATCTCCGTGGACACCCCGGGGGCCACGTTGACCAGGCCGGAGGTGAAGCCGGTGGCGCCGACCGCGAAGTACGAGGGGGCGTACAGCTCGGCGAGCCCGGCGATCCACACGAAGCGGTCCAGGCCCGCGTCCCGGGCGACCGCGGCGAAGCGCGCCGCGTCCGGCACCGCGTACTTCACGCCGATGACGTTCGGGCACAGCTCGCCCAGGCGCGCGATCCGCTCACCCGTCACGGCCGGGTTGCGCACATACGGCACCACGCCGAGCGCGGGCACCGCCTCGGCGATGGCCCGGTGGTACTCCACCCAGCCCTCGGCCGAGACGTACGGGTGCACCGGCTGGTGCACCATCACCATCTGGGCGCCGGCCTGCTCGGCGTGCCGGGCGGCCTCGATCGCGCTGGTCACGTCGAGGCCGACGCCGACCAGCACCTGGGTGTCGGGCCGCGCCTCGGCGAGGGTCAGCTCCACGACCGCGCGCCGCTCCGCGGGGTCGAGGGCGTAGTACTCACCGGTGTTGCCGTTCGGAGTGACCGCCTGGATCCCGCCGTCGAGAAGCCTGCGCAGCAGCGCCCGGTAGGTGTCCCGCTCCACGCCGCCGTCCTCGGCGAACGGGGTGACGGGGATGGCCACCACACCCGCGAGCGCCGCCCGCTGTGTCTCGTACGCCATGTGCTCAGTTCTCCTCGCGAAACTCAGGGGACTCAGGGGATGCCGGGGACTCGGGGGAGGCAGGGGATTCGGCGGTCTGGAGGGAGTCCGGGATGCCGGGCGCCGGCGGGAAGGCCCGGTTGACGAACGACTCGATGTGCGCGTGCAGCAGGCGGGCCGAGCCCTCGGCGTCCCCGGCCAGCGCGGCGGCCAGGATCTCCTGGTGCTCCCGGGCCTCCCGCTCCCAGGAGGGCACCGCCTGCCAGGCGACGGCCGACACCAGGGCGGCCTGGTCGCGCAGGTCGTCGAGCATCCGCACCAGCAGCTGGTTGCCGCAGCCGCCGTACAGGGCGCGGTGGAAGTCGCGGTTGGCCAGCGACCGTTCGGCCTGGTCGGCGGCGGTCGCGGACCGCTGGAGGGCGTCGCTGGCGGTCTGCAGGGAGGCGCCCGAGCTCACCGCGCGGCGCAGCGCCTCCGGCTCCAGCAGCAGGCGGACGTCGTAGACCGAGCGCGCCATCGTGGCGTCGACGGTCCGTACGGTCGCGCCCTTGTACTGGCTCATCTCGACCAGGCCGGTGCCGGCGAGGGTCTTGAGGGCTTCGCGCACCGGCGTCTTGGACACCCCGAACCGGGCGGCCAGTTCGGCCTCCACCAGCGCTGTCCCGGGCCGCAACTGACCCGTCAGAATGGCGTGCTTGATCGTCTCCAGCACGTGCTGGGTACGCGACAGCGGTGGCGGGAAGGCCGCTGCGGTGTTCATGGGTGCCTCGGATCTCGTATGGCGTCTCATATATGACGTATGACGTCACGAAAGTAGGGCCACCCCGGGACTTCCGTCAACCCATCCGGACGGAAGTCACACCGGGATGGCCCTGGCGAGCGAGGGTTCCGGTCTCCGGCGGAGGCCGGCGGGCCGTCTTACACGAAGCCCGCGACCTCATGCGGAGCGTACGGTTCCGTCAGTCGCTTGACCTCCTCGGCGGTGAGCTCGACCGACAGCGCGGCCACCGCGTCCGTGATGTGGTGCGGCTTGGTGGCCCCCACGATAGGCGCCGTGACGCCCGGCCGGGAGGCCACCCACGCAAGTGCGATCTGCGCCCTGGGCACCCCGCGCTCCTCGGCGATCCGCGCGACCGCCTCGGCGACGGCCCGGTCCTCGTCGCGGTAGAGGCTCTTGCCGAACTCGTCGGTCTCGGTGCGGGCGGTGGTGGCGTTCCAGTCCCTGGTCAGGCGGCCCCTGGCCAGCGGGCTCCACGGGATGACGCCGACGCCCTGGTCCGCGCAGAGCGGGAGCATCTCGCGCTCCTCCTCGCGGTAGATCAGGTTGTAGTGGTTCTGCATGGTGACGAACCGGGTCCAGCCGTGCCTCTCCGCGGTGTACTGCGCCTTGGAGAACTGCCACGCCCACATCGAACTCGCCCCGATGTAGCGGGCCTTGCCCGCCTTGACGACGTCGTGCAGCGCCTCCAGGGTCTCCTCGATGGGCGTGTGCGGGTCCCACCGGTGGATCTGGTAGAGGTCGACGTAGTCGGTGCCCAGACGGCGCAGGCTGTTGTCGATCTCGGTCATGATGGCCTTGCGGGACAGCCCGCCGCCGTTGGGGCCCGGCCGCATCGTGCCGTGCACCTTGGTGGCCAGCACGATCTCGTCCCGGCGCGCGTAGTCGGCCAGCGCGCGGCCGACGATCTCCTCGCTGCTGCCGAGCGAGTAGACGTTGGCGGTGTCGAAGAAGGTGACGCCCTCGTCGAGCGCCTGGCGGATCAGCGCGCGGCTGTCCTCCTCGTCCAGCGTCCAGGCGTGGTTGCCGCGCTCGGGAGCGCCGAAACTCATGCAGCCGAGACAGATCCGCGAGACGTCCAGCCCCGTCGAGCCAAGCTTCACGTAGTCCATGAGCCCCTGTCCAGGTCGTTGGTGCGGGTCGGTTCGATCCTGCCCGGCCGCGGTCAGCCGCGCAGGGTGGCGATGTCGATCACGAAGCGGTACCGCACGTCGCCGGCCACCACGCGCTCGTACGCCTCGTTGATCCCGTCGGCGGAGATCACCTCGATGTCGGCGCCGAGACCGTGCTCCGCGCAGAAGTCCAGCATCTCCTGGGTCTCCCGGATACCGCCGATGTTGGAGCCCGCCAGGCTGCGGCGCGCGCCGACCAGCGAGAACATCCGGAACGAGCTGGGGTTCTCCGGGAGGCCGACGTTGACCATGGCGCCGTCCAGGGCGAGCAGCCCGAGGTGGGCGTCCATGTCGAGGTTGGCGGAGACGGTGTTGACGATCAGGTCCAGGCCGCCGGCCAGCTTCTCGAACGTCTCCGGGTCGCTGGTGGCGAAGAAGTGGTCGGCGCCCAGCCGCAGGCCGTCCTCCTTCTTGCGCAGCGTCTGGCTGAGCACCGTCACCTCGGCGCCCATGGCGTGGGCGAGCTTGACGCCCATGTGGCCCAGGCCGCCGAGGCCGATGATCGCCACCCGCTTGCCGGGCCCGGCGTTCCAGTGCCGCAGCGGGGAGTAGGTGGTGATCCCGGCGCAGAGCAGGGGCGCGGCCACATCCAGGGAGAGGCCGTCGGGGATGCGCAGCACGTAGTTCTCGTCGACGACGACATGGGTGCTGTAGCCGCCGTAGGTGGGCTCACCGTCCCGGCCGACGCCGTTGTAGGTGGGGGTCATGCCGCGCAGGCAGTACTGCTCCTCACCGGCCAGGCAGTTGGCGCACTCACGGCAGGAGTCGACGAAGCAGCCGACGCCGACCCGGTCGCCGACCGCGTACCGGGTGACGGCGGAGCCGACCTCGGTGACGACACCGGCGATCTCGTGGCCGGGGACCATCGGGAAGATGCCCTCGAACCACTCGTCGCGGGCCTGGTGGATGTCGGAGTGGCAGATCCCGGCGTACGCGATCTCGATCAGCACGTCGTGCTCGCCCACCGCGCGGCGGGTGATGGTGGTGCGCTCCAGCGGGGCCTTCGGGGCCGGAGCGGCGTAGGCGGCGACGGTGGTCGTCATGAGTGGTGGTTCTCCTTGAGCGAGTGGTTCTGGTTCTGTTCGTACCTGGTGATGTGAGCGCTCGCAGGGCGAGCGAACGCGAGCGGGAGCGGCGGCGGGGCGGCGGTTCTCAGCGGTCGTCGGTCAGGGCGGTGCCGGGCACGCCGGCCGGGGGCGCGTCGGGCGCCGCCGTCCAGCTGGCCAGCAGCCGCAGCGCCGTCTCCGAGGGCGAACCCGCCTCGGCGGTGTAGACGCACATGCACTGGTCGTCGTCGCCGGGGAAGGTGACCGTCTCGTAGGACAGCGTCAGCTCGCCGACCAGCGGGTGGTGGTACCGCTTGGTGCCGTGGCTCTTCTCCCGGACGTTGTGGTCCGCCCACCAGCGGCGGAACTGGGGGCTCTTGATGCTCAGCTCCCCCACCAGATCGGTCAGCTGCGGATCGTCGGGATGGCGCCCGGCGTACATCCGCAGCACCGCGACCGTCTCGGCGGCGATGGCCTCCCAGTCCGCGAACAGCTCGCGCGCCGACTCGTCGAGGAACATGTGACGGGCCACGTTGCGCTCCCGCTGCGGCAGCGCGTCCCAGTCGGTGACCAGGGCCCGGGCCAGCCGGTTGGAGGCCAGCACGTCCAGGCGGCGGCCCGTGATGTAGGCGGGCACCGTCTCGTCCAGGGTCTCCAGGATCCGGTGCAGCCCCGGGCGCACCCGCTGCGGCCGGGCGACCCGGCGGCGGGAGCGCGCCGGCTGCGGCCGGGCCAGCTCCCTGAGGTAGGCGTGCTCGGCGCCGTCGAGTTGGAGGGCGCGCGCCACGGCGTCCAGGACCGCGTCGGAGACGTTGCGGAGTCTGCCCTGCTCCAGCCGGGAGTAGTAGTCGGTGCTGACTCCGGCCAGCCGGGCCAGCTCCGCACGGCGCAGGCCCGGGACCCGGCGCGCTCCGCCGTCCGGGTCCACCGGGACGCCCGCCTCGTGCGGGCGCAGGCGGGCGCGGCGAGAGCGGAGGAACTCGCTGAGCTCGGCGTTGCGGTCCATGTCCTCCAGTATCAGTAACGCGAGGGGCTCCTGGCGGCGCGAGGGTAGGTCTGCCAGACCCAGTTCGGCGGTCCGCGGTCCGGGTACCCGCTCCCGGAGCTCTCAGCCGGCCAGCGCCGCCCGCACCGCCGCGAGGTCCGCGTCCGACGCCAGCCCCGCGTGGTAGAGCCGCACCTGGTCGGCGCCCAGGCCGGCGCAGTGCGCGAGGTCCCCTGCCAGGGTGTGCGGGCCGCCGCCCATGCCGGCGACGACGGTGAGGTTCGCGGCCAGGACGGTCCCGGGCCCGCGGTGCGCGGCGCACGCGCCCAGCATGGCCTCGCGCGGCGCGGCGTCCCCGGTGCACGGCAGGACCAGCCCGTCGGCGAGGCCGGCGATCCCGGCGGGGAGGACGCCGGCGTTGGCCCCGCAGCGGTGCGGCTGCGGATCGGCGTGCAGCAGCACCTGGAAGTCCGGGCGCCCGGCTGCCGCGGCCTCGGCGCGCACCGCGGCGACCACGGCGCGCTGGAAGGCGGCGGCCGTTCGGGTGCGCCAGGTCAGGGTCAGCTCCGCCCGGTCCGCGCCGAGCAGTTCCGCGACCCGCGCCCACTCGCCGTCCGGCGCCGGCGCCGGCGCGCCGGCCCGCGTCCACTCCGGTTCCAGCGCCGCGCGCACCGCCTGCCGCAGCTCCTCCGGATCGGCGCCCAGGTCCCCGTAGCCCGCCTCGCACCGGTCGCAGAAGCACAGCGACATCAGGTACTGCCCGGCGCCGTCCAGCGGGACCCCGCCGATCTTGTCGTGGGCGTGCAGGTGCGCCAGCCCGTACCAGCCGCAGGACTCCAGTTCGGTGCCCGCCGCGCCGGGACGCACCGCGGCCTCGGCGGCCAGCTCCCGGGCGTACGCCAGCACCTCGGGCCGGGCGATGCACGGCGCCCACGGGTAGCGGTCGCCGTAGGCGTTGCGCACGCAGGAGCCCGGATGCTCGGCGCCCAGCCGGGAGTTGTGGGCCAGCACCACCCAGGTGTGGACCTCAAGGCCCGCGCCGGCGAGCGCGTCCGCCGCCTCGGCCCACGGGTCCGCGGCCGCCATCCACGACTGCCGGTACGGCCGCAGCTCCAGGCCCGCCCAGCGCTTCGCGGACGGCGGGTAGAGCACGGCCGAGTGCGGCGCGGTGACGATCCGGTGCTGTGGGTGACGGGGCGTCAGGGCCCGGGTGGAGTGGTACGCCGACGCCAGCGTGACCTGCTCGATGCCGAGGCCCGCGAGGCGCCGGGGGGCCTCCGGGTCGCCGACGACATCCCAGGGGTAGACAAAGGCCGACGCCCTCATCAGGCTCCTTACCGTTCCGCACTATGATGGTCGTCCATATTCGTGAACGTCCGTACGGTAGGCCAGGGCCGCCACCGGGTCAAGGAACGCCAGGCCCGGCCGGAGCGCGGGCCGCCTTGACGCTGGAGCCCGCCCCTCCTAGGCTGCCGCTGTCCAAGAATGTGAACTACGTTCAGGAATAGGTCGGTCGATGCCAGCTCCCCGCACTCTCCTGCTCACCGGCGCCGCCGGCGGTCTCGGCACCCTGATGCGCGGCCTGCTGCCCGACCACGGCTACCGGCTGCGGCTGCTCGACGCCCGCCCCATCGAGGACGCGCCGGAGGCGATCACCGCCGACCTGGCCGACCGCGACGCGCTGCGCGAGGCGGTCCGCGGCACCGACGCGATCCTCCACCTCGCCGGCATCTCGGTGGAGTCGTCCTTCGACAAGATCCTGCGCGCCAACATCGAGGGCACCTACAACCTCTACGAGGCCGCCCGCGCGGAGGGCGTCCGCCGGATCGTCTTCGCGTCCAGCAACCACGCGATCGGCTTCACCCCGCACCCCACCGGGGACGGTCCGCTCACCCCGGTCGCCACCCCGCACCGCCCGGACACCTTCTACGGGCTGTCCAAGTGCTTCGGTGAGGACCTGGCCTCCCTGTACTGGGACAAGCACGGCATCGAGACGGTCTCGGTGCGCATCGGCTCCTGCTTCCCCGAGCCGACCACGGTGCGCATGCTCTCGCTGTGGATGAGCCCCGCCGACGGCGCGCGCCTGTTCCACGCGGCACTGACCGCCGAGAACGTCGGCCACACCGTCGTCTACGGCAGCTCCGCCAACACCCGGCTGTGGTGGGATCTGTCCTCCGCCCGAGCGCTCGGCTACGAACCGCAGGACGACTCCGAGGTCTACGCCGGCAAGCTCATCGCCGAGCAGGGCGAACTCGACCCCGCCAACCCCGAACACGCCAACATCGGCGGGCAGTTCTGCACCAACCCGCCGCTCTGGCAGCACTAGCGCTCCTTATGGGGCCGCCGCCGGGGAGGCGGCGGCCCCCGCCGGACGCGTCAGCCCGCGGCGGAACGCGCCTTGAACGCCGCCTTCCGGGCCAGCTTCGCGGTCCCGCGGTCCGGGTGCAGGCGGCCCATCGCCTCCAGCACGTCCGCCGTCGCCGGGTGGTCCACCCGCCACGCCTCGTCGAAGAACCCGGCGTGCCGCGCGACCAGGTCCGAGATGAGCTCCTTGAGCATCTCCGGGTCGTCGTCCACGTCCAGCTGCGCGGCCAGCGTGTCGATGGTCAGCCAGAAGACCATGTCCTGGTCGGGCGAGGGAACGTCCGCCGCGCCGTGCTCCACCAGCCACACCCGCGCCAGCCCGCCCAGCTCCCGGTCGTCGAGCACCTCACGCAGCGCGGGCTCCGCCTCCGGCCCGAGCCGGCTGAGCGTCTGCTGACAGGCGAGCCGACGCGCCGGCGCACCCGGGCCGCTGCCGCGCGCCGCCGCCAGCAGCTCGCGCGCCGCCTGCTCCGCGCCCCGCCCGGCCAGCCACTGCTCCGCCTCCGCGTAGGCGGCCGGCTCCGGGTAGGTGACCAGCGCCTCCAGCAGGGTGGCGGCGTCCCGGTCGGCGAGGTCGCCCACGGCCGGCGCGCTCACCCCGTACTCCAGCAGCCGCTCGCGGACCGCCGCCACCCCGAGCGGCGTCAGCCGGACCATGCCGTACCGGGAGACCTCCTCCTCGCCGAGCTCGCCCGGCTCCCCGGCCGCCTCGGGGGCGTTCGCGGCGGTGTCCTCCTCGATCAGCGACTCGTCCACCGGCCGGTACTCCAGCAGCCCGGTCGGCGCCACGAACCGGAAGTGCCCGTCGAGACGCATCATCGTGTCCGACACCTCCTCCAGCACGGCGTCGGTGGGCACGTCCATCTCGTCGGGGACGACCATGGAGGCGGCGAGCACCGGCAGCGGCACGGCGGCGGAGGTGGTGCGCCCCGACATGCGGGCGTCGAGTTCCTCCAGCGCGGTCAGCAGGTAGAGGTTGGCGAGCGCGCCGTCCAGGAAGGCGGCCGCCTCCTCCAGGATGGACTCGTCGTCCCCCTCGCCCTCACCGTCCCCGTCGGAGTACGGCGGCTCGGCCAGATCGCCGAGCGCGGCGTCCGCCAGCACCGACTCCAGCCCCTCGCGCCAGATCCCGACGACCTCGCCCGGGCTGCCGCCGACCACCTTCTCCAGGGCGCCGCCCGGTGCCGCCGTCGAGCCGGCCTCCGGCTCGTCCGGCTTGCCCTCGGCGATCCCGACCAGCCCGGCGTCCACCGCGAACGCCCAGGCGTCCGCGGCGTCCGCCGGCCCGTCGGGCTCCTCCGCGAGCCCCAACTCGGCCGTGGCGCGCGCCAGTTCGTCCTCCGGGAGCTCCCCCGCCGCGTCGACGGCGACGCCCGGCGCGGACCACCGGGCCAGTCGCACCGCGCGCTGCACCAGCGGCACGGACAGCACCAGTCGCGCCAGTTCCGCGTCGGGAAGCAGCTGCACCGGCGGCATGTCGCGGCTGTCGACGACCATCAGGGGGGATCTCCTCACCGGGAAACGGGAACGCGGCCGACCGGGACCGTCACGACAGGTCCACCGGCCGGTCAGGCGCGGAACCGCGCGCGTCCCAGCCTAGACGAGCACAGCCCGCGCCCCGGCCGCTTCGCCCGGCCGACGGGCCCGCAAGCCCGCATGACCACAGCGATCGGAAACGCCGGTGCCGCGCGGCCGCCGCGGGCCTACTGTGGCCGTCACGAGAGAAAGGCGGTCCGATGCCGTTGCTGGTACGCCCCGAGACGGACGAGCGCGACGCGCTGCTGGAGTTCCTCGCCACCCAGCGCGACGCCCTGCGGCGGGCGGCCCACGGGCTGACCGAGGAGCAGGCCGCGGCCACGCCCACGGCGAGCGCGCTGTCGGTGGCCGGGCTGGTCAAGCACGTGGCCGAGGCCGAGCGGCACTGGATCGTGGGCGTCCTGTGCGGGCGGCCTGAGGGCCGCCACGGCCGCTCCGAGAGCACCTGGGCGGACGCCTTCCGGCTGGTGGACGCGGAGACCCTGGCCGGGGCCCTGGACGCCTACGCGGCGGTGGCCCGCGAGACCGAGGAGATCGTGCGGGCGCTGCCGGACCTGGAGGCGACCGCGGCCCTGCCGGACCGCCCCTGGCTCCCGCCGGGCAGCAGGCGCAGCGCGCGCTGGATCCTGCTGCACCTGGTCCAGGAGACCGCCCGGCACGCGGGCCACGCCGACATCATCCGCGAGTCGCTGGACGGCGCGACGGCGGCCGGCCTGATGGCCGCCGCCGAGGAGTAGGGCATGCGGGGGCGGCCCGGCCGCCCCCGCCCGGTGCGCTCAGTTGTGGCTGTGCAGCACGGCGTTGAGGCCGCCCCACGAGCCGCTGCGCTGGAGCGCCTCGACGGCGCCGGTCAGCGAGTTGCGGCGGAAGAGCAGGTTGTCGGCACCGGACAGCTCCAGGGCCTTGACGACCTGGCCGTCCGGCAGGGTGACGCGGGTGCCCGCGGTCACGTACAGCCCGGCCTCCACCACGCAGTCGTCGCCGAGCGAGATCCCGATGCCCGCCTGGGCGCCCAGCAGGCAGCCCTGGCCGATGGAGACGATCTGCCTGCCGCCGCCGGACAGCGTGCCCATGATCGAGGCGCCGCCGCCGATGTCGGAGCCGTCGCCGACGATCACGCCCTGGCTGATGCGCCCCTCGACCATCGAGGTGCCCAGCGTGCCGGCGTTGAAGTTGCAGAAGCCCTCGTGCATCACGGTGGTGCCGGGTGCCAGGTGGGCGCCCAGGCGCACCCGGTCGGCGTCGCCGATGCGCACCCCGGACGGCACCACGTAGTCCGTCATCCGCGGGAACTTGTCCACCCCGTACACGGTCAGGTGGCCGCCCTCGGCCCGCACGGCGAGGCGCGCCTGCTCGACGCGGTCGGCCGGCACCGGACCGGCGGAGGTCCAGGCGACGTTGGCGAGCAGCCCGAAGATCCCTTCGAGGTTCTGCCCGTTGGGCCGCACCAGGCGGTGGCTGAGCAGGTGCAGGCGCAGGTACACGTCGTGCGCGTCCAGCGGCTTGTCCTCCAGGGAGGTCACCACGGTGCGCACCGCGACCACCTCGACACCGCGGCGCGGGTCGGGCCCGAGCGCCCCGGTGACGGACGCGCCCAGCAGCTCGGCGGCGCGCTCGGCGCTCAGCCGCTCGGTCCCGGCCGGTCCGTCCGGCTCCGCGACCAGTTCGGGCGCCGGGAACCAGGTGTCCAGAACCGTGCCGTCGTCGGCGATGGTGGCAAGGCCGGCGGCCGCGGCTCCGGTGGCGCGCGTACCGGCAGTGGCAGTCGAGTCAGTCATGAGGCGAACGCTAGTCGCTGTCGGCCCGCGATGCCCAACCGGACCACCCCCCGAGACCGCCGGTGACCAGCGGACGAACCCGGCGGGGCCGGAACGCGCGGCGGCGCCGCACGCGGTGCTCCCGCGTACGGCGCCGCCGGGGCACCGGCTGCCGCTCAGACGTTGAAGCCGAGCGCCCGCAGCTGCTCGCGGCCCTCGTCGGTGATCTTGTCCGGCCCCCACGGCGGCATCCAGACCCAGTTGATCTTCAGGTCGTCGACGATGCCCTCGGTCGCCGCCTTCGCCTGGTCCTCGATGACGTCGGTCAGCGGGCAGGCCGCCGAGGTGAGCGTCATGTCCAGGGTCACGACGTTGGAGTCGTCGACGTGGATGCCGTAGATCAGGCCGAGGTTGACCACGTCGATGCCGAGCTCCGGGTCGACGACGTCGTACAGCGCCTCGCGGATCTCGTCCTCGCTGGCCGGCTTGGCAACGGCGTTCTCGGTCATGCGGTCTCCTTCTGGGACAGCGCCTGTGCGGTCGCGTCCTTCCACGCCATCCAGCTGAGCAGGGCGCACTTGACGCGTGCGGGGTACTTCGAGACGCCGGCGAACGCCACCGCGTCCTCCAGCACCTCCTCCATGGCGTCGTCGGGCTCGATGCGGCCCTTGGACTGCATCAGCTCCAGGAAGGTCTCCTGGACCTTCTGCGCCTCCTCGACCTCCCGGCCGACCAGCAGCTCGTTCAGGACGGAGGCGCTGGCCTGGCTGATCGAGCAGCCCTCGCTGTCGTAGCTGACGTCGGCGATCACCGAACCCTCAAGCCGCACGCGGAGCGTGATCTCGTCGCCGCACGTCGGGTTCACGTGGTGCACCTCGGCGTCACCGTCCCGCAGCCCCTTGCCGTGCGGATGCTTGTAATGGTCCAGGATCACGTCCTGGTACATCGAATCCAGCTTCACCAGTCCCGCCTTCGTCAGCCGAAGAAGTTCCGTACGTGTTCCAGCCCCTCGACCAGGGCGTCGACCTCGGCCGGGCTGGAGTACAGATAGAAGGACGCCCGCGTGGTCGCGGGAATTCCGTACCGCAGGCAGACCGGCCGCGCGCAGTGGTGGCCGACGCGCACCGCGATCCCCTGCTCGTCGAGCACCTGTCCGACGTCGTGCGGGTGGATGTCGCCGAGGGTGAAGGAGATCGCCGCGCCGCGGTCCTCGGCCGTCGTCGGGCCGATGATCCGCAGGTCGGGCACCTCGCGCAGCCGCTCCACCGCGTAGGCGGTGATGGCGTGCTCATGGGCCGCGATGTTCGCCATGCCGATGCCGGTCAGGTAGTCCACCGCCGCGCCGAGCCCGATGGCCTGCGCGATCGGCGGCGTACCGGCCTCGAACTTGTGCGGCGCCGGCGCGTAGGTGGACGAGTGCATCGAGACCGTCTCGATCATCTCGCCGCCGCCGAGGAAGGGCGGCAGGTCCTCCAGCAGCTCCTGGCGGCCCCACAGCACGCCGATGCCGGTCGGGCCGCACATCTTGTGGCCGGTGAAGGCCACGAAGTCGGCCTGGAGCGCCTGGACGTCCACCGGCATGTGCGGGGCGGCCTGCGAGGCGTCGACGACCACCAGCGCGCCGACCTCCTGGGCGCGGCGCACGATGGCGTCCACCGGGTTGACCGTGCCGAGGATGTTGGAGACCAGGACGAACGAGACGACCTTGGTGTCCTCGGTGATGACCTGCTCGATGTTCGACAGGTCGAGGCGGCCCTCGTCGGTCAGGCCGAACCACTTCAGCTTCGCTCCGGTGCGCTGCGCGAGCAGCTGCCACGGGACGATGTTCGAGTGGTGCTCCATCTCGGTGATGACGATCTCGGTGCCGCGCTCGACCCGGTACGGCTCGTCGGCGAAGCCGAGCATGTTCGCCACCAGGTTCAGCGACTCCGAGGCGTTCTTGGTGAAGATCACCTCGTCGCGGCTGGGGGCGTTGATGAACGCGGCCACCTTGTCGCGGGCGCCCTCGTAGGCGGCCGTGGCCTCCTCGGCGAGGACGTGCACGCCGCGGTGGACGTTGGCGTTGTAGTTCTCGTAGTACTCGCTGAGGACGTCCAGCACCTGGCGCGGCTTCTGCGAGGTCGCCGCGTTGTCCAGGTACACCAGCTTGCGCCCGTCGTGGACCAGGCGCTCCAGGATGGGGAAGTCCTTGCGGATGGCCTCGGTGTCGAGGAGGCCGGGCAGCTTGGTCACTCGGTCCCCTCCTTCACGTATGCCTCGTAGCCCTCGTTCTCCAGCTTGTCGGCGAGCTCGGCGCCGCCGGACTCGACGATGCGGCCCTTGGCGAAGACGTGGACGTAGTCGGGCTTGATGTAGCGCAGGATCCGCGTGTAGTGGGTGATCAGCAGGGTGCCGACCTGGCCGGACTCGCGGACCCGGTTGACGCCCTCGGAGACGATGCGCAGCGCGTCGACGTCCAGGCCGGAGTCGGTCTCGTCCAGGATCGCGACCTTCGGCTTGAGCAGCTCCAGCTGGAGGATCTCGTGCCGCTTCTTCTCACCGCCGGAGAAGCCCTCGTTGACGTTGCGCTCGGCGAAGGCCGGGTCCATGTGGAGGCGCGCCATGGCCTCCTTGACCTCCTTCAGCCAGGTGCGCAGCTTGGGGGCCTCGCCGCGGATCGCGGTGGCGGAGGTGCGCAGGAAGTTGGAGACCGACACGCCCGGCACCTCGACGGGGTACTGCATGGCGAGGAAGAGGCCGGCGCGCGCCCGCTCGTCGACGGTCATCGCCAGGACGTCCTCGCCGTCCAGGGTGACGGTGCCGCCGGTGACGGTGTACTTGGGGTGCCCGGCCAGCGAGTAGGCGAGCGTGGACTTGCCGGAGCCGTTCGGGCCCATGATGGCGTGGGTCTCGCCCTGCTTCACGGTCAGGTCGACACCGCGGAGGATCTCGCGGGGGCCGTTCTCGGCCTCGACGGAGACGTGCAGGTCGTGGATCTCAAGCGTTGCCATGGGTGCCTCAGGACTCCTGGGTGAGGGAGACGAGTACGTCGTCCCCTTCGATCGTGACGGGGTATACGGGGACGGGCCGGGTGGCGGGGGGACCGGACGGCTTGCCGGTGCGCAGGTCGAAGCGGGAGCCGTGCAGCCAGCACTCGATCTGGCAGTCGTCGACCTCGCCCTCGGACAGCGAGACGTTCGCGTGCGAGCAGATGTCGTAGATCGCGTACACCTCGCCCTCGGTGCGGACGACGGAGATCGGGGTGCCGTCGATGTGCACGAGCTTGGGCGTGCCGTCCTCCAGCTCGCTCAGCGAGCAGACCCGGGTGAAGCCCTCAGCGGTCATGAGACGGATGCCTCCAGCTCCTTGTCGATCTTCGCCAGCAGGCGCTCCTCCAGGTCGGGAACGCCGATCTGCTGCACCAGCTCGGCGAAGAAGCCGCGCACCACCAGGCGGCGGGCCTCGTCGTGCGGGATGCCGCGCGCCATCAGGTAGAACAGCTGCTCGTCGTCGAAGCGGCCGGTCGCCGAGGCATGGCCGGCGCCGACGATCTCGCCCGTCTCGATCTCCAGGTTGGGAACCGAGTCGACGCGGGCGCCGTCGGTCAGCACCAGGTTGCGGTTGAGCTCGTAGGTGTCGGTGCCCACCGCGGCGGCCCGGATGAGGACGTCGCCGATCCACACCGCGTGCGCGTCCTTGCCCTGCAGCGCGCCCTTGTAGGCGACGTTGCTGCGGCAGTGCGGGGTGTCGTGGTCGATGAACAGCCGGTGCTCGTGGTGCTGGCCGTTGTCGGTGAAGTACAGGCCGTACAGCTCGGCCTCGCCGCCCGGGCCGCCGTAGACGACGCGCGGGTGCAGGCGGACCAGGTCGCCGCCGAAGGTGACGATCACCGACTTGAAGCCGGCGTCCCGGCCGACCAGCGCGGTGTGCTGCGCGGCGTGCACCGCGGAGTCGCCCCAGTCCTGGAGCGAGACCACGGTCAGCTTCGCGCCGTCGCCGATGACGTACTCGACGTTGGCGCCCAGCACCGCGTCACCGGTGTGGTCCAGGATCACCACGGCCTCGGCGAAGGCGCCGACCTCGACCTGGAGGTGCCCGTAGGCCGTCCCGCCCTCGCCGTGCACCGAGACGCGGATCGCGTCGGCCGGCCGGGTGTCCTTGGGGACGGTCACCACCGTGGCCTTCTCGAAGGAGCTGTACGCCTGCGCCGCGGCCCGGTCCACCGGCTTGCCGGCGCGGCCGAGGCGGGCGTCGGCGCGGTCGACGGTCTCCACCGTGACGCCCTCCGGCGCGGAGACCTCCACCCGCAGGCCGCCGGTGGGCTCGGCGGTGCCGTCGTGCAGGCCGCGCAGCCGCTCCAGCGGGGTGAAGCGCCACTCCTCCTCACGGCCGTGCGGTACGGGGAAGTCGGCCACCTCGAAGGAGGGCTCGACGCCCACCCGGGCGTCGACGGGCTGGCCAACCTGGATCGCACCGTCGGTGGTGCTGCCGGCCGGGATGTTGTCAGCCATGGCTGTCGTACAGCTCCTGCGTTTCTTGGGTTCGCTCGCCGGAAGGACGCCTTCCGCCGCCGAGGGGCGGGCGGCGCGTCCTTCCGGCTCGCTCACGGGCTAGGGGGATGTCCGCAAGGCGGGCGGGGGCCGGGAGCGGTCAGCCGACCGCGCCCTCCATCTGCAGCTCGATCAGCCGGTTGAGCTCCAGCGCGTACTCCATCGGCAGTTCGCGGGCGATGGGCTCCACGAAACCGCGGACGATCATCGCCATCGCCTCCTGCTCGCTCAGGCCCCGGCTCATCAGGTAGAAGAGCTGGTCCTCGCTCACCTTGGAGACGGTCGCCTCGTGCCCCATGGACACGTCGTCCTCACGGACGTCCACGTACGGGTAGGTGTCCGACCGGGAGACGGTGTCCACCAGCAGCGCGTCGCACAGCACGTTGGACTTGGCGCCCGCCGAGCCCTCGCCGATCTCGATCAGGCCGCGGTAGGAGGTGCGGCCGCCGCCGCGGGCCACCGACTTCGAGACGATGCTGGAGGAGGTGTTCGGCGCCATGTGGACCATCTTGGCGCCCGCGTCCTGGTGCTGGCCGGCGCCCGCGAAGGCGATGGACAGCGTCTCGCCCTTGGCGTGCTCGCCCATCAGGTAGACGGCCGGGTACTTCATGGTCACCTTGGAGCCGATGTTGCCGTCGACCCACTCCATCGTGGCGCCCTCGTAGGCGACCGCGCGCTTGGTGACCAGGTTGTACACGTTGTTCGACCAGTTCTGGATGGTCGTGTACCGGCAGCGCGCGCCCTTCTTGACGATGATCTCGACGACCGCGCTGTGCAGCGAGTCCGACTTGTAGATCGGCGCGGTGCAGCCCTCGACGTAGTGGACGTAGGCGTCCTCGTCGACGATGATCAGCGTCCGCTCGAACTGGCCCATGTTCTCGGTGTTGATCCGGAAGTAGGCCTGCAGCGGGATCTCCACGTGCACGCCCTTCGGCACGTAGATGAACGAACCGCCGGACCACACCGCGGTGTTCAGCGAGGCGAACTTGTTGTCACCGGCCGGGATCACGGTGCCGAAGTACTCCCGGAACAGCTCCGGGTGCTCCTTGAGGGCCGTGTCGGTGTCCAGGAAGATGACGCCCTGCTCCTCCAGGTCCTCGCGGATCTGGTGGTAGACGACCTCCGACTCGTACTGGGCGGCCACGCCGGCGACCAGGCGCTGCTTCTCCGCCTCCGGGATGCCCAGCTTGTCGTAGGTCCGCTTGATGTCCTCGGGCAGGTCCTCCCAGGACTCGGCCTGCTTCTCGGTGGAGCGGACGAAGTACTTGATGTTGTCGAAGTCGATGCCGGTCAGGTCCGAGCCCCAGGTGGGCATCGGCTTCTTCTCGAAGAGCTTGAGGCCCTTGAGACGCAGCTTCAGCATCCACTCCGGCTCGCCCTTCTTCCCCGAGATGTCGCGGACGACCTCTTCGGACAGGCCACGTCGGGCGGAGGCACCGGCAACGTCGGAGTCGGCCCAGCCGTACTCGTAGGTACCCAGGCCCTCCAGCTCCGGGTGAGTGGTCTCCGTGGGAGCGGTCATGCGGGGTTCCTCCCGGACATGCTGGTAGATGCGTTACGTGCGGTGCGGGCCTGCCCGGCCCGCACCAGGGCGGCTTTCGGGATGAACGTCGTGCACACGCCGTCGCCGTGGGCGATCGTGGCCAGACGCTGGACGTGGGTTCCCAGCAGGTGGGAGAAGACCTCGGCCTCCGCCTCGCACAACTGCGGGAACCGCTCGGCGACGTGCGCCACCGGGCAGTGGTGCTGGCAGAGCTGCTCGCCGGGGGCGGCCGGTGCGCTGCGTGTGGTGGCAGCGTACCCGTCCTCGCTCAGGGCCTGGGCCAGCACCCGGGCGCGCTCGGCCGGCTCGGCGGCCTCCACCAGCGCGCGGTACCGCTCGGCCTGGGCCGCGATCCGGGCGCGGGCGAACGCGGACACCGCCGCCTCGCCGCGCTCTCCTCCGCCGGCGCTCTGCGCTATCCAGCGCAGAGCGTCCGCGGCGAGCGAGTCGTACGCCTGGTAGAAGGCGCCCCGGCCGCAGTCGGTGAGCGCGAAGACCTTCGCCGGCCGGCCGCGGGAGCGCGAGCCGTAGACCCGCTTCTCCCTGGCCTCGACGAGACCCTCGGCCACCAGCGCGTCCAGATGGCGGCGCACGGCGGCCGGGGTGAGCTCCAGGCGCTCGGCGAGATCGGCCGCGGTGGACGGGCCGTGGTCGAGGATGGAGCGGGCGACCCGGTTGCGGGTGCCGCGCTGGCCCTCGCTCTCCCCGGGTTCGGCGGCAGACGAGATCGCGGCGGCCGCCTCGGCCGCCCTCCGGTCCCGTTCGTTCGCGCCCGTGTATTTCACAACGCCATTGTTGCGTAATTATCCGACGGCGTCCAAGCCGGGTGGGCCCGAGGCCCCGGTGTCCTGCGTCACGTAAGGCGATCCTTACCGGTTCGGCCGCCGTGACCTGCCCGCCGACACCGATGTCCTGGACCGGGTGCCGCGGACACAGCCGGGCTCCCTACACTCGGGCCCATGCAGAGCACCCCCGCGGTCGAGGTCGTCGGCCTGGTCAAGCGGTACGGGGCCAAGACCGCGGTCGACGGGCTTGACCTGTCCGTCCCGCGCGGCTCGGTCACCGCAGTACTCGGGCCCAACGGCGCCGGCAAGACCACCACCATCGAGACCTGCGAGGGCTACCGGCGGCCCGACGCGGGCCGGGTACGGGTCCTCGGTCTCGACCCGGTACGCGAGTCCCGGGCGCTGCGGCCCCGGGTCGGCGTGATGCTGCAGTCCGGCGGCGTGTACCCCGGTGCGCGCGCCGAGGAGATGCTGCGGCACACCGCCCGGCTGCACCGCAACCCGGTCGACCCCGCGCTGCTGATCGAGCGCCTGGGCCTGGACTCCTGCGGCCGCACCCCCTACCGGCGGCTGTCCGGCGGGCAGCAGCAGCGGCTCGCGCTGGCCATGGCCGTCGTCGGCCGTCCGGAGCTGGTCTTCCTCGACGAGCCCACCGCCGGCCTGGACCCGCAGGCCCGCCACGCCACCTGGGACCTGGTGCGCGAGCTGCGCGCGGACGGCATGACCGTGGTGCTGACCACCCACTTCATGGACGAGGCCGAGCAGCTGGCCGACACCGTCGCGATCATCGACGGCGGCCGGGTGATCGCCCACGGCGCCCCCGAGGAGCTGTGCCGCGGCGGCGCCGAGGACACCCTGCGCTTCACCGGCCGCCCCGGGCTCGACCTGGCCTCGCTGCTCAACGCGCTGCCCGCGGACAGCAAGGCCACCGAGCTGTCCCCGGGCACCTACCGCATCGAGGGCAAGGTCGATCCGCAGATGCTGGCCACCGTCACCTCCTGGTGCGCCCAGCACGGCGTCATGCCGGACCGCATCGCCGTCGAGCGGCGCACCCTGGAGGACGTCTTCCTGGAACTGACCGGCAAGGAGCTGCGCGCATGACCACCACGGGCACCTTCACGCCGGATCCGGGCGCGGCACCGCTGCCCCGCATGATCCGCGCGCAGACCCTGCTGGAGACCCGGATGCTGCTGCGCAACGGCGAGCAGCTGCTGCTGACGGTGGTCATCCCGACGCTGCTGCTGGTGCTCTTCAGCGCGGTGCCGATCATCTCCACCGGCGCGGGGAAGCGGGTGGACTTCCTGGCGCCGGGGCTGCTGGCGCTGGCCGTGATGTCCACGGCGTTCACCGGGCAGGCCATCGCCACCGGGTTCGAACGCCGCTACGGCGTCCTCAAGCGGCTCGGCGCCTCGCCGCTGCCGCGCTGGGCGCTGATGGCCGCCAAGACCGGGTCGGTGCTGGTCACCGAGGTCCTCCAGATCGCGCTGCTGTCGGTGATCGCGCTGGTGCTGGGCTGGTCGCCGCACGGCGGGCCGCTGCCGGTGATCGCGCTGCTGGTGCTGGGCACGGCCGCGTTCTCCGGGCTCGGCCTGCTGATG
The DNA here is from genome assembly GCA_048498775.1 of Actinomycetota bacterium. Lineage (GTDB taxonomy): Bacteria > Actinomycetota > Actinomycetes > Streptomycetales > Streptomycetaceae > JBEHXI01. Next base: position 47,880 of record JBEHXI010000004.1, on the reverse strand, counting down.
GCCGGGACGCTGAAGGCCGAGGCCACGCTCGCCGGCGCCAACCTGGTCTTCCTGCTGCTGCTGGTCGGCGGCGGGGTGATCGTGCCGCTGGAGAAGTTCCCGCCCGCCGCGCAGAGCGTGCTGCACCTGCTGCCGATCTCGGCGCTGTCCGACGGACTGCGGGCGGTGCTCCAGCACGGGGCCGGCACGCCCTGGGGCGACCTGGCGATCCTGGCCGTCTGGACGGTGCTGGGGCTGGGCGCCGCCGCCCGCTTCTTCAAGTGGGAGTAACGGGAGTAGTGGGAGTAGCGGGGGTAGGCCGTTCCGCCGGGGTTTGTCGCGGTTATCTGCGTTAGCGGACCCCTCGTGAAGCGATGCACAAGCTCGCGCCTACGATGGGCCCGTGCCCAACACGCTCAATCCCCTCGCGCTCGTCGCCAGGCACTGGCAGCCCTCCGCCGCGTTCGTACGGCGTGCCGCCCTGGCGTCCGTGGTGATGGCAGTGATCATCACCGTGACCGGTGGGGCCGTCCGGCTGACGCAGTCCGGCCTGGGCTGCACCACCTGGCCCACCTGCACCCCCGAGAGCCTGACGCCGACCAAGGCGATGGGCATCAACGGGATCATCGAATTCAGCAACCGTCTGCTCACCTATGTGCTGTGCGCGATCGTCGGGGTGGCGATCGTGGCGGCCCGCTCCCGCGCCCCCTGGCGGCACCGGCTGACGCAGCTGGGCTGGGTGCAGTTCTGGGGCGTCATGGGCAACGCGGTCCTCGGCGGCATCGTCGTGCTGACCGGCCTGAACCCCTACCTCGTCGGCAGCCACTTCCTGCTGACCACGGTGGTGCTCACCGCCGCCGTGGTGATGTGGAAGCGCGCGAGCGAGGGTGACGGGCCGGTCCGCGGCCTGGTCGGGCGCCCGCTGCGGCAGCTGGCCTGGCTGCTGGTCCTCGCCACCGCGGTGCTCATCGTGGTCGGCACGGTCGTCACCGGCGCCGGGCCGCACGCGGGTGACGCGCACCAGATCAGCCGGATTCCGATCAACTGGCGCGAGATCACCCAGCTGCACGTGGACTTCGTCTACATCGTCGTCGGTCTGACGGTGGCGCTGTGGTTCGCGCTGCGCGCGGTGGACGGCCCGGCGGCGGCGCGGCGGCGCACCGTGGAGCTGTTCGCGGTGCTCATGGCGCAGGGCGTGGTGGGCTATGTGCAGTACTTCACCGGCCTGCCGGTGATCATCGTGGGCGTGCACATGCTCGGCTCGTGCCTGGTGTGGATAGCGGTGCTGCGGGTGGCGCTGTCGCTGCGGGAGCGCCCCGTGCCGGACGGCGAGCCGGTGAGCGTCCCGGCGCAGGACCCGGCGGCCGCACCCGCCCCGACGGCCGCCTGAGCCACGTCGCCGGACCCACGGAGGCTGCCGAAGGCTGACGGAGGCTGCCGGACGGGCTCACCCGCCCGGCAGCCGGTAGACGCGCCGCGCGTTGCCCGCCGCGACCATCCCGGCGACCCGCGCCGCGTCGTCCGCCGACCAGGCGCCCTCGCGCACCCACCCGCCCAGCAGGCGCTCCAGCGCCCCGGTGAACAGCCGCGTCCCCACCACGTACAGCTCCGGCAGTCCGTAAGCGTCGGTGGAGAACAGCAGCTTGCCGAACGGCACCAGCTCCAGCGCCTCCGCCAGCACCGCCTCGGCCCGGGCGCCCGTGTGGGTGAGCGCGAGACCCACGTCGGCGTGGACGTGGGGGAAGGCGTGGGCCAGGTAGGCCGCCTGCCGGTGGTACGGGTAGCCGTGCAGCAGCACCAGGTCGCAGCCGAGCCCTTCGGTGGCGCGTATGAAGCCGGTCAGCAGCGCCGGATCGGCCTGGTCCAGCCGCAGGTCGGGGTCGCCGAAGCCGGTGTGGAGCTGGAGCGGCAGCCCGGTGGCGACCGCGTTCCACAGCAGGTGCCGCAGCAGCACCGGGTCCGTCACCCGGTCGCCGGCCCCGCGGGCGGCCAGCCAGCGGCCCGCGGCGTGCCGCACCTCGGCCGGTCCGGGCGGCTCGGGGGCCAGTGCCAGCCCGTGCCGGTAGGCGGCCACCGACTTGAAGGCGACGGCCGTACCCGCCGCGTCGTGCACCGCCTCCGCCAGGTCCGTGACGAAGGCGCCCGCGCTCCCGGCGCCGTCCGCGACCCGCTCGGCCAGCGTCTCCAGCCGGACGACCTCATGGGCGGTGCCGCCGCCGGCCGAGGCCAGCTCCGCCGGGCCGGTGAGCGCGCCGGGCAGCCCGGTGTCCACCAGGTATGTGCCGATGCCGGTGGCGCGCAGCAGCCGCCGGGTCGCCTCGAACGCGCCCAGCTCCCGGCGCCGGGCCAGATAGGCGGCGGGCGGGCAGTGCGGTTCCAGGCCGAGCAGCGGCGGGCACCAGCGGCGTACGGCGAAGCCGGTCTGCGTGTCGAAGTAGGTGGTGCCGGGTGCCGCGGGGGCGGCGGCCTCGGTCAGGTACCCCTCGAAGGCGCCGATGCCCAGTTCGGCGCGGACCACGCCGTGGCAGTGGTGGTCGACGAGCGGTGGCAGCCGCGGTTCCGGCCGCTCGGGGGTGGCCGCCGCCATCAGTACCGCCACCGGAACGCGGCGGCCAGTTCCTCGGGCGACTGCCCGGCGGCGGCCTCCGTCTCGGCCCGGCGCACCGCCAGGACCGCGCCGTGCAGCACCTCGCCGAGCGCCTCCCGCAGCAGCGTGCTCTCCTCGAAGGCGGTGGCGGCCTCGGCGAGCGAGCCGGGCAGGCGCGGCACGTCCACCCCTCCCACGGCCGGATCGCCCTGCACCGGCTCGGGGAGCGCCCCGCCGGCCCGGATCCCGGCGAGCCCGGCGGCCAGGACGGCGCCGACCAGCAGATACGGGTTGGCGGCCGCGTCGAACGGCTTGAGCTCGGCGTTGCCGCCGCCCGGCTCCGCCGGGGCGATCAGCCGCAGCGCGGCCTCGCGGTTCTCCAGGCCCCAGCAGCGGTAGACGCCCGCCCAGCGGGAGGGCGCCAGCCGCAGATAGCTGGCGGGCGACGGCGCGCCGAGGGCCATCAGGGCGGGCAGCGCGTCCAGCACCCCGGCGAGGAAGGACTCGGCGGCGGCGGTCAGCCCGAATCTGCCGGTGCCGCCCGTGAACAGGTCCTCGGAGTCCTTGCGCAGGCTCACGTGCAGATGGCAGCCGTTGCCGACCTGCCCGGCGACGACGGCCGGCGAGAACGTCACCCGCAGCCCGTGCCGCGCGCTGACCGCCCGTACCGTCTGGCGGACCAGGAGCACGTCGTCGGCGGCGGCCAGCGGGTCGCCGGGCGCGGTGGAGACCTCGAACTGCCCCGGCGCGTACTCCGGGTGGATCTGGTGGACGTCCAGGCCCTGCGCGCCCAGCGCGCGCACCAGGTCGCGCAGGTAGTCCGACACGCCCACCAGGCGGTCCATGCCGTACGCGGCTCCGGGGGCCGCCGCGCGGAAGGGCTCGCCGGCCGGGTCCGCTGCGGGGTCGGTGGCCGAGTCGGCCGCGGAGACCACCCATTCGGTCTCGAAGCCCATCACCGCCTCGATGCCCTGGGCGGCCGCCCACTGGACCATGCGGCGGGCGAACTGCCGCTGGCAGGCGGGGTGCGGGACGCCCTGCTGGTCGTAGCGGTCCACCGGCGCCCAGGCCCAGCCGGGCTGCCCGGCCAGCGCGGTGAGCCGGTCCAGGTCGGGGACGAGCCGTAAGTCGCCGTCCGGGCCGCCGAGGTGCGGCGTCGCGGTCATCGAGTCGTCGGAGGTGAACACGTCGAAGCACGGCGACATGCCCACCCCGTGGCGTGCCGCCTGCGGGAGCCGGGCGGTGGGCACGGCCTTCACCCGCGTCACGCCCGCCATGTCGACGTAGGTCAGCGCGACCGCGTCGATGCCCTCCGCGCCGAGTGCGGCAGCCGCCTGCCGGGCCCGCTGCCAGCGCTCCTCGCCGTCCATCCGCCACTCCTGACGCCGCGCCCCGCGCTCTCGCGGAGCTCCTGCCCGACCGGTGGGATCATGTCCATCCCTCCGGCCGGACTAACGGCGCCGGGCGCGCTCAGGTGTTGGCGGGGCCGCCGACCTGGATGCCGGCCATGCGCGTCCACTCGTACGGTCCCGTGCGGACCTTGGCGGCCAGGTCGCCGTCGAAGTCCTCGTGCACGGTGATGCCGGAGAGCTCCACGGCCCGCTCGGCGACGGCCTTGCTGGGGGCCACCAGGTCGCCCCACTCGCCGTTCTCGCCGACCAGGACGATCCGGGTGCCGATCTCGCCTATGTACGCGATCTGGCCCTCGGCGCTGCCGCCGTGGCTCCTGGCGAAGGCGCCGATCTGCTTGGCCAGTCGCTGGGCGCGGCGCTCGGCGCGCGCGTCGGGTGCGGTGTCCGCAACGGTGGTCTGTCCCATGACCATGATGCTACTTAGCGGTAATCATCACTGACCAGGTGCGCCGCGCGGCCCGGGGTGTGACCTCCAGCGCAGGGCGGGTCCGCTAGCGCAGGAACGGGTCCACCGCGACGGCGACGAACAGCAGCGTCGCGTAGGTGATGGACCAGTGGAACAGCCGCATCTCCTTGAGCTTCGCGCCGACCACGCCCGCCTTGGCGCGCCCGTTCAGCGCGTGGGCCTCCTTCAGCCACAGCCCGCCCGTGACGACCGCGACCGCCGGGTAGAACCAGCTGGTCGCGCCGAGCGGCCACCACAGGGTGAGCGAGACGAGGACCATCACCCAGCTGTAGATCACGATCTGCCGGGCGACCACCCGGTTGCCGGCGACCACCGGCAGCATGGGCACGCCCACCCGCGCGTAGTCGTCCTTGACCTTCATCGACAGCGGCCAGTAGTGCGGCGGCGTCCAGAAGAACAGCACCATGAACAGGACGAACGGCGCCCAGGCCAGCTCGTTGCGGACCGCCGACCAGCCGATGAGGACCTGCATGCACCCGGCGATGCCGCCCCAGACGATGTTCTGCGCGGTACGCCGCTTGAGCCAGAGCGTGTAGACGAAGACGTAGTAGAGGATGGCCGTCAGCGACAGCGCGGCCGACAGCGGATTGACCAGCACGGCGAACCACGCGGTCGACACCACCGACAGCGAGATGCCGAAGACCAGGCACTCGCGCGGGCTGACCATCCCGGTGACCAGCGGGCGCTGTTCGGTGCGGTGCATCAGCGCGTCGATGTCGCGGTCGATGTACATGTTCAGCGCGTTGGCGCCGCCCGCCGAGAGGTAGCCGCCGACCATGGTGGCCAGCACCAGCCACAGGTCGGGGACGCCTCCCGCGGCGAGGAACATCACCGGGACGGTCGTGATGAGCAGCAGTTCAATGATGCGCGGCTTGGTCAGTGCCACGAACGCCTGGACACGGGCCCCGAGCGGCCGGTGCCGGGGGCTCGTCTCGACAAGCCCTGCGGGGCGGGTTTCGACGGCCGTCACGAACACCTCTGGGAGGAAGAAAGTCCAGCAAGTCCCTCCCCAGCCAGTTGAACACCGGGCAGTCCTTGCGCGTACCACGCCACTCTAGACGTTGCCGTTACGCGACCCGTCGCGGGGGCACCCGTGTTGACACAGGGGAATGTCGCGGCGGGGGCCGGCCACCCCCCGGCCGAACCCTCCGCGAGGCCCTACAGCACACTATGTACCCGGAATGAACAAACCCCGTCGATCGTTGGGTGAAACGTCGACAAGCCGTCACCCCCCTGCGGGGTAGGCTCGAAAACGCCCGGTCGGCAATGGGCCGACCGGCCCGCGAACATTGTGGAGAGGAGCCCTGACCCAGGGTGAGCACGCAGCCGACCACAGAGCTTGAGTGGACCGATCTGGACAAGCGGGCCGTCGACACCGCCCGCGTCCTGGCCATGGACTCCGTCCAGAAGGTCGGGAACGGCCACCCGGGCACGGCCATGAGCCTGGCCCCCGCCGCGTACCTTCTCTTCCAGAAGCTGATGCGCCACGACCCGGCCGACCCGAACTGGACCGGGCGCGACCGCTTCGTCCTCTCCCCCGGCCACACCAGCCTGACCCTCTACGTCCAGCTGTTCCTGTCCGGGTACGGACTGGAACTGGACGACCTCAAGGCGTTCCGCACCTGGGGCAGCCGGACCCCCGGCCACCCGGAGTACGGCCACACCGTCGGCGTCGAGACCACCACCGGGCCGCTGGGCCAGGGCATCGCCAACGCCGTGGGCATGGCCATGGCCGCCCGCTACGAGCGCGGCCTGTTCGACCCCGAGGCGCCCGCCGGCGAGTCCCCCTTCGACCACACCATCTGGGCGATCGTCTCCGACGGCGACCTGGAGGAGGGCATCTCCGCCGAGGCGTCCTCGCTGGCCGGCCACCAGAAGCTGGGCAACCTGATCGCCCTGTACGACGACAACCACATCTCGATCGAGGGCGACACCGCGACCGCCTTCAGCGAGGACGTCGAGGGCCGCTACCGCGCCTACGGCTGGCACGTCCAGCGCATCGAGCAGGCGCCCAACGGCGACTTCGACGTCCAGGCGCTGCACGCGGCGCTCAGGGCGGCGCAGGCCGAGACCGAGCGCCCCTCGCTGATCGTGGCGCGCACCATCATCGCCTGGCCGGCCCCCAACGCGCAGAACACCGAGGCCGCCCACGGCTCGGCGCTCGGCGAGGCCGAGGTCGCCGCGACCAAGAAGGTGCTGGGCTTCGACCCCGAGCAGCACTTCCAGGTCGAGGACGAGGTGCTGGCCCACGCCCGCCGGGCCGCCGAGCGCGGCCACCAGGCGCACGCCGAGTGGACCAAGCGGTTCGAGGAGTGGCGCGCCGCCAACCCCGAGCGCGCCGCCGAGTTCGACCGGATCTCCGCCGGCGAGCTGCCCGAGGGCTGGGAGCGCACCCTGCCGGTCTTCGAGGCGGGCAAGTCCGTCGCGACCCGCAAGGCCTCCGGCGAGGTCCTCAAGGCCCTCGGCGCGGTGGTCCCCGAGCTGTGGGGCGGCTCCGCCGACCTCGCCGGCTCGAACAACACCACGATCGACGCCTCCTCGTCCTTCCTGCCGGAGGGCAACCCGCTGCCGGAGGCCAGCCCCTACGGCCGCACCGTGCACTTCGGCATCCGCGAGCACGCCATGGGCTCGACCATGAACGGCATCGCGCTGCACGGCAACACCCGCATCTACGGCGGCACCTTCCTGGTGTTCTCCGACTACATGCGGCCCGCGGTGCGGCTCGCCGCGCTGATGAAGCTGCCGGTCACCTACGTGTGGACGCACGACTCCATCGGCCTGGGCGAGGACGGCCCGACCCACCAGCCGATCGAGCACCTCGCCGCGCTGCGGGCCATCCCGGGCCTGAACATCGTCCGTCCGGCCGACGCCAACGAGACCGCGATCGCCTGGGCGGAGGTCATGCGCCGCCACGCGGTCAAGCCGGCGCCGCACGGCCTGGCCCTGACCCGGCAGAACGTCCCCACCTACGAGCCGAACGACGACGCCGCCAAGGGCGGCTACGTGCTGCTGGAGGCCGACGGCGGCCAGCCGCAGGTCATCCTGATCGGCACCGGCTCCGAGGTCCAGATCGCCGTCGCCGCGCGCGAGGCGCTCCAGGCCGAGGGCATCCCCACCCGGGTGGTCTCCATGCCGTGTGTCGAGTGGTTCGAGGAGCAGGACCAGGCCTACCGCGACCACGTGCTGCCGCCCGCCGTCAAGGCCCGCGTCGCCGTCGAGGCCGCGATCGGGCTGACCTGGCACCGCTTCGTCGGCGACGCCGGCCGCATCGTCAGCCTGGAGCACTTCGGCGCCTCCGCCGACTACCAGGTGCTCTACCGCGAGTTCGGCCTGACCTCCGAGGCCGTCACCGCGGCCGCCCGGGACTCGCTCGCGGCCGCCACCCGCTGACCGACGCCCGAACACGACTCTTAGGAGATGCAGTAACCAATGACAGACGCACTCAAGCGCCTCTCTGACGAGGGCGTCGCGATCTGGCTGGACGACCTGTCCCGCAAGCGCATCACCTCGGGCAACCTCGCCGAGCTGATGGATGCCAGCCACGTCGTGGGCGTCACCACCAACCCGACGATCTTCCAGAAGGCCATCTCGGCCGGCGATGGCTACCAGCAGCAGGTCTCCGACCTGGCCGCCCGCCGGGTCACCGTCGAAGAGGCCATCCGGATGATCACCACGGCGGACGTCCGCGACGCGGCCGACGTGCTGCGGCCGGTCTTCGACGCCACCGACGGCCAGGACGGCCGGGTGTCCATCGAGGTGGACCCGCGGCTCGCCCACGAGACCCAGGCCACCGTCGCCGAGGCCAAGCAGCTGGCCTGGCTGGTGGACCGCCCCAACACCCTGATCAAGATCCCGGCCACCATGGCGGGCCTGCCGGCGATCTCCGAGGTCATCGGCACCGGCATCAGCGTCAACGTGACCCTGATCTTCTCGCTGGAGCGCTACCGGGCCGTCATGGACGCCTACCTGACCGGTCTGGAGAAGGCCAAGGCCGCCGGCCTGGACCTGTCGATGATCCGCTCGGTCGCCTCCTTCTTCGTCTCCCGCGTCGACACCGAGGTCGACAAGCGGCTGGACAAGATCGGCAGCGACGAGGCCAAGGCCCTGCGCGGCAAGGCCGCCCTGGCCAACGCCCGGCTGGCCTACCAGGCCTACGAGGAGGTGTTCGGCTCCACCGACGGGTCGACGCCGCCCTCCGAGCGCTGGGCCGCCCTGGAGAGCGCCGGCGCCCGCAAGCAGCGTCCGCTGTGGGCCTCCACCGGCGTGAAGGACCCGGCCTACCCCGACACCCTCTACGTCACCGAGCTGGTCGCCCCCAACACGGTGAACACCATGCCCGAGGCGACCCTGGAGGCCTCCGCCGACCACGGCGAGATCACCGGGGACACCATCCGCGGCACCTACGAGCAGGCCCAGGCCGACCTCGACGCGCTGGAGGCCTTCGGGATCTCCTACGACGACGTCGTGGACGTCCTGGAGCGCGAGGGCGTCGAGAAGTTCGAAGCCTCGTGGAACGACCTGCTGAAGTCCACCGAGGCGGAGCTCAAGCGGCTTGCGCCGAAGGAGTGAGAGCGGTGACCAACAGCAGCAATCCGCTGCGCACCTCCCTGGACCGGCGGCTCCCGCGCATCGCGGGGCCGTCCGGCCTGGTCATCTTCGGCGTCACCGGTGACCTGTCGCGCAAGAAGCTGATGCCGGCGGTGTACGACCTGGCCAACCGCGGTCTGCTGCCGCCGGGCTTCTCCCTCGTCGGGTTCGCCCGGCGCGACTGGGAGGACGAGGACTTCGCGCAGGTCGTGCACGACGCCGTCAAGGAACACGCGCGCACCCCGTTCCGCGAGGAGGTCTGGCAGCAGCTGGCCGAGGGCTTCCGGTTCGTGCCCGGCGAGTTCAACGACAACCAGGCGTTCGAGACGCTCAAGGCGACCATCGACGACCTGGACAAGGCGCGCGGCACCGGCGGCAACTTCGCCTTCTACCTCTCGGTGCCGCCGAAGTTCTTCCCCACCGTCGTCGAGCAGCTCAAGCGGCACGGGCTGTCCGAGGGCCCGAAGGGCTCCTGGCGGCGGGCGGTGATCGAGAAGCCCTTCGGCCGCGACCTCAAGAGCGCCGTCGAGCTGAACAACATCGTCCACGAGGTCTTCCAGCCCAACGAGGTCTTCCGGATCGACCACTACCTGGGCAAGGAGACGGTCCAGAACATCCTGGCGCTGCGCTTCGCCAACACGATGTTCGAGCCGCTGTGGAACCGGTCGTTCGTCGACCACGTGCAGATCACCATGGCCGAGGACATCGGCATCGGCGGCCGCGCGGGCTACTACGACGGCATCGGCGCCTGCCGGGACGTCATCCAGAACCACCTGCTCCAGCTGATGGCGCTGACGGCCATGGAGGAGCCCAGCTCCTTCGACGCCGAGTCGCTGGTGGCCGAGAAGCTCAAGGTGCTCAAGGCCGTCCGGGTCCCCGACCAGCTGGGCCGGCACACCGTGCGCGCCCAGTACGCGGGCGGCTGGCAGGGCGGCGAGCTGGTGCCCGGATACCTGGAGGAGGAGGGCATCGACCCCGCCTCCAAGACCGACACCTACGCCGCGATCAAGCTGGAGGTCGACAACCGGCGCTGGGCGGGTGTCCCGTTCTACCTGCGCACCGGCAAGCGCCTCGGCCGCCGCGTCACCGAGATCGCGGTGGTCTTCCAGCGGGCCCCCTACTCCCCGTTCGACCGCACCGAGACCCAGCAGCTGGGACAGAACGCCCTGGTCATCCGGGTCCAGCCGGACGAGGGCGTGACCATCCGCTTCGGTTCGAAGGTGCCCGGCACCTCGATGGAGATCCGGGACGTCACGATGGACTTCGCCTACGGCGAGTCGTTCATCGAGTCCAGCCCGGAGGCGTACGAGCGGCTGCTGCTCGACGTGCTGATCGGCGACGCCAACCTCTTCCCCCGCCACCAGGAGGTCGAGCAGTCGTGGAAGATCATCGACCCCATCGAGCAGTACTGGGACTCGCACGGCAAGCCTGAGCAGTACGCCGCCGGCACCTGGGGGCCGAAGGCGGCGGACGAGATGCTCGCACGAGACGGCAGGAGCTGGCGCCGGCCATGAACATCGACCTGACCCAGACCACGTCCAGCCAGATCAACGCGACGCTGGTCCAGGCGCGGCGGGCCTCCGGCTCCCCGGCCGTCGGCATGGTCCTCACCCTGGTCATCGTCACCGACGAGGGCAACCACTACGACGCCCTCAAGGCGGCCAGCGACGCGTCCACCGAGCACCCCTCCCGCATCCTGGTCGTCATCAAGCGGCCCGGCCGCTCGCCGCGCGACCGCAAGGCCAGCCGGCTCGACGCCGAGGTGCGGGTCGGCGGCGAGTCCGGCACCGGCGAGACGGTGCTGCTGCGGCTCCACGGCGAGCTGGCCCACCAGGCGCACAGCGTCGTCCTGCCGCTGCTGCTGCCGGACGCCCCGGTGGTCGTGTGGTGGCCCGAGGAGGCGCCGGAGAACCCGGCGCAGGACCTGCTCGGACGGCTGGCGGCCCGGCGGATCACCGACGCGTCGTCCACCGAGGACCCGGTGGCGGCCCTGGGGCTGCGCGCCGAGACCTACACCCCGGGCGACACCGACCTGGCCTGGACCCGGATCACCTCCTGGCGCAGCATGCTGGCCGCCGCGCTGGACCAGAAGCACGCCCCCGTCACCGAGGCGGTCATCGAGGGCGAGGCGTACAACCCGAGCACCGAGCTGCTGGCGCTGTGGCTCGCCGACCGGCTCGACGTCCCGGTGCGGCGCAAGGTCTCCGACGGCCCCGGCCTGACCGCGGTCACCCTGACCACGGCGGACGGCCAGATCCGCCTGGACCGGGCGGACGGCGCGCTCGCCGAGCTGGCCATGCCCGGCCAGCCCGAGCGGCACGTGGCGCTGCAGCGCCGCAGCACCGCCGAGCTGATCGCCGAGGAGCTGCGCCACCTGGACCCGGACGAGGCGTACGCCCGTGCCGTCAAGTTCGGGGTGCAGCGCATATCCGAGGCGGAGGCGGAGGCGTCCGGGCAGGGCGGCTCGGTGGCCACGGTGGTGCCGGAGGAGACGCCCGCCGCCCCGGCGGAGCACACCGGGCAGGCGCGGCACAAGGCCCCGGCCGCCTCCGGGGCGAAGGAGAGCCGGTGACGATCCCCCAGGTCGTCGTCCACCGCGACAAGGAGCTGATGGCCAAGGCGGCCGCCGCCCGGCTGATCACCAAGGTGGTGGACGCCCAGGCGGCACGCGGCTCGGCGTCGGTGGTGCTCACCGGCGGCCGCAACGGCAACGCGCTGCTCGCGGCGCTGGCCGAGGCTCCGGCCCGCGACGCGATCGACTGGTCGCGGCTGGACCTGTGGTGGGGCGACGAGCGGTACCTGCCCGAGGGCGACCCGGACCGCAACGTCACCCAGGCCCGCGAGGCCCTGCTGGACGCCGTCCCGCTGGCCCCGGCCCGGGTGCACCCGATGCCCGCCTCGGACGGGCCGTACGGCTCGGACGTGGACGCGGCCGCCGAGGCGTACGCCGCCGAACTGGCCGCGGCGGCGGGTCCCCAGGACCACGCGGCCGCGCCCGGGTTCGACGTGCTGCTGCTGGGCGTCGGCCCGGACACCCACATCGCGTCCCTCTTCCCCGAGCACCCGGGCGTCCGCGAGAGCGAGCGCACGGTCATCGGGGTGCGCGGGGCCCCCAAGCCACCGCCCACCCGGATCTCGCTGACCCTCCCGGCGATCCGGGCGGCGCGCGAGGTATGGCTGCTCGCGGCCGGCGAGGACAAGGCGAACGCCGTCGCGATCGCGCTGTCCGGCGCCGGGGAGATCCAGGCCCCGGCGGCCGGCGCGTACGGGCGCACGCGCACCCTGTGGCTGCTCGACGGCCCGGCCGCGGCACAGCTGCCCCGCCAGCTGTATCCCCCGGCCTCCGCCTGACCGCCAGACCAGCCAGGCCCCCCGGCATCAGGCTGGCAGCACGAAGGTCCCGGGCGGAAGCCCCCTTACGAGGGGTTTCCGCCCGGGACCTGCTGCGTTGCCGTGCCGGGCACGTCGTTCCCGACCTGCGCGGTCAGATCTCGCCGCGGAGCTTGGCGAGCGCCTCGGCGAGGATCGCCTCGCCGTCCGCGTCGCTGCGCCGCTCGCGGACGTACGCCAGGTGGGTCTTGTACGGCTCGGTGCGGGGCGGGTCCGGCGGGTTGTCCGCGTCCTGCCCGGCCGGGAAGCCGCAGCGCGGGCAGTCCCAGGTGTCCGGGATCTGAGCGTCGCTGGCGAAGCTCGGCTTGGTCTCGTGCCCGTTCGAGCACCAGAAGGAGATGCGAAGGCGGGGCGCCGACTCGCCGCGCTCCGCCTCACCCATCGGCCCCGCCCCGACCCGACTGCCACGGATCGCGTTGCCACTTGCCACGGTCGTAACTCCCTGCGTGATGGTGCTGCGAGGTCGTCCAGTTTACGATGACCTTACGTCCCGTCCAGTGGCAGGCCAACCGCCAGGTTCCCGAGGACGCCGTCCCATGATAGGCCGCTTTTGCGACACGGCGTCAGTTACCGCCGCAGCGGCCGGAATCGGCCGCCGGACGGCCTCGCCGACCCTTGAGCCTCAGCCCTTGAGCTTCAGCCCTTGAGCTTCAGCACCAGGCCGAGGCCGATGACGCAGGCGAACCAGAGCAGGCCGATGACGACGGTGATCCGGTCCAGGTTCCGCTCGGCCACCGAGGAACCGCCGACCGAGGACGCCATGCCGCCGCCGAACATGTCCGACAGGCCGCCGCCCTTCCCCTTGTGCATCAGCACGAGCAGCATCAGCAGCAGGCTGAAGATGATGAGGGCGATGGAGAACCCGATGACCACGGCTGGACCAACTCTCTCGGTGACGTCGTAATGCGGGCACGGGGACCGGGCGGATCAGCTCCTCCCGGCCCCCGACAGCGTACTTCGGAACGGACCCGTCAGCCTACTGCCTGGTCGCGGTAGCGGACGATCTTGACGAATTCCTCCGGGTCCAGCGAGGCACCGCCGACCAGGGCACCGTCCACATCCGGCTGCGCCATGATCGCGGAGACGTTGCCGGACTTCACCGAGCCCCCGTACTGGATGCGCACCGCGTCGGCCACCTCCGGGGAGTACAGCTCGGCCAGCCGCCCCCGGATCGCCCCGCAGACCTCCTGGGCGTCCTCGGGGGTGGCGACCTCGCCGGTGCCGATCGCCCACACCGGCTCGTAGGCGATCACCAGGGTGGCGGCCTGCTCGGCGGGGATGTCCTTGAGGGCGCCGTCGACCTGGGCCAGGGTGTGCTCCACCTGGCGCCCGGCCCGGCGGACGTCCAGGCCCTCGCCGACGCACAGGATGGGGGTCAGGCCGTTGCGGAACGCGGCCGTCACCTTGGCGTTGACGATCTCCTCGTCCTCGCGGTGGTACTGGCGCCGCTCGCTGTGCCCCACGACCACGTAGGAGCACTTGAGCTTGGCCAGCATCGGGCCGGAGACCTCGCCGGTGTAGGCGCCGTCGTCGTGCGCGGAGACGTCCTGCGCACCGTACTTGATCTTCAGCTTGTCGCCCTCGACCAGCGTCTGCACCGAGCGCAGGGCGGTGAACGGCGGGATGACGGCGACCTCGACGGCCGCGAAGTCCTTGTCGGTGAGCGCGAAGGCGAGCTTCTGGACGTGCGCGATGGCCTCAAGGTGGTTGAGGTTCATCTTCCAGTTGCCCGCCATCAGGGGCGTACGGGAGCTCACGGTGTTCAGTCCTCCAGTGCTGCGAGGCCGGGAAGGGTGGTGCCCTCGAGGTACTCGAGGCTGGCGCCGCCGCCGGTCGAGATGTGCCCGAACGCCTTCTCGTCGAAGCCGAGCGTGCGCACCGCGGCGGCCGAGTCGCCGCCGCCGACCACGGTGAAGGCGGGGGTGTCGACCAGCGCCTGGGCGACCGCGCGGGTGCCCTCGGCGTAGTCGGGGTGCTCGAAGACGCCCATCGGGCCGTTCCAGAACACCGTCGCGGCGTCCGCCAGCTTCCCGGCGAACAGCTTGCGGGTCTCCGGGCCGACGTCCAGGCCCATCAGGTCGGCCGGGATCGCGGTGGCCGGCACCGTGACGGGGTTGGTCGGCGCCTGCGCCTTCAGGTCCGGGAACTCGGAGGCGGCGACCACGTCGACCGGCAGCACGAACTCCACCCCGCGCTGCTCGGCGCGGCGCAGGTACTCCGTGACGGCCGGGATCTGGTCCTCCTGGAGCAGGCTGCCGCCCACCTCGTGGCCCTGGGCCGCCAGGAAGGTGTACGCCATGCCGCCGCCGATGAGGATGCGGTCGGCCTTCTCCAGCAGGTTGTCGATGACGGCGAGCTTGTCGGAGACCTTGGCGCCGCCGAGCACCACCGCGTAGGGCCGGCTGACGTCCTCGGTCAGCTTGCGCAGCACCCCGACCTCGGTGGCGATCAGATAGCCGGCGGCGTGCGGCAGCCGGGCCGGGAGGTCGTAGACGGAGGCGTGCCTGCGGTGCACCGCGCCGAAGCCGTCGCCCACGTACACGTCGGCGAGTTCCGCGAGCCGGTCGGCGAACGCGCCGCGCTCGGCGTCGTCCTTGGCGGTCTCGCCGGCGTTGAACCGCAGGTTCTCCAGCAGCGTGACCTCGCCGTCGGCCAGGGCGGCGACGGTGGCCTTCGCGCTGTCCCCCACGGTGTCGGTGGCGAACGCGACGTCCTTGCCGAGCAGTTCGCCGAGCCGCCGAGCGACCGGGGCGAGGGAGAACTGCGGGTCCGGAGCGCCCTTGGGGCGGCCCAGGTGCGAGGCGACGACCACCTTGGCGCCCGCCTCCGCGAGCTTGGCGATGGTCGGGACGGCGGCCCGGATGCGGCCGTCGTCGGTGATGCGGTCCCCGGCGAGGGGGACGTTGAGGTCGGCGCGGACGAACACCCGCTTGCCCGCGACCCCTTCGGTGACGAGCTCGTCGATCGTCTTCATGGTGGTGACTCCTGGGTCATGGGACAGGGCCCGTACGACCGCGATGTCGTGCGGGCCCTGTCCTTACACATCGTGGTGCTGAAAGGCCTGGGGTCAGAGCTGGGTGCCGATGAAGGTGGTCAGGTCCACGAGGCGGTTGGAGTAACCCCACTCGTTGTCGTACCAGCCGATGACCTTCACGGACTTGCCCTGGGCCATCGTCAGGGAGGCGTCGAAGGTGCAGGACGCCGGCCAGTTGACGATGTCCGAGGAGACGATCGGGTCCTCGGTGTACTCCAGGATGCCCTTGAGCTCGCCCTCGGCGGCCTTCTGGAAGGCGGCGTTGACCTCGTCCTTGGTGACCTCGCGCTCCAGCTCGACGACGAGGTCGGTGACGGAGCCGGTCGGCACCGGGACGCGCATCGCGATGCCGTCCAGCTTGCCCTTCAGCTCCGGGATGACCAGCGCGGTGGCCTTCGCGGCACCGGTGGTGGTCGGGATGATGTTCTCGGCGGCGGCACGGGCGCGGCGCAGGTCCTTGTGCGGGAAGTCCAGGATGCGCTGGTCGTTGGTGTACGCGTGCACCGTGGTCATCAGACCCTTGGCGATGCCGAAGTTCTCCAGCAGCACCTTGGCCATCGGCGCCACGCAGTTGGTGGTGCAGGAGGCGTTGGAGATGATGTTGTGCTTGGCGGTGTCGTACTTGCCGTTGTTGACACCCATGACGATGGTGATGTCCTCATCCTTGGCCGGAGCCGAGATGATGACCTTCTTGGCGCCACCCGCCAGGTGCTTTCCGGCGTCCGCGGCCTTGGTGAAGATGCCGGTGGACTCGATGACGACGTCGACGCCCAGCTCGCCCCACTTGATGGCGGCCGGGTCGCGCTCGGCGAGGACCTTGATGGTCTTGCCGTTGACGGTGATGCTGTCCTCGGTGTGCGACACCTCGGCCTTGAGGCGGCCCAGGATGGTGTCGTACTTGAGCAGATGTGCGGTGGTGGCCGTGTCACCCAGGTCGTTGACAGCCACGATCTCGATGTCCGCACCCTGCTCCAGAGCGGCACGGAAGTAGTTACGTCCGATGCGACCAAAGCCGTTGATGCCTACGCGGATCGTCACGAACCGATCTCCTCGCTCGTATGCCGGAATTATTTCCGGCAGCGACGTATGGGATGTCCCCGACCACCCCCGACCCTACCTCGCGAAGGTGTCCCAGGTGACATCGGCCACCCTGGGACGCGCCGCATCCCGGCACCCGACCCGCCGCACCCGGACGCGCCGGGCGCATCCGGGTGCAACGCCCGCCCCACGGCACGCCGCTCAGCCGACCATCTCCTCCGTCAGGCTGGACTCGGTCCCGGGAATGCCCAGATCGGCGGCGCGCTTGTCGGCCATCGCCAGCAGGCGACGGATGCGGCCGGCCACCGCGTCCTTGGTCAGCGGCGGATCGGCGAGCGAGCCGAGTTCCTCAAGGGACGCCTGCTTGTGGTCCATCCGCAGCCGGCCGGCCGCCGCGAGGTGCTCGGGCACCTCGTCGCCGAGGATCTCCAGGGCCCGCTGGACCCGGGCGCCGGCGGCGACCGCGGCACGGGCGGAGCGGCGCAGGTTGGCGTCGTCGAAGTTGGCCAGCCGGTTGGCGGTGGCGCGCACCTCCCGGCGCATCCGGCGCTCCTCCCACGCCAGTACGGACTCGTGCGCCCCCAGCCGCGTCAACAGGGCGCCGATCGCGTCACCGTCGCGGACGACCACCCGGTCAACGCCGCGCACCTCGCGGGCCTTGGCCGGGATGCCCAGCCGGCGGGCCGCCCCCACCAGCGCGAGCGCGGCCTCCGGCCCCGGGCAGGTCACCTCCAGGGAGGAGGAGCGGCCCGGCTCGGTCAGCGAGCCGTGGGCGAGGAACGCACCGCGCCAGGCGGCCTCGGCGTCGCAGGTCGCCCCCGAGACGACCTGCGGGGGAAGGCCGCGAATCGGCCGGCCGCGCCCGTCCACCAGCCCGGTCTGCCGGGCCAGCTGGTCGCCGCCCGCCACCACGCGGACCACGTAGCGGCTGCCTCTGCGCAGCCCGCCGGGGGCCATCACCACCAGGTCGGAGGCGTGCCCGAAGATCTCCAGAATGTCCTTGCGGAGCCGCCGGGCCGCCATCCCGGTGTCCAGCTCCGCCTCGATCACGATGCGCCCGCTCACCAGATGGAGGCCGCCGGCGAACCGCAGGATCGACGACACCTCCGCCTTGCGGCAGCAGGTACGGGTGACGGGGAGCCGGGAGATCTCGTCCTTCACCGCAGCCGTCATCGCCATGGGCCGATCCTTCCATGCATCCGAAAAATCCGGTCGTACGCGGCGGCCAGCAGCTCCGGATCGTGCCGAGGCCCGTCGGGGGCCGCGACCGGGGCCAGCGCGACCGTGCCGCCCAGCCGTTCGGCGGCCAGGTCGAGACTGGCCCGGTCGGGCACGGCGGCCGCGTCGGCCAGCACCACGTCGATGGTGAGTTTAGGGGCGTGTCGGGCCAAAACCTCCAAGTGACGCTGCGGAGAAAACCCTTCGGTCTCTCCGGGCTGCGGCGCGAGGTTGAGGGTCAGCACCCGCCGGGCCCGCGTCTCGATCAGCGCCTGGGCCAGTTCCGGCACCAGCAGATGCGGTATGACGGAGGAGAACCAGGAGCCCGGGCCCAGCACCACCCAGTCGGCGTCCAGCACCGCCTTGACGGCCTCGGGCACGGCGGGCGGGTCGTGCGGCACCAGCCGCACCTGAAGGACCTCGCCGCGGGTGAGCGCCACCGTCGCCTGGCCGCGCACCGTGCCGATTTCCTCCGGCCGGGCCGGATCGTGCCCGCGCACCGTGGCCTCCAGCTCCAGCGGAACGGACGACATCGGCAGCACCCGCCCGTGCGCGCCCAGCAGCCGCCCGACCCACTCCAGGGCGGCGACCGGATCCCCGAGCTGCTCCCACAGCGCGACGATCAGCAGATTGCCGACCGCGTGCCCGTGCATCTCGCCCTCGCTGGTGAAGCGGTGCTGGATGACCCGCGCCCAGGTCTGGCCCCACTCGTCGTCCCCGCACAGCGCGGCCAGCGCCTTGCGCAGGTCCCCGGGCGGCAGCACGCCGAGTTCGTCCCGCAGCCGCCCGCTGGAGCCGCCGTCGTCGGCGACGGTGACCACGGCCGTGAGGTCCTGCGTGATGCGGCGCAGCGCGGCCAGCGAGGCCGCCAGGCCGTGGCCGCCGCCGAGCGCGACGACCTTGGGGGTGGCACCCGAGCGCAGCGGGCGGCGCAGGCGCCGCGCGGTTCTGGTCCTGATCACTCGCGCCCCATGTCGCGGTGGACGACCACGGTCTCCACACCCTCCGCGGACAGGCGCCGGGCCAGGCGCTCCGACATCGCGACGCTGCGGTGCTTGCCGCCGGTGCAGCCGACCGCGATCGTCACATAGCGCTTGCCCTCCCGGCGGTACCCGGCCGCGATGATCTGCAGCAGCTCGGCGTAGCGGTCCAGGAACTCCTTGGCGCCGGGCTGGTTGAAGACGTAGGTGGCGACCTCGTCGTTGAGCCCGGTGTACGGGCGCAGCTCGGGCACCCAGTGCGGGTTGGGCAGGAAGCGGCAGTCCACGACGAGGTCCGCGTCGACCGGCAGCCCGTACTTGTAGCCGAACGACATCACCGTCGCCCGCAGCTCGGGCTCCTCCTCGCCGGCGAACTGCGCGTCCATCTTGGCCCGCAGCTCGTGCACGTTGAGGCTGGAGGTGTCGATCACCAGGTCGGCCTCGCCGCGCAGTTCGCGCAGCAGGTCGCGCTCCTTGACGATGCCGTCGACGATCCGGCCGTCGCCCTGCAGCGGGTGCGGGCGGCGCACCGACTCGAACCGCCGCACCAGGGCGTCGTCGGACGCCTCAAGGAACAGCACCCGGCGCTTGACGTTCCTGGTGTCCAGGTCCGCCAGGGACTCGCGCAGGTTGTCGAAGAACCGGCGCCCGCGCACGTCGACGACGACCGCGATGCGCGCCACGTTGCCCTGCGAGCGCGCCCCGAGGTCGACCATGGTCGGGATCAGGGCGGGCGGCAGGTTGTCCACCACGAACCAGCCCAGGTCCTCCAGGCACTTGGCCGCGGTACTGCGGCCCGCCCCGGACATGCCGGAGATGATCACCAGTTCGGGGATGGCCTCCGGGGCCTCTCCCGATCCGCCGCTCGTCACCTGTGCTCCGTCTCCATCAGTGGCCTTCATCGTCCTACCCCCGTTCGACCCGGGCGGCGGCGCCCTCGCCCACCGCCCCCTCGTCCTCAATGATCTCTCCTGTGGCCGTGTTGACGGCGGGCGCCGCGGGGGTGGCCTGCGCCAGCGCGGCCGCCACCGCTTCCGCCGTCTTGCGGCCTATGCCCGGCACCTCGCAGATCTGGTCGATGGTGGCGGCCCGCAGCCGCTTGAGGGAGCCGAAGTGCTTGAGCAGGGCCTGTTTGCGGCTGCCGCCGAGGCCGGGAACGGTGTCCAGCGCGCCGGCCCGCAGGTTCTTGGAGCGCTTGCTGCGCTGGTAGGTGATGGCGAACCGGTGCGCCTCGTCACGGACGCGCTGCAGCAGGTACAGGCCCTCGCTGGTGCGCGGCAGGATCACCGGGTCCTCCTCGCCGGGCAGCCAGACCTCCTCCAGCCGCTTGGCCAGCCCGCACACCGCGACGTCCTCGACGCCCAGCTCGGCGAGGGCCCGGGCGGCGGCGGCCACCTGCGGCCGGCCGCCGTCGACGACGACCAGCTGCGGCGGATAGGCGAACCTGCGGGGGCGCCCGGTCTCCGGATCGATCGGCCCGCCCTGCACCGCGTCCTCGGCGCCGTCCGCCGCGTCCTCTTCGGGTACCTCCCACTCACCGGTCCTCTGCCGTTCCTGCAGATAGCGGCGGAAGCGCCGGGAGATCACCTCGTGCATCGAACGGACGTCGTCCTGGCCGGCGAAGCCCTTGATCTGGAAGCGGCGGTACTCGCTCTTGCGGGCCAGCCCGTCCTCGAAGACGACCATGGACGCCACCACGTCCTCGCCCTGCAGGTGGGAGATGTCGAAGCACTCGATGCGCAGCGGCGCCGAGTCCAGCTCCAGGGCCTCGGCGATCTCCTCCAGGGCGCGGGAGCGGGTGGTCAGGTCGGAGGCGCGCTTGGTCTTGTGCAGGGCGAGGGCCTGCTGGGCGTTGCGCTGGACCGTCTCCATCAGGTCCTTCTTGTCGCCGCGCTGCGGAACGCGCAGGTCCACCCGCGAGCCGCGGCGACCGCCCAGCCAGTCGGCGACCGGCTCGACGGGCTCGGGCAGCGCGGGCACCAGCACCTCCTTGGGCACCGTGTCGCCGCTCTCCTCCCCGTACAGCTGCTGGAGGGCGTGCTCGACCAGCCCGGCGGTGTCGACCGCCTCCACCTTGTCGGTGACCCAGCCGCGCTGGCCGCGGACCCGGCCGCCGCGGACGTGGAAGATCTGGACGGCCGCCTCCAGCTCGTCCTCGGCGACGGCGATCAGGTCGGCGTCGGTGGCGTCGGCGAGGACGACGGCGTTCTTCTCCATGGCGCGCCGCAGCGCCTCGATGTCGTCGCGCAGCCGGGCGGCCCGCTCGTACTCCATCGCGGCGGCCGCCTCCTGCATCCGCCGCTCCAGGCGCCGCAGGTAGGTGCCGGTGCGCCCGGCCATGAAGTCGCAGAACTCCTCGGCGAGTTCGCGGTGCTCCTCGGCGGTGACCCGGCCGACGCAGGGGGCCGAGCACTTGCCGATGTAGCCCAGCAGGCAGGGGCGGCCGATCTGCTGGGAGCGCCGGAACACCCCGGCCGAGCACGTCCGCACCGGGAAGACCCGCAGCAGCAGGTCCACGGTCTCGCGGATCGCCCAGGCGTGCGCGTACGGGCCGAAGTAGCGCACGCCGCGGCGCTTGGGACCGCGCATCACCTGAACGCGGGGGAACTGCTCGTTGAGGGTGACGGCGAGCGAGGGATAGCTCTTGTCGTCGCGGTACTTGACGTTGAACCGCGGGTCGAACTCCTTGATCCAGGAGTACTCCAGCTGCAGCGCCTCGACCTCGGTGCCGACCACCGTCCACTCCACGGCGGCGGCCGTGGTGACCATGGTCCGGGTCCGCGGGTGCAGGTTGGCGATGTCCTGGAAGTACGAGGACAGCCGCTGGCGCAGACTCTTCGCCTTGCCCACGTAGATCACGCGGCCGTGCTCGTCACGGAACTTGTAGACCCCCGGCGAGTCGGGGATCTGCCCCGGCTTCGGGCGGTAGCTGGAGGGGTCGGCCATGGCTTCACCCTACTGGCGGCGACCGACAATCCCGTCGCGGACGGGGGCGCGTCCGGCGACGGGATGATGACGCGGCGGCCACCCGGCGCGGCCCGCGTGCCCCGGGGCCGGGGCGGTGGCCGAGGCGGCCGGGAGGCGACCGGAAGGCGACCGGAAGGCGACCGGAAGGCCGCCGGAAGGCAGCCGGCGACCGGTGCGGGTGGGCGGTTCCGGGCGGGCGCCCCGCGGCCCGGGGGCGGGCGCCGGGCCGTCAGCCCGCGATCAGCTTGCCGCCCTGCACCTTGACCGGAACCGACGGCAGCGGGGTGGCCGCCGGGCCGTTCACGACCGCGCCGGTGTCCGCCTTGAACTGACTGCCGTGGCAGGGGCAGGTGATGATCCCGTTCTGCACGCTGTCCACCAGGCACCCGGCGTGCGTGCACACCGCGCTGAACGCCTTGTACGTGCCCTTGGACGGCTGCGCGACGACCACGCTGGCGTCCTTGAACACCTTGGCGCCACCGACCGGGACCTGGTCGGCCGAGCCGAGGTCCGCCGGGGCGGTCGGCCCCGGGTTCCCGGCGGCGCCGGACTGGCCGCCGGAGCAGGCGGTCAGTCCGAGGCCGGCGGCGCCGGCGAGCGCGGCTCCCTGCAGCACGGTACGGCGGGCGGTGGGCTGGTCGGTCATGGTGTTGCTCCAGGCTCGTACGGCAGTCGCGTCGGCGCCGCGACCAGCCCACCTTATGACCCGCCGCTGTGCGCCGTGGCTCACCCCCTGCTGCCTGCGGCCCGCTTGCGGGTGCCGGTGGCCGCCGCCTTCCGGGCGCCGCCCTTGCGCGGGGCCGGGAGCGCCGCGTCGCTGACCCGGTCGGCGCCCAGGATGTCCCGCAGGAACTTGCCGGTGTGGCTGGCCGGGACGCCGGCGATCTGCTCCGGGGTGCCCTCGGCGACGACCAGTCCGCCGCCGTGCCCGCCCTCGGGGCCCATGTCGATCACCCAGTCGGCCGTCTTGATCACGTCGAGGTTGTGCTCGATCACGATCACGGTGTTGCCCTTGTCGACCAGCCCGGACAGCACGGTGATCAGCTTGCTGATGTCCTCGAAGTGCAGGCCGGTGGTCGGCTCGTCCAGGACGTAGACCGTGCGCCCGGTGGAGCGCTTCTGCAGCTCGCTGGCGAGCTTGACCCGCTGGGCCTCGCCGCCGGACAGGGTCGGCGCGCTCTGGCCGAGACGGACGTACCCGAGGCCCACGTCGTTGAGCGTCCGCAGGTGGCGGGCGATGGCGGGCACCGCCTCGAAGAAGTCGAGCGCCTCCTCGATGGGCATGTCCAGCACCTCGGCGATGGACTTGCCCTTGTAGTGCACCTCCAGCGTCTCCCGGTTGTACCGGGCGCCGTGGCACACCTCGCACGGGACGTAGACGTCCGGCAGGAAGTTCATCTCGATCTTGATGGTGCCGTCGCCGGAGCAGTTCTCGCAGCGGCCGCCCTTGACGTTGAACGAGAAGCGCCCGGGCAGGTACCCGCGGACCTTGGCCTCCATGGTCTCCGCGAACAGCTTGCGGATGTGGTCGAAGACGCCGGTGTACGTCGCCGGGTTGGAGCGCGGCGTCCGCCCGATCGGCGACTGGTCGACGTGGACCACCTTGTCGACCAGGTCGTCGCCGTCCACCCGGGTGTGGCGGCCGGGGACCGTGCGGGCGCCGTTCAGTTCCCGCGCGAGGTGGGTGTAGAGGATGTCGTTGACCAGCGTCGACTTGCCCGAGCCGGAGACACCGGTGACGGCGGTGAAGACGCCGAGCGGGAAGGACACCGCGATGTCCTTCAGGTTGTGCTCGCGGGCGCCGTGCACCGTCAGCCGGCGGTCGGAGTCCACCGGCCGGCGCTCCTGCGGGGTCGGGATCACCCGCTTGCCCACCAGGTACTGGCCGGTCAGGGACTCGTCGTTGTCCAGGAGCTCCTTCAGCGGCCCGGAGTGCACCACCTTGCCGCCGTGCTCGCCGGCGCCCGGGCCGATGTCGACCACCCAGTCCGAGGTGCGGATGGTGTCCTCGTCGTGCTCGACGACGATCAGCGTGTTCCCCAGGTCGCGCAGCCGGACCAGGGTCTCGATCAGGCGGTGGTTGTCGCGCTGGTGCAGGCCGATCGACGGCTCGTCCAGGACGTAGAGCACGCCGACCAGGCCGGAGCCGATCTGGGTGGCCAGCCGGATGCGCTGGGCCTCGCCGCCGGACAGGGTGCCCGCCGCGCGGTTGAGCGAGAGGTAGTCCAGGCCGACGTCGACCAGGAAGCGCAGCCGCTCGTTGACCTCCTTCAGCACCCGCTCGGCGATGGTCTTCTCGCGCGGGGTGAGCTTCAGGGAGCGCAGGAACTCCGCGCAGTCGCTGATCGACATCGCGGAGATGTCCGCGATGGACTTCTCGGCGATGGTCACGGCCAGCACGATCGGCTTGAGCCGGGTGCCCTGGCAGGTGGGGCACGGCACCTCGCGCATGTACCCCTCGAAGCGCTCCCGGCTGGAGTCGGTCTCCGCCTCGGAGTGGCGCCGCTTGACGAAGGGCACCGCGCCCTCGAAGGACGTGGTGTACGAGCGCTCGCGCCCGTACCGGTTGCGGTAGCGGACCTGGATCTGGGTCTTGTGGCCGTTGAGCAGGGCCTTCTTGGCGCGCTGCGGCAGCCCGGCCCAGGGGATGTCGGTGCGGAAGCCCAGTTCGTCGGCGAGCGCGCCCACCAGCCGCGCGAAGTAGTCCCGGGTGTGGCCGAGCGACCACGGGGCGATCGCGCCGTCGTCCAGCGACCGCTCCGGGTCGGGGACGATCAGCTCCGGGTCGACCTCCATGCGGGTGCCGATGCCGGTGCAGTCGGGGCAGGCGCCGAACGGCGAGTTGAAGGAGAAGGAGCGCGGCTCCAGCTCCTCGAAGGAGAGGTCGTCGTACGGGCAGTACAGGTGCTCGGAGAACATCCGCTCGCGCTGCGGGTCGTCCTCCGGGAGGTCCACGAAGTCCAGGATCACCATGCCGCCGGACAGGCCGAGCGCCGTCTCGACCGAGTCGGTGAGCCGCCGCTTGGCGCTCTCCTTGACGGTGAGGCGGTCGATGACCACCTCGATGGTGTGCTTCTCCTGCTTCTTCAGCTTCGGCGGGTCGCTGAGCTGGATCGTGGCGCCGTCCACCCGGGCCCGGCTGTAGCCCTTGGACTGCAGGTCGGCGAAGAGGTCGACGTACTCGCCCTTGCGCTCGCGCACCAGCGGGGAGAGCACCTGGAAGCGGCTGCCCTCCTCCAGCTCCAGCACGCGGTCGACGATCGCCTGGGGCGACTGGCGGGAGATCGGGCGGCCGCACTCGGGGCAGTGCGGCTTGCCGATGCGGGCGAAGAGCAGGCGCAGGTAGTCGTAGACCTCGGTGATCGTGCCGACCGTCGAGCGCGGGTTGCGCGAGGTCGACTTCTGGTCGATCGAGACGGCCGGGGAGAGGCCCTCGATGAAGTCCACGTCCGGCTTGTCCATCTGGCCGAGGAACTGCCGGGCGTAGGAGGACAGCGACTCCACGTAGCGGCGCTGCCCCTCGGCGAAGATCGTGTCGAAGGCGAGCGAGGACTTGCCGGATCCGGACAGGCCGGTGAAGACGATGAGCGCGTCGCGCGGGAGATCCAGCGAGACGTTCTTGAGATTGTGTTCGCGAGCGCCGCGGACGGTGAGTCGATCGGCCACGCCGGTCCGTACCTTTCCTAGACGGAGGGGCAGCACCCCCCGTTCAGCGTAGCCGGGGCGCCTTCCGCTCTTCCTGCCGAATATGAGTGGTTCCTTGCTGCTGTCTGCCCCCCGAGCCTATAGCACGGATATTCGAATACCGTGCGGCCGCGCATAGGTTCACCCGACCGAGTGAGCCGCGCTAGCGTCGTCAGTGAGGCGATCTCCAGCAGATCGGCAGCCGGAGCAGCGTGACAGCGACCGCCGGGAGGCCACCGTGTCCGTTCAACGACCCGATCCCATCGAAGACGCGGCCGCCGTCCGCGAGGCCACGGCCGGACTGATCGAGGCGGTGGCGGCGCTCGACCCGTCCGCCGTCGCCGAGCCGTCCCGGCTGCCCGGCTGGACCCGGGGCCATGTGCTCACCCACCTCGCCCGCCAGGCCGACGCCATGGTGAACCTGCTGACCTGGGCGCGCACCGGCGTCGAGACGCCGATGTACCCGAGCGAGGAGGCCCGCGACAAGGACATCGAGGACGGCGCCGGACGCCCGCTGGACGAGCTCCTGGACGACCTGCGGCTGACCGACGACCGGTTCGCCATGGCCGTCGGCGACATGCCGCCCCAGGCGTGGGCCGCCCAGGTCCGCACCCGGCAGGGCGGGGTGCTGCCGGCCGCCGAGGTGCCGGTCCGGCGCCTCGCCGAGGTCCACCTCCACCATGTCGATCTCGGCATCGGCCGGACCGTCGCCGACCTGCCCGACGGTTTCGTCACCCGCGAACTGGAGCGGGTGATCGACCACCTCTCCGGGCGCGAGGGCATCGCCGCCGTCCGGCTGTGCGACCCGGGATCCGGCGCGACCTGGGACATCGGCGCGGCCAGCGAACCGGAGATCACCGTGACCGGGCCGCGCGCCGCCCTGCTCGCCTGGGTCACCGGGCGCAGCGAAGGCGAGGGGCTGACCGCCGAGCCCGGCGTGCCGCTGCCCGCGCTCCCGCCGCTAGGGTGACGCCATGTCGTACACCGGAGCAGTCAAGGTCGGCGGGCCGCCCCAGGTCCACGAGCTGACCGATCTGATGATCACCAAGGTCGCGGTCGGCCCGATGGACAACAACGCGTATCTGCTGCGCTGCCGGGCGACCGGCGAACAGCTGCTGATCGACGCCGCCAACGACGCGGACACCCTGATCGAGCTGGTCGGCCAGGACGGCCTGGCCTCGGTGGTCACCACCCACCGGCACGGCGACCACTGGCAGGCGCTCGCGGCCGTGGTGGAGGCGACCGGCGCGCGCACCTTCGCCGGCCGGTACGACGCCGAGGGGATCCCGGTCGCCACCGACGTCCTCGTCGACGACGGCGACACCGTCCGGGTGGGCCGAGTGGAGCTCACCGCGCGGCACCTGGTCGGCCACACCCCGGGCAGCATCGCGCTGGTCTACGACGACCCGCACGGGCATCCGCACGTCTTCACCGGGGACTGCCTCTTCCCCGGCGGCCTCGGCAACACCTTCAAGGACTCGGCCGCCTTCGCCTCGCTGCTGAACGATGTGACCACCAAGCTGTTCGATCCGCTGCCCGACGAGACCTGGGTCTACCCGGGGCACGGCAGGGACACCACCCTGGGGACCGAGCGGCCCCATCTGGAGGAGTGGCGCCGGCGCGGCTGGTGACCGGCCGCCCCGGCGGGTGACGCCCGGCCGCCGCGCTCACGACGGCGGCCGGGCCCGGGCCCCGGACGGGCGATCGGGACGACTACGTCCGCCGCCCCCGGGTAGCCGCGCGTCCATGGATGAGATGCGCACCCGCCTGGCCGACTGGTGGACCGGTCTCGACGACGAGACCAAGACCCGGGTCCTCGCCCTGGACGAGGACGATCCGCTGCCCGCGGACGTCTCGGGCGGCCTGGTGCACGCGTCCGTGCTGCCCGCGGTCGGTTCCTACTTCCCCGGGCAGGAGGACGGGCCCGAGGGGTTCCGGCAGCCGCAGGAGCTGCGCGCGTTCCTCGCCGAGCAGCGCGACCGGTAGCCGCGGGCGGCGCCGCGCGGAGCGTTCCGCACCGGCCCGCCCGCCGGCTCAGCCGTCGTCGCGGCCGTAGCGGCGCATCCGGGCGCCGATCTCGCCGCCGTCCGTCTCCCACCAGGGGCGGACCATCTCGGGCTGCTCGGCGCGGGCCGCCGCGACGGTGGGCCGTGCCGCCCCCGAGGCGGCCGGCGACGCGGCCGGTTCCGGGGCGTCCGCTCCGTCCGGGCCGGTGGGCGCGAGGGGCACCAGCTCGCGGTCCAGCCGGGCGTCGAGCTCGGCGGTCCTGGCCCGCTCCGCCCGCCACCACTCGACGAACACCGCGCCCAGGAACGGCAGCCCGACCAGCTCCGCGATGGTCAGCATCAGCCCGCCGCCGATCAGCTGGTCGCGCTGGAGCGTCGGGCCCCAGGTGCGCGGGTGCGCCGCGTACCACCGGCCGGCCACCAGCGTCCCGCTGGTCATCACCACCACGCCCGGGATGGAGTCGAACAGCCCGTCGACGAAGACCAGCAGCGCGCGCACCGGGTGGGTGCACCAGCGCGGCAGCATCTCCTGCTTGGTCAGCATCGGCAGCACGAACAGGCAGCCGGTGGCGAGCAGTTGGGCGTGCATCAGCTGCCGCACGCCCTCCTGGCGCAGCGCGGTCTGGAAGTAGGGCGTGAAGTAGATCGACAGCTCGGAGACGAGCACCAGGGCGGTGCTGACGAACGGGAAGGTCAGCAGCCGCAGGACGCGGCTGGTCACCACCGCCCGCAGCCGGTCGGCGGCCCCCGGCGGCAGCGCCCGCTCGGCGAGGGTGAGGGGATCGCCGAGCGCCAGCCCGAGCGGGGCGATCAGGTCCAGGACGATGTTCTGCACCGCGGCCGGCCAGAACAGCACCCGGCTGTAGACCATCAGCGCCGACATCGTGGCGAACACGATCATGCCCAGGCCCAGCACCACGAACGTCACCGTGCGCGGGACCGACCAGCGTTCGCCGCGCCGCCGCAGCCGCACCACGCCCGCCGCGTACAGCGCGCCCAGCACCGCCACGAAGGCCAGCGCGTACGGATCCAGCTCCCAGGAGCCCAGGAACCGGGCGCCCGTCAGCTCCGGCAGTGCCGTCACGGACATGCTGCTCACCGGCACCCCACCTGCCCTTGCCTTTGTCCCGTTGTCTCCTTTATCGCGGCACCCACGGTAGACGCCCGCCGGTGAGCCGCCGTCGGCGCCCCCGGCGTGTCGGGGAACCGCGGGCCGGGGTCCTCCGGCCGAAGCCGGCTTTGTCGGTGCACGGACATCCGCCGCGCACGGTCCCGCTTGATCCCCCGAACGGGTATTCTGCGCGCCCGAAGGGCGGCTCCGGGGCCACTGGCCAACCTCCGTGCGCCCCCCAGGAGGTGTGCGGGCGCCGCGTCCCAAGCGCTGCCGCCCGCGTCCCGGGCGCCGCGGCCGGGCAACCTCCAGGTGTCCTGTTTCCGCCCGTGTTGAGGAGAACCCCCGTGTCACTCGCCTCGCGCTGCTGCGCGTTCGCCGCCATAGCCGGACTGCTGCTCACCGCCTGCAACCACCTGGGCGGCGCCGCGGGATCGCCGGGCTCCGGGGGCGGGGCACCGGCCGCCTCGGGCGGCCCGACCGCCGCGCACGCCATTCCGGTGGGACCCGGCCCGCAGCCCGCGTACCGGGTCCAGCAACAGCCGGCGCCCGGCTCCTGCCACTTCCGCTACACCAAGGACAAGCAGCCGCTGCCGGACCCGGCGTGCACCCCGGGGGCCCTCAACCCCAAGGTGACGCAGGCGACCCTGGCCACCACCGTCTGCCGTTCGGGCGGGTACACCTCGGACATCAGGCCGCCGGCGAGCATCACCGGCCGCGAGAAGAAGGCCAACGCCGCGTCGTACTCCTACACCGCGTCACTGCGGGACGCCGAGTACGACCATCTGATCAGCCTGGAACTCGGCGGTGACCCCAACGACCCCCGCAACCTCTGGGTCGAGCCGCCCTCCCCCGGCCACCGCCCCGGCTCCGGACCCAACAACGACAAGGACAAAGTCGAATCGTTTCTCCACAGCGCGGTGTGCAAGAAGCAGGTGACCCTGGCGGCGGCGCAGGAGGCGATCGCCACCGACTGGACCACGGCTGAGGCCGTGCTGGGCCTCAGCCGTTCCTAGCCGGTTCGCTTCCGGACCGCGCCCGGCCGTTCGTTCCGGGGCGGTCTCCCGGTCACCCGCCCGCCCGTGCGACCCCACCGTACGGGCGGGTGGCTGACCGCGCCTCAGGCCACGCCCGCCTCCCGCATCTGCCGCAGCTCCTTCTTCAGCTCGCTGACCTCGTCGCGCAGCCGGGCCGCCACCTCGAACTGCAGCTCCGCCGCCGCCGAACGCATCTGCTCGGTCAGCTCGGTGATCAGGTCCGTCAGCTCCTCGGCGGGCAGGCTCTTGGCGGTGGCACGCTTGTCGGCGGCCTTGGCCGACAGTCCCGGCACCGGCGCCTTGCCGCGCGACCGCTGCCGTCCGGAGCCCAGCAACTCCTCGGTGTCCGCGTCCTCACGGGCGAAGGAGTCGAGGATTCCGGCGATCTTCTTGCGCAGCGGCTGCGGATCGATCCCGTGTTCCTCGTTGTAGGCGATCTGCTTCTGGCGGCGGCGGTTGGTCTCCTCGATGGCGCGTTCCATGCCCGGGGTGACGGTGTCGGCGTACATGTGGACCTGGCCGGAGACGTTGCGGGCCGCGCGGCCGATCGTCTGGATCAGCGAGGTGCCCGAGCGCAGGAACCCCTCCTTGTCGGCGTCCAGGATCGCGACCAGGGAGACCTCCGGCAGGTCCAGGCCCTCGCGCAGCAGGTTGATGCCGACCAGGACGTCGTACTCGCCGGCCCGCAGCTCGCGCAGCAGCTCGACCCGGCGCAGGGTGTCGATGTCGCTGTGCAGGTAGCGGACCTGGATGCCGAGTTCCAGCAGGTAGTCGGTGAGGTCCTCGGCCATCTTCTTGGTGAGCGTGGTGACCAGCACCCGCTCGTCCTTCTCGGCGCGCAGGCGGATCTCGTGGACCAGGTCGTCGATCTGGCCCTCGGTCGGCTTGACGATCACCTGCGGGTCGACCAGGCCGGTCGGGCGGATGATCTGCTCCACGGCGCCGTCGGAGCGGGAGAGCTCGTACGGGCCCGGGGTGGCCGACAGATAGACGGTCTGGTCGATCCGCTCCAGGAACTCCTCCCACTTCAGCGGGCGGTTGTCCAGCGCGGAGGGGAGCCGGAAGCCGTGCTCGATCAGGGTGCGCTTGCGTGAGGCGTCGCCCTCGTACATCGCGCCGATCTGCGGCACGGTGACGTGCGACTCGTCGATGACCAGCAGGAAGTCCTCGGGGAAGTAGTCGAGCAGGGTGTTGGGCGCCGAGCCCGGCTCACGGCCGTCGATGTGCCGCGAGTAGTTCTCGATGCCGGAGCAGGTGCCGATCTGGCGCATCATCTCGATGTCGTAGGTGGTGCGCATGCGCAGCCGCTGGGCCTCCAGGAGCTTGCCCTGCTTCTCCATGCCGGCCAGCGTGGTCTCCAGTTCGGCATCGATGCCGCGGATCGCCCGCTCCATGCGCTCCGGCCCGG
Source organism: Actinomycetota bacterium (assembly GCA_048498775.1). Lineage (GTDB taxonomy): Bacteria > Actinomycetota > Actinomycetes > Streptomycetales > Streptomycetaceae > JBEHXI01. The sequence continues at coordinate 16,976 of JBEHXI010000004.1, read as the reverse complement.
CCACGTAGTGGGTGGCGGGGAAGACGTAGAGCTCCTGGTCGTCGGTGATGACCTCGCCGGTGAGCGGGTGGAGGGTGGACAGCGCCTCGATCTCGTCCCCGAACATCTCGATGCGGACCGCGAGTTCCTCGTAGACCGGGAAGATCTCGATGGTGTCGCCGCGCACCCGGAAGGTGCCCCGGGTGAAGGCCAGGTCGTTGCGGGTGTACTGGATGTCGACGAAGCGGCGGAGCAGGGCGTCGCGGTCGATCTCGTCGCCGACCCGCAGCGGCACCATGCGGTCGACGTACTCCTGCGGCGTGCCCAGGCCGTAGATGCAGGACACCGAGGCGACCACGATCACGTCACGCCGGGTGAGCAGCGAGTTCGTGGCCGAGTGGCGCAGACGCTCGACCTCCTCGTTGATCGAGGAGTCCTTCTCGATGTAGGTGTCCGTCTGGGGGACGTACGCCTCGGGCTGGTAGTAGTCGTAGTACGAGACGAAGTACTCGACGGCGTTGTTCGGCAGCAGCTCGCGGAACTCGTTGGCGAGCTGGGCGGCCAGCGTCTTGTTCGGCGCCATGACCAGCGTGGGCCGCTGGAGCCGCTCGATCATCCACGCGGTCGTCGCGGACTTGCCGGTACCGGTGGCGCCGAGCAGGACGACGTCCTTCTCACCGGCGCGGATACGCCGCTCAAGCTCGTCGATGGCCGTCGGCTGGTCACCGCTGGGCTGGTAGGGGCTGACGACCTCGAAGGGTGCCACCCTGCGTTCGATCTGGGATACGGGCCGCATGGATCCCACGGTACGACCCCGCACTGACAATGGCGGACGGGTCCGGTGGCGGATGCTCCCCCGGGCCGCCCGGTAAAACGATTCACTGATGGTCGCCCGGGCCCTTGACCGGGTCCGCGAGCCGCCCTTAGCGTGAGCGCGCAGTAAGCGCTTACCACCGCTCTGCGCGGGTGTTCGGCCGCGCCGCCCGCGTTCTCCGGCGGACCGGAAGGCGGCGTCCGGGCGCCGCGCCCCCGCCACCACCTGCCGTGCCCCGGGACCGCCCGGGGTCGCCTGCCGTGCCCCGACCCCGAGGGAGCCGCTCATGGACCTCAGCCGCCGACGCTTCGCCACTCTCGCCGGAGGCAGCCTGTCGGCGGGCCTCCTCGCCGCGGGCGCCCCGGCCGGAAGCGCAGTAGCCGCACCGGGGGTGTCCCCGGCCGCCGCGGGCGGCCCGCCGCCCGGCTCCGGCGGCTCCGGGCACACCGTGACGTTCGACCCCTACTCGCTGATCGTCGACGGCCGCCGGGTCGTGCTGTGGTCCGGCGAGTTCCACCCCTTCCGGCTGCCCAGCCCGGCGCTCTGGCGCGACGTGCTGCAGAAGTTCCGCGCGAACGGCTACAACACCGTCTGCGTCTACATCGCGTGGAACTACCACTCCCCCGCCCCCGGCGCGTACGACTTCACCGGCGTCCGCGACCTGGACCTGTTCCTGCGGATGGCCGCCGAGACCGGGCTGTACGTGACCGTGCGCCCGGGCCCGTACATCAACGCCGAGGTGGACGCCGGCGGCTACCCGGGCTGGCTGACCGCGACCGCCGGGCAGGCGCGCACCGACGACCCCACGTACCTCGGCCACGTCGACGAGTGGCTGACCGCCGTCAACGCGATCATCGCCCGCCACCAGTACACCCGCGGGCAGGGCACCGTGCTGCTCTACCAGCTGGAGAACGAGTACGCCGCGCACCTCACCGACGGCACCGGCGCCGCCTACCTCGCCCACCTGTACGCCAAGGTCCGCGCCGACGGCATCGAGGTGCCGCTGTTCCACAACGACAAGGGACGCAACGGCTACTGGGTCCCGGGCAGCTTCCCCACCGGCGGGGAGTCCGGCCGCTACCTCTACGCCTTCGACGGCTACCCCTCCCCGGCCGGGAACCCGCCGGACTGGGGCTGCTTCGGCCCCGGCGGCGCCAAGGGCGGCTCCACCGCGAGCCCCGGCACCCCGGGATTCCTCGCCGAGTTCGGCGGCGGCTGGTTCGACCCGTGGGGCGGCGCCGAGTTCGGCGGCCTGGGGTACGCCGAGTCGCGCCGTACCCGCGACGCCGCCTACGAGCGCCGCTTCTACCTGACGAACCTCGCCAACGGCATCCGGCTCCACAACGTGTACATGACGTTCGGCGGCACCTCCTGGGGGTGGCTGCCCGCACCCGTCGTCTACACCTCGTACGACTACGGCGCCGCGATCGACGAGAGCCGCGGCCAGACCTCCAAGCTCGTCCCGATGAAGCAGATCGGGGAGATGCTGCGGTCCTTCCCCGGCCTCGCCGCGCTGGACCGCGCCGCCGACACCAGCGCCTCGGACCCGGCCGTACGCGTCTACCACCTGACCGTCCACCCGACCGGCCACCCGACCGGCGCGGGCACCGGCTCCCATGTCTACCTGCTGCGCAACGACACCACCTCCGACATCTCCTGCACCCTCCCGGTCGGCACCGCGGCGGGACCGCTGACCGTGCCCGCCGCCCAGGGCGGCCTGCGGGTGGCCGCCAAGGACATGAAACTCCTCGCCACTGACATCCCGGCCGGCCACCGGTCGCTGCGCTACACCACGGCCCAGCCGATGCTGGCGCTGTCCGCGGGCCGCCAGGACGTGGTGCTCCTGATCGGCCGGCCCGGTGACCCCGTCGAGACCGCCGTGGAGTGCCCGGTGAAGCCCTCGGCCACCGTGCTGGACGGCTCCGCCACCACCTCCTACGACTCCGCCGCCGGGCTGCTGCGGATCAACGCTGTGCTGTCCGGGCTGACCCGGGTGCTGGTCGAGGGCGGCGGCGACGGCACGCCGCTGCTGCTCCTGCTCGCGGACGACGACGCCTCGGCGGCCCTGTGGCGGCACGACACGGCCGCGGGCCCGGTGCTGGTCCGCGGCCCGTCGCTGCTGCGCGCCGGCCGGGCGCTCGGCCCGGAGGTGCTGCTGGAGGGGGACACGGCAAAGGCCTGCGAACTGGAGGTCTGGGGCCCGCGCGGCATCGCGCTGCTGCGCTGGAACGGCGAGGCGGTCCCGGCGGCGCCGACCGCGTCGGGCAGCCTGCTCGCCCGGCACCCGCTGCCCGGCGCCCCGCGAGTGGAGCTCCCGGCGCTGACCGGGTGGCGCCGGCTGGACGGGAACCCGGAGTCCGGGCCCGCCTTCGACGACTCCGCCTGGACGATTGCCGACAAGTCGACCTCGTACAGCACCACGCCGGTGCCCGCCGGACAGCCGGTGCTGTTCGCGGACGACTACGGCTTCCACTACGGCGACGTCTGGTACCGCGGCCACTACCAGGGCGGCGACGGCGTGGGGACGATCAGCCTGTCGTACTCCTCCGGCACCCAGGGCCTGCTGATGGCCTGGCTGGACGGCACCGCCCTGGGCGTCCACCGCCAGCCGGTGCCCACCAAGGCCGAGGACACCCGCGGCACCTGGGCGGCGACGGCGACGTTCCCCGTCCCGGCGGCCCTGCGCGGCCCGGGCGAGCACGTCCTGTCCGTCCTGGTGCGGCCGATGGCGCACGACGAGGACGGCGGCGCCCGCGACACCCACAAGGCGGCCCGCGGGCTGACCACCGCGGCCTTCGGCCCCTCCGCGGCCACGGCCCCCGCGCTCACCTGGCGTATCCAGGGCGGCAGCCCCGACCCGGTGCGCGGCCCGCTCAACAACGGCGGTCTGCACGGCGAGCGCACCGGCATGCATCTGCCCGGCTTCCCGGACGGCGACTGGCAGCGGGTCGCCCTCCCGCACGCGGAGACGCGGCAGGGCGTCAGCTGGTACCGGACCACCTTCGACCTGGCCGTGCCGCGGGACGTCGACGCCTCGATCGGCCTGACGCTCGACGACGACCCGTCCCGCGCCTACCGCGTCCAGATCTTCGTCAACGGCTGGAACCTCGGCCAGTACATCAACGACGTGGGCCCGCAGCACACGTTCGTGCTGCCGAACGGCATCCTGCTGCCACGCGGCCGCAACACCCTGGCGCTCGCGGTGCTCGCCGACGGCACGACCCCGGCCGGACCGGCCGAGGTGGCGCTGACCCTGCTGGGCGCGGTCCGCGGCGGGGTTCCGCTGACCCCCGTGGCGTCCCCGGGGTACCGGCCCGCCCGGCGGTGAGCGCTCCCGGCGCAAGCGCCCCGGCCGCGTTGTCGGTGCCCGGTTCTACGCTGGCGATGTGACCGAGAACACGACCGACACCACGACCGCCGTCCCCGCCCCGGAGGCCACCGCGCGCCGGGCCGTCCACTGGGCGGTGCGGGACACCCCGATCGGGCCCCTGCTCCTGGCCGCCACCGAGCAGGGCCTGGTCAACGTGGTCTTCCGCGCCGACGAACCGACCGCGGGGGCCGCCGTGGAGCGCCTGGGCGGCCGGCTCGGCGGGCACCCGATAGCCCTCGACGCCTCGTCCGGCGGCGATGAGGCGGCCGCCGGGCGGGCGGCGGCCGCGTACCTCGCCGACGCGATACGGGAGCTGGACGCGTACTTCGCCGGCACCCTGCGGGAGTTCACGGTGGACCTGGACTGGTCGCTGATCGCCGGGTTCAACCGGCGGGTCCTGCGCGAGCTGGCCACCGGCGTCCCCTACGGCACGGTCGTCGGCTACCAGACCCTCGCGGACCGCGTCGGCGAGCCCGGTGCCGCCCGTGCCGTCGGGGTGGCCATGGGCTCCAATCCGCTGCCGGTCGTCGTGCCCTGCCACCGGGTCGTCGAGAGCGACGGGGGCATCGGCGGGTTCGGCGGCGGCCTGGAGATCAAGCGGGCGTTGCTGGCGCTGGAGGGGGTGCTGCCGGAGCCGTTGTTCTAGGACCCGTCCCAGCGGCTCGGCGCCACGGGTGCGCTCCGGGGAGCGTCAGCCGTCCTCGCCGAACCGGGCGGCCTTCAGGTACTCCGGCTGGGGATCGAGGGCCGCGGCGAGCCGGAAGTGGCGGCGCGCCTCGTCGGGGCGCAGCGAACGCTCCAGCGTGCGGGCGAGGGCGAAGTGCGCGTAGGCGTTGTCCGGCTCGCGCTCCAGGACGACCTGGAACTCCAGCTCGGCGGGGCGCAGTTGGGCGGACAGGAAGAAGGCGCGGGCGCGCAGCAGGCGGGCCGCGGTGTTCTCCGGATGGGAGGCGATGACGGCGTCGAGGAGCTTCACAGCACCCCGCGGATCGCGGGCGGCCAGCAGTTGCTCCGCCGCGCGGTAGTCGATGACGTCGGTTTCCGGGGTGCGCTCGGGCACAGCCTTCTCCTTCCGGGCATGTGGCAACGGCGATGCGGGGCACCGCCGCGAGGCGCCACAACAGCCCTACCCAACACCCACCGCCGCAACCGCATTCCCCGGCCCCACCCCGGGCCGCCGGGCGCACGGCACGGCGCACCGCCTCACCCGCTCGGCGGACGGCGGCGGCCCGCGTCCGGGCGCGGTCCGGCGCCTGCCCTGCCGCCCGCAGGCGTACCACCGCGGCCCCGGGGTACCCACCACAGCCGTGCGACGGCATCGCGCCCGCCGCACCATGAGGGCATGGACGGTCGTGAGGGGATGGCCCGATGAACGCCGGCGCCTGGGACCGGCGGCACTTCCTCGGCGCCGCGGCGGCGCTCGGGGCGGGGGCCGCGGCCGCCGGATGCGGCGCGGACGGCAAGGGCGCGCACCGGGAGCGGTCCCGGCCGGGTCCCGCGCCGACCGCCATCGGCCAGGAGAACGCCCTGCCCGGCGACCGCGACTGGACGCTGCGCCACCGCGGCCCCGACCGGGCGATCGAGGGCTACGCGGACCGGGTGAGCGTCCTGCCCGGAGAGACGTTCCGCCTGCACGTCTCCTCGACCGACCGGGGCTTCCGTGCCGAGGCGTTCCGCATGGGCTGGTACGGCGGCGCCCAGGCCCGCCGGGTCTGGGCCTCGGAGCGCATACCGGCCGCCGCCCACCCCGTGCCGCCCGCCTCCGGCACCACCCGTACCGTCGCGGCGAACTGGCCGCCCGCCGCCGAGGTCTCCACCCGCGGCTGGCCGGAGGGCGCGTACCTGATCCGGCTGACCGCCGACTCCGGGGCCCAGCGGTATGCGCCGCTGACCGTGCGGTCCGCCCGCACCGCGGGGCGGCTGGTGCTGGTCAACGCCGTGGCCACCTGGCAGGCGTACAACACCTGGGGTGGCCGCAGCCTGTACCAGGGACCGGGCGGGAAGTCCGACTACGCCGGCCGCTCGCTGGCCGTCAGCTGCGACCGCCCGTACGACGGTGACGGGGCACCGCTGTTCACCACCTACGAGCAGCCCGCCATCGCGCTGGCCGAGCGGCTGGGACTGCCCCTCGCCTACACGACCGGCATGGACCTCGACGGCGATCCGGCGCTGCTGCGCGGCGCCCACGGCGTGGTGTCCCTGGGCCACGACGAGTACTGGACGCCCGCGATGCGCCGCCAGGTCACCGCCGCCCGCGACGCCGGCACCAATGTGGCCTTCCTCGGGGCGAACGCCTGCTTCCGCCGCATCCGCCTGGAGCCCTCCGGCGGTGCCGACCGGCGGCTGGTGGTCTGCTACAAGACCGACTGGGCGCGGGACCCGATGAGCGGCCGGGACGACGCGGCGGTCACCACCGACTGGCGCGAGCCCCCGGCCGCCGATCCGGAGAACTCCCTGACCGGCACCTTGTACGAGTCGAACCCGACCGACGCGGACTACGAGGTGGCCGAGCCGGACCACTGGCTGTTCGAGGGCACCGGGGTGCGGCGCGGCACCCGCTTCCCGCACCTCGTCGGCGCCGAGTACGACCGGGTGCACGGGCCGGGCACCCCCCGCCCCGTGGAGATCGTCGCCCACTCGCGGCTGCTCTGCCGCGGGGTGCGCAGCTACCAGGACTCGGCCTACTACACGGCACCGAGCGGTGCCGGGGTGTTCAACACCGGCACCATGCGCTGGGTGGAGTCGCTGTCCGACGACCCGGGCCACGGCATCGGACCGGCCACCACCCGCTTCACCAGCCGGGTGACCGCCAACCTGCTGCGCGCCTTCGCGGCGGGCCCGGCCGGCCGCGCCCATCCCGCCCGGGACAACCTGCCCGCCTACCACCCCTACGACGGCGATCCGACCTGGGCCCACCGCGACCTGTGGTGACCGCCCCGCGGTGAGCAGCGATCAGGCGCGCTCGCGCAGCTGTTCCCAGACCCGCTTGACGGCCGGTTCCAGCGCCTCCAGCGGCCCGTCGTTGTCGATCACGATGTCGGCGACGGCGAGCCGCTGCTCCCGGGTCGCCTGCGCCGTCATCCGGGCGCGCGCCTCGTCCCCGGTCATGCCCCGCAGCCGGACCAGGCGGTCGAGCTGGGTCTGGGGAGCGGCGTCGACGACCACGACGACGTCGTAGCGCGGGGCCAGTCCGTTCTCGGTGAGCAGCGGCACATCGTGCACCACGATGTCGTCCGGGCCCGCCGCCTGCTGGAGCTCGGCGGAGCGCTGCGCGACCAGCGGGTGGACGATCGCGTTCAGTGCCGCGAGCCGCTGGGGGTCGGAGAAGACGATCGCGCCCAGCCTGGGGCGGTCCAGGGTGCCGTCGGCGGCCAGCACCTCGGGGCCGAACTCGGCCACCACGGCGGCCAGGCCCGGGGTGCCCGGAGCCACCACCTCCCGTGCGATGCGGTCCGCGTCGATCACGACGGCGCCGAAGGAGGCGAGCAGCCGCGACACCTCGCTCTTGCCCGCGCCGATCCCACCGGTCAAGCCCACTGTCAGCATGCGCTCAGCCTAGAGCGTTGATCGCGCTCCGCCATCCGGGCCCGTCGCTCCCACTCCGCTCGGCCCCTTCGGCCCCGCCCTCAGGACCCGTCGCCCTCGCGCTCACGCTCGGCGAGGAAGCGCTCGAACTCCGCCGCGAGGTCGTCGGCGGAGGGCAGCTCGACCGGTTCCGCGGCCAGGTTCGGCCGGCCGGCGGCCCCGGCGAGCGCGTCGTACTGGCTCTCCAGGCCGCGGACCACCGCGATCAGCTCCTCGCTGCCGTCGGCCACCTGCCGGTCGATCTCGGCGCGGACCAGCTGGGCGCGGGTGCGCAGCGCGTCGGCGGGGCCGGGCAGCACCAGGCCGGTCGCCGCGGTGACGGCTTCGAGCACGGCGAGGGCGGCGTCCGGGTAGGCCGAGCGGGCCAGGTAGTGCGGTACATGGGCGGCGGCGCCGAGCACGTCGTGACCGGCCTCGGTGAGCCTGAGCTCGATCAGCGCCTCGACGCTGCCGGGCACCTGCGCCTGGTCGAACCAGGTGCGGTGGCCGGGCATCAGGTCCGTGCGGTTGCCGTGGGGGGTCAGGCCGACCGGGCGGGTGTGGGGGACGCCCATCGGGATGCCGTGGAAGTTGAGGGACAGCCGCACGCCCAGCCGCTCGACGATGCCGGTGACCGCCGCGGCGAACCGCTCCCACTGCGCGTCCGGTTCCGGCCCGGCGAGGAGCAGGAACGGCGTGCCGGTGGCGTCGTGCAGCAGCCGCACGGTGATCTCGGGGGCCTGGTACGACGACCAGTGGTCGCGCCGGAAGGTCATCAGCGGCCGGCGGGCGCGGTAGTCGACGAGGCGGTCCACGTCGAACCGCGCGACCGTGCGGGCCTCGGAGGCGTCGCCCAGGACCTCGACGAGCTGCTCGCCGGTGTCTCCGGCGTCGATGAAGCCGTCGAAGTGGTAGAGCAGCACCGGGCCGTCGCCGTCCATGGCCTCGACCGCGGCGACGCCCTCCGGATCGAACTCGTACAGATCCTGCGGATTCAGCACCGTGATGCCCCTTCTCTTCCTACTGAGTGGGCAACGAGCCGGATCGCCGCACAATTCCGCGTTCCCGGCCCGCAGCCCGCCGCGGGGGACTCCGACACCGAACAGACATATCAGATGACCCGTCATGTCGGCGGTCCACGGGGCGGGAACGGAAGCCGGCCGGGATACCGCCGAAGGGGCGGAAGGGGCGCGGCTCCGGCCCTCGACAACGATGTCATCACCGTGCGGCCGCCGCGCCTGTTGCAGCGTACAAGAATGAGATCTTTCCGCACGCGCCTGCGGGCGCCGTCGGTCGCCGTGTGCACGGCGGCCTTTCTCATGGGTTCGCTGGGACCCATGGCCCACGCCACCGGCCCGGCGGATCGTCACCTCACCGACTACGTCGACCCGTTCATGGGGACCCAGAAGGAGGGCAACACCTACCCCGGCGCGACGGTGCCCTTCGGGATGACGCAGATCTCGCCGGACACCGGCCACTTCACCGGCTACGACCACCGGGCGGACCGCATCCGCGGCTTCAGCATGGACCACCTGTCCGGGGCCGGCTGCGGAGCGGAGGGCGACCTGCCCGTCCTGCCCACCACCGGTGCCGTCCGCTCGACCGACTACGCCCGCTACGCCGCCGCGTTCACCCACGCCGGAGAGAAGGCCTCCCCCGGCTACTACCGGGTCCGCCTGACCTCCTACGGCGGGATCACCGCCGAACTGACCGCGACCGCCCGCACCGGCCGGCAGCGCTACACCTTCCCCGCGACCACCCGGGCGAACGTGCTGCTCAACACCGGTCAGGCGCTCCACAAGGTGATCACCAGCGCGGTGCGGGTGGTGGACGACCACACCGTGGCCACCGAGATCACCGGCCGCGGCTTCTGCGCCGACACCCTGCCGTACACCGTCTACAGCGTCACCCGCTTCGACCGGCCCTTCACCGCCCACGGCACCTGGAGCGGCGACACCGTCACGGCCGGCTCGGCGTCCTCCACCGGCGCCGGCCGCCGCGGCGCCTATGTCCGTTTCGACACCACCCGCGACCGCACCGTCACCGCCACCACCGCCATCTCCTACGTCAGCGCCGGGGGCGCCCTGCGCAACCTGGAGCGGGAGGGGCACGGCACCTTCGGCCGGACCGCGTCGGCCGCCCGGCACGCCTGGGAGGAACGGCTGGAGCGGGTCCGGGTCCACGGGCACCGCGAGCGGCTGCGCACCTTCTACTCGGCGCTGTACCGCGCGCTGCTCGCGCCCAACACCGGCAACGACGTCGACGGCCGCTACACCGGCTGGGACGGCCTGGTGCACCGCGCCGACGGCTTCACCTACTACCAGAACTGGTCGCTGTGGGACACCTACCGCACCCAGGCGCAGCTGCTGTCGCTGATCGCCCCGCACGAGATGCGGGACATGGCCATCTCACTGCTGAAGGTGAACCGGCAGGGTGGCTGGCTGCCCAAGTGGGGGCTGGCCACCGTGGAGACCAACACCATGACCGGCGACCCGATCACCCCGTTCCTGGTCAACGCCTACCACCAGGGGCTGCTGCACGGGTACGAGGAGGAGGCGTACCAGGCGCTGCGGCGCAACGCCGACCGCGTCCCGCCCGCCGACTCGCCGCTGGAGGGCCGCGGCGGCAACCCGCGCTACCTCACCGACGGCTTCGTGCCGCTGAACCCCCACGCCAAGCACCGCCCGGGCGATTTCGACTACGCCCACGGCCCCTCGGTGACCCTGGAGTACGCGCTGGCCGACGCCGCCCTGGGCATGATGGCCCACACGCTGGGCCACGAGGACGACGCCCGCCGCTACCTCGCGCGCAGCCAGAACTTCCGCAACGTCTTCGACCCGCGGACCCGCTACTTCCGGGCCCGCGACGCCCGCGGCCTGTTCACCGGCCCCACCGACCCGAAACGGAGCATCGGCTTCCATGAGGGTACGGCGGCCCAGTACATGTGGCTGGTGCCCCAGGACCTGCCGGAACTCATCCGGATGATCGGCGGCCGGGCGGCGACCAACCACCGTCTGGACACCTTCTTCGCCTACGACCGGCTGCGGCGCGACCCGCGGGGCACGGCACGCGACGTGTGGGTGCACGGCCCGTACGCGTACTACGACCAGAACACCTACAACCCGCAGAACGAGCCGGACCTGCTGGCCCCGTACACCTACCTGTCGACCGGCCAGCCCTGGAAGACCACGGACGTGGTGCACGCCGCGCTCACCCTCTACACGGACGGGCCGGGCGGCGTCCCGGGCAACGACGACCTGGGCACCATGTCGTCCTGGGCGGTGCTGTCGTCCATCGGGCTCTTCCCGATCCAGTCCGGCGTGCCGACCTGGGGGCTGACGACGCCCGTCTTCGACCGGGTCGACCTCACGCTGGACCCGCGCTACTACCCGGCCGGCCATCTGACCATCACCGCCCCGGGCACCTCGGACTCCGACCGCTACATCCGGTCGGTCCGGGTCGGCGGCCATGACCTGACGGACACCTGGCTGACCACCGGGGACCTGCGCACCGCCGGCACGGTCGCGTTCACCGTGGGCCGCACCCCGTCCGGCTGGGGTACCAGGGCGCAGGACGCGCCGCCCGCCTACGCCGGCCCCCGGGTGCCCCAGCACCGGCTGGCCCAGGGGGCGACGCCGGACTCGGTGCGCGTCGGCCGGGGCGGTGGCGCGCGGCTGACCGCGTTCGCCGTGCTCACCCAGCCCGGGCAGGCCACCGCGCGGCTCACCGTCTCCGGGCAGGGGCCGCTGCGCGTCGAGCCGCGGACGCGGACGGTGGGCGCGCGGTCGAACAGCCTGCCGGCCACCGTCGCGGTGCCGCTGCGGGTGTCGGCGCCGGCCGGCCTGCGGCCGGGGACCCACCGGTTCACCATCGAGGTCACCGACCGCTACGGCGGCCGGGTGTCCCGGGCGGTCACGGTGACCGTGGGCCGGTAACCGCCCGGAGCGTGCCACGGACGGGACCGCCCGTGACACGGGACGAGGCCCGCCCCCCTGCCGGGGAGCGGGCCTCGTCCGCTGTCCGTACCGCGACGAGCGCGGGTTCCGCTGTGCCGCGAGCGTCAGCTCTGGCCGCCGGCCAGCTTCTCGCGGAGCGCCGCCAGCGCCTCGTCCGACGCCAGGGCGCCGGAGGAGTCGGTGGACTCCGAGGAGTACGAGCCGCCGGTGCCACCCTGCGGGGCGGCACCGCCGCCGGCGCCGGCCTCGGCCGCCGCCTCCGCGTCCGCCTCGCGGGACTTGATGACCTGCGCCTGGTGCTGCTCGAAGCGGTGCTGCGCCTCGGCGTACTGGCGCTCCCACTCCTCGCGCTGCTTCTCGTAGCCGGGCAGCCAGTCGTTGGCCTCCGGGTCGAAGCCCTCGGGGTAGATGTAGTTGCCCTGGTCGTCGTAGGACGCGGCCATGCCGTACAGGGTCGGGTCGAACTCGACCGCCGACGGGTCGGCACCGAAGGACTCGTTGGCCTGCTTCAGCGAGAGGCTGATGCGGCGGCGCTCGAGGTCGATGTCGATGACCTTGACGAAGATCTCGTCGTTGACCTGGACGACCTGCTCCGGGATCTCCACGTGGCGCTCGGCCAGCTCGGAGATGTGGACCAGGCCCTCGATGCCCTCGTCCACGCGGACGAACGCACCGAACGGCACCAGCTTGGTGACCTTACCCGGGACGACCTGGCCGATCTGGTGGGTCCGGGCGAACTGCTGCCACGGGTCCTCCTGGGTCGCCTTGAGCGACAGGGACACGCGCTCGCGGTCCATGTCGACGTCCAGGACCTCGACCGTGACCTCCTGGCCGACCTCGACGACCTCGGAGGGGTGGTCGATGTGCTTCCAGGACAGCTCGGAGACGTGCACCAGACCGTCGACGCCGCCGAGGTCCACGAACGCACCGAAGTTGACGATCGAGGACACGACGCCGGAGCGGACCTGCCCCTTCTGGAGGGTGGTGAGGAAGGTCTGGCGGACCTCGCTCTGGGTCTGCTCCAGCCAGGCGCGGCGGGAGAGGACCACGTTGTTGCGGTTCTTGTCCAGCTCGATGATCTTGGCCTCGAGCTCCTTGCCGACGTACGGCTGGAGGTCGCGGACACGGCGCATCTCGACCAGGGAGGCCGGCAGGAAGCCGCGCAGGCCGATGTCGAGGATCAGACCACCCTTGACGACCTCGATGACCGTACCGGTGACGATGCCGTCCTCGTCCTTGATCTTCTCGATCGTGCCCCAGGCGCGCTCGTACTGGGCGCGCTTCTTGGACAGGATCAGGCGGCCTTCCTTGTCCTCCTTCTGGAGGACGAGGGCCTCGATCTCATCGCCCACGGCGACGACCTCGTTGGGGTCGACGTCGTGCTTGATGGAGAGCTCGCGGGACGGGATAACGCCTTCGGTCTTGTAACCGATGTCGAGCAGGACCTCGTCCCGGTCGACCTTCACGATCACGCCATCCACGATGTCGCCGTCGTTGAAGTACTTGATCGTCTCATCGATCGCGGCGAGGAAGTCTTCCTCGGAACCGATGTCGTTGACCGCCACCTGCTGGGTGGTTCGAGTTGCCTCGGTGCTGCTCGTCATGTGGGAAAGGGCTCCGGTACGGACAGAGAGTCGTAGGTACTGCAACGCCGGGAGCCCGTATCGCACTGCCGAAGACCGGACAGCCTCAAGACGACCCATCCGTGAGGTTGGTTCGCCCCAATAACCGAGGGGTTTACAACGAGTGCGAGCGCAGCCTGCTCGGTCCGAGGCGCGCAGGCCCGCAGCGCAACTTGTAGCATACGGGGGCAGCCGGGCAGGGTCAATGCGCGAAGAGGCATACCAGGGACGTAACTCCCAAACCCGACGCAAAGCCACCAGCCACCAGCAGCCACAGGTCCGGAACGAGAGTACGACGACTGTCACGATGATCCAAGACCCGACTCCCGCCGACCGCACCGATCAGGCCGAACCCGACGCCACCCGGCGCACCGCCGGCGAGACGGAGAGCGGACGGGCCAGCCGCCACTGGTGGGACCGCAACGCCGACGAGTACCAGGCCGAACACGGTGCGTTCCTCGGTGACGACCGCTTCGTGTGGGGACCCGAGGGCCTGGACGAGGCCCAGGCGCACCTGCTCGGACCGGCCGCCGGGCTGGCCGGGCGCACGGTGCTGGAGATCGGCGCCGGGGCGGCGCAGTGCTCTCGCTGGCTGGCGGCGCAGGGGGCGCGCCCGGTGGCGCTGGACATCTCGCACCGTCAGTTGCAGCACGCCCGGCGCATCGGGGGCGCGTTCCCGCTCGTGCAGGCGGACGCCACCGCGCTGCCCTTCGCCGCGGGCAGCTTCGACCTGGCCTGTTCGGCGTACGGGGCGCTGCCGTTCGTGGCCGATTCCGCGCGGGTGATGCGCGAGGTCGCCCGGGTGCTGCGGCCGGGCGGGCGCTGGGTGTTCTCGGTGACGCACCCGGTGCGCTGGGCGTTCCCCGACGAGCCCGGCCCCGAGGGCCTGACCGTGGCGGCCTCCTACTTCGACCGCACCCCGTATGTGGAGCAGGACGAGGAGGGCCGCGCGGTCTACGTCGAGCACCACCGCACCCTCGGTGACCGGGTACGCGACATCGCCGGCGCCGGTTTCCGGCTGGTGGACCTGGTCGAACCGGAGTGGCCGGCCTGGAACAGCCAGGAGTGGGGCGGCTGGTCGCCGCTGCGGGGCGCCCTGCTGCCGGGCACGGCGATCTTCGTCTGCGTGCGCGACTGACCTCGCGACTGACCTCGCGACCGGCCTGGTCCGACGCCGGTCCGACCTCGCGACCGCCTGGGAGACTGACGGGCATGATCCGCACCGACGCGCTCGACCTGCCGGTGGCGTCCGCCGTCCCCGGCCTGCTGACCGCCCTCGCGGAACACGGCGGGGCGGTGCTCGCCGCGCCGCCGGGCACCGGCAAGACCACGCTGGTGCCGCTGGCGCTGGCCGGGCTGCTGCCGCGGTACGGCACCGCACCGCGGCGGGTCGTGGTGGCCGAGCCGCGACGGATGGCGGCGCGGGCGGCGGCCCGGCGGATGGCGTGGCTGCTCGGCGAGGAGGTGGGCGGCCGGGTCGGCTTCGCGGTCCGCGGCGAGCGCAGGGCCGGTCCGCGCACCGTGGTGGAGGTCGTCACCACCGGGGTGCTGCTCCAGCGGCTCCAGCGCGACCCGGAGCTGCCCGGGGTGGACGCCGTGATCCTCGACGAGTGTCACGAGCGGCACCTGGACGCGGACACCGCCATGGCCTTCCTGCTGGACGTGCGGGCCACCCTGCGGCCCGGCCTGTGGGTGGTGGCGGCCTCCGCCACCGGCGACCCGGCCGCGTGGGCGGCGCTGATCGGCGCCTCGCCCGAGGGGCCCGCGGGTCCGGCCCCGGTGGTCGAGGCGCACGGGACGGCGCATCCGGTGGAGGTGGTGTGGGCGCCGCCGGACCGGCCGGTGGCGCCGCCGCACGGGATGCGGGTCGATCCGGCGCTGCTGGAGCACGTCGCGGCCACGGTGCGGCGGGCGCTGCGCGAGCGGGACGGCGATGTGCTGTGTTTCCTGCCCGGCACCGGGGAGATCGCCCGGGTGGCCCGGGCGCTGCCCGACGGCCTGGGCGCCGAGGTGCTGCAGGTGCACGGCCGGGCGCCGGCCGCGGTGCAGGACGCCGCGCTGGCCCCGGGCAGCGGGCGCCGGGTGCTGCTGGCGACGTCGGTGGCCGAGTCCAGCCTGACCGTGCCCGGGGTGCGGGTGGTCGTCGACAGCGGGCTCGCCCGGGAGCCGCGCACCGACCACGCGCGCGGCCTGGGCTCGCTGACCACGGTGCGGGTCTCGCAGGCGGCGGCCGACCAGCGGGCCGGGCGGGCCGGGCGTGAGGCGCCGGGGACGGTGTACCGCTGCTGGTCGCAGGCCGCGCACGGAGGACTGCCGCGCCGTCCCGCCCCGGAGATCGCCCTGGCGGACCTGACCGGTTTCGCCCTGCGGGCGGCCTGCTGGGGCGATCCGGAGGCGGCCGGGCTGGCCCTGCTGGACGCTCCCCCGGCGGGCGCGATGGCGGCGGCGCGGCAGGTGCTGGAGGCCGTCGGCGCCGTCGGGGCGCGGGACGGCCGGGCGACCGCGCGGGGCGCGCGGATGGCCGAGGTGGGCGTGCACCCGCGTCTCGCGCGGGCCCTGCTGGACGGTGCGCCGCTGGTGGGGGCGCGGCGGGCCGCGGAGGTGGTCGCGCTGCTGTCCGAGGAGCCGCCACGGGAGTACGGGGACGATCTGGTCGCCGCCTGGCGCGGGGCACGCCGCGACTCCGGCGGACGCGCCGGGGCCGGCTATCCGGTGCGGTGGCGGGCCGAGGCGCGGCGCCTGGCCGCGGCACTGCCGGAGCAGGGCGCCGGCGCGGGGCTGACGGAGGACGCCGCGGCCGGGCTGGTCGCCGCGCTGGCCTTCCCCGAACGGGTGGCGCGGCGGCGCGGCGGCGGATATCTGATGGCCTCCGGGACGGCGGCCCGGCTCGCCGAGGACTCCCGGCTCGCGGCGGCCGAGTGGCTGGCCGTCGCGGTCGCGGACCGGCCCGCCGGTTCCGCGTCGGCCCGGATACGGCTGGCGGCGGTGCTGGACGAGGAGGGGGCGCGCACCGCCGCGGCGCCCCTGCTGTCACCGGTGCGCGAGGAGGTCCGCTGGTCCGGCGGGGAGGTGGTGGCCCGCGCGGTGGAGTCCCTGGGCGCGGTGGAGCTGTCGGCGCGGCCGCTGCGCTCACCCGCTCCGGAGCTGGTGCGGGCGGCGCTGGTGGACGGCCTGCGGCAGGAGGGGCTCGGGCTGCTGCGCTGGGAGCGGGACGCGCGGGCGCTGCGGGACCGGCTGGCGTTCCTGCGCCGGACGCTGGGCCCGCCGTGGCCGGATGTCTCGGACGAGGCGCTGCTGGCCGGTGTGGACGCGTGGCTCGGCCCTGAGCTGGACGGTGCCCGGGGCCGGGCCGACCTGGCCCGGGTGAACGCCGGCGCCGCGCTGTCCCGGCTGCTGCCGTGGGCGACCGGGGACGCGGCGCGCCTGGACGAACTGGCGCCGGAGCGCATCGAGGTGCCCAGCGGCTCGCGGATCCGGGTGGACTACTCCGGGGAGCAGCCGGTGCTCGCCGTCAAGCTGCAGGAGCTGTTCGGCCTGCAGGAGACCCCTCGGATCGCGGGCGGCCGGGTCCCGGTGCTGGTGCACCTGCTGTCCCCGGCCGGGCGGCCCGCGGCGGTCACCGCGGACCTGGCGTCCTTCTGGCGCGAGGGGTACCGCGCGGTCCGCGCCGA